>JAGWWA010000017.1 GCA_018970605.1 Planctomycetota bacterium | reverse complement strand
CTGGCGACGACCCGCGGCGTCGCGGAGGCCACGCCGGCGGCCGTCGAGCGGCTCTCCCGCGGCGTGATCGAGGCCTGCAAGCAGTGTGGCCGCGATACGGTCATGACGATCGGCGGGCCGAAGAGCGTCGCCGTGATCGCGAGCGACGCGGCAGGCGGCGACACGCTCGTCGTCGCAGACCGCGATGGCGTGCCGCTCGAAACGGTCGCCTCGGAAGGCCGGCCGGTCGTCGCCCTCGTTGGCCCCGAAGGGGGCTTTACCGCGGAGGAACTCGCGACGATCGAGGCTGCCGGGGGACGGCGGGTATCGCTCGGGCCACATGTGCTCCGCGTGGAGACGGCGGCGATCGCGCTGGCGGCCAGGCTCGCATGAAGGTTCTGGAGATTGCAGACGCTGTCGGCCCGTCAGGAAGCTCAGAGCGCCAGCGAGGGGATTGGGGCGGCTGCACGAACGGGCGTGGTGGATCGCCACGCTCAATCCCCGCGCTCCCGCTCGGGGTTTTTGGGGACATCAAAACCGTCGATTGAGGCAGCAGGCGATGATTGCCGCGGCGGCGATGACGAGTCCCGTGGACGGCTCCGGAACGGCAGCGACTGCGCCGGCCCCTGCTGGCGGGTTGTAGCCCCCCGCGTCGAACAGCCCCGTCGAGAGAAAGCCCGCCGCGTCGAGGATGTCGGCGACGCCGTCGTAGGTGAAGTCGCCCTCGTTCCAACTCGCGGGCAGCCCTGAGTCGAATCGGCCGCCGGCGAGGAAGTTGGCCGCGTCGAGAATGTCCACCTGCCAGTCGAGGTTCGTGTCGCCCGGTGCTGCGTAGGCGAAGGCCACCGAACCGTCGCCATGGTCGAGCCAGCCGACCGCCCGCGGGATGCTCGCCGCCAGATCGGCCGCCGCGCCGCTCGACGTGATCCCGCTCCCGCCATTCCACGAGCCGTCGCCGAGGCCGGCGAGGATCGCGGCCATCAGGTCGGCGGGGGCGAGGCCTCGAGCGACGGTGATCATGCCGCTGCCGACATCGATCATGCCGCCGGCGTTCGCGGCCAAGCCGCCGACGGTCGTCTGCAGGAAGGGCGTGACCGCGAGCGTGCCGCTGGCGAGCGGCACGATGGTGCTCGTGGCGAGTGCCGACGGATTGGACAGCCGCAGCGTGCCCTGCTGGATCGTCGTTGAGCCGGTGAGCGTGTTGGCGTGATCGACGATGAGCGTGCCGGCCCCCGCCTTCACGACCGGTGGTGCGCCCGAGAGGAGTGGATATCCGGCCTGGCTTTGCGTCTGCGTGCCGCTCGAGACCGTGATCGTGATCACGGGGCCGGGCAGGGCGGCCAGCCGCGTGACCCCGTCCTGATACTGCTGCTCGTCTTCGAGTCCCCAGTTGAGCACGATCAAAAACGGCGCGCTCGGCGACGTCGTACCCGCCGGATAGCTTGGCCCGGTCGCCGTGGCCTCGGCCCAGAGCCCGTAGAGGCCGGGTGCATCGGGGTTCGTGAGTTCGTAGGCGGTGAAGTGATGATGCTCGCCGGGATAGCCGACGAACGTATCGACGAAAAGCGGATTCGTGCCGGCGATTCCGGTCGCCGCGATCGTCGCCGTCGCCGCACCACGATTGCACACGCTGATCGTGCCCGACGCGACGGGAAGCGGATCGAGCGGGCTCGTCGCGGGGTTCCAGTACGCCAGTGGCGACGTGAACCGCAGGCTTACCGCCGTGTTGGCCGGCAGTGAGTCAGCCCGGCCGAAGCCGGGATAGATCGTCGCGATCGGGAACCCGAAGCCGGGCGTGGCGAGGTTTTCATCGACGTTGAAGACGTCGTAGACGACGGGGCTCACGGTCAGCTGGTTGGTCGCGGCGGCGTAGGTGACGACGAACGGATCGCCGTGGCCGCTCGCACGCTGAGCGAGCCAAGGCACGAAGCCGGCGGCAAGGCACGCGGCGAGAATCGCGCGACGGTGGGTGACCGCAGCGGAAGGGGTTGCGGGGGTCGTCATGGTGGCGGGCCTCGTCATGGCGGTTCTCGAGCGTGGGAGAGGTTTCGTGTGGTGCGTGCGGTGGCTCAGCGGCGATCACGGGGCATGGCGTCGGGCATGGCGAACGTGGGCTGGTCGGGAGCGGCGACGGCGGCGGCGACCCAGTCGGCGATGGAGACCGCTGAAATCGCCTCCACGTGGCCGTCGGCGAAGAGATAGTTGGCCTGGCCGACGTGCAGCCGGTCGGTACGGGCGGTGCCACCGTTGGTGGCGGGCACGGCGCAGTCGCCGAAGTTGGCCTCCCCTTGCGACGCATACCAGATCCAGCCCGGATAGCGGGTTTCCTGGGCGATGGTGCCGGCAGAGAACCAGTCGTTGGGATGGGCGTGGTCGTTGGCGGCCTTCGGCGTCATTCGCGGCGAGATCTCGAACGTGACGAGCGTCCGCGACGAGGCCGCGAGCTTCGACATCCGATCGACCGCGTTCGGGATCGCCATCGAGACGAAGGAGTTGAGCAGGTAGCTCGTCGCCAGCGCCGCCCGCCGTTCCTCGGCGCGGCTGTCGGAGGGGCAGATGCGGATCGCGTCGCAGCTCTCGATCCACGGCGCCATCGTGAAGATCCACGACTGCGAGCGGCCCTGCGCGTCTTTCTCGTGGTCGGTGCGGGGAAAGAGGCCGCGATGGGCCTCGGTGTGGCCGAGCCAGCCGAGGCCCACCTGTCGGAGGTTGCTCGCGCACTGCGTGCGTCGGCCCGCCTCGCGGGAGGCCTGCACGGCCGGCAGCAGGAGCCCCACGAGCGTCGCGATGATCGCGATCACGACGAGAAGCTCGACGAGGGTAAGCCCGCGGCTCTTCATGTGCGGCATCCTCGACGAGTCGCCCGCCGCCGCCACTCGACGACCGCGGCCACGGCCGCGCCGGCGACGAGGACCGATGTCGTTGGTTCGGGCACCGATTGGATCTGGTTGAGCGGGATGCCCTGCGTCGTCGCAAACGCTGCCGCCACGGCATAGGCGTCGGCATGCGACGTGTTCTTGGAGAACACCATGTAGGCCGGTTCCGACGCCCCCACGGCCACACCAGCCGGTGTCGTCGCACTCGTCGTCACCTGCATGCCCTGGAGGTAGATGCCGTCGGTGCCGGGCCCGGCCGCAGATGGGGCGAAGCTCGTGCCGTCGCCCAGCAGCCGGAAGCCGGCGTTCGTGTGAGGGTTTGTGTTCTGCGTCGACGATCCGACCGCCGTGAAGGCCAGCGACGAACCGCTGGCCGTCGTCATGAACACGGTCGGCACCGTGGTGGCGTCGCCGCGGAAGGCCTGGAGTTGCGTCGCTCCCGCCGCCGCCGCGGTGAACTGCGTGCCGTCCCACTTCAGCACGCGGTCGGTGAACCGGTAGGCGAATACCGTCCCGGCGAGATTGGGCAGTGACGACGAATCCTTCCACGACCAGTTCGTGCCGGCGAGCTGGCCACCGGTGGGCGACGCCGTGTCCCACTGGTAGCAGAGGCCGTTACCCGACGGATAGTCGGTGATGTCGGGCTTGGAGTACCAGGCGGCTTGGGCTGCCGGGTGCAGCGGCGGCGTGGTGCCGTCGGCGACCTCGAAGGGGATGACGTAGATGCGCGTGAGTGCCGTGAGCGTCACGGGACGCCTCTCCGTGGAGACGATCTGCCGCGTCTGGATCTTGCCACTGACAGGATCAAAGGTGAGCTGGTACTCCACGCCGTGGCCGCACGAGACGGACGCAGCGGCGGGCACGAGCAGGCATGCCGCGGCGGCGGCGCGCAAGGGCAGGAGACGCAAGCATGAGCGCATGAAAACCTCCTTGGGCGATGGTCCCCGAGCGCGGGCATACGAAAGCCCCGCGGTGAGGGGTGAGCCACCGCCCGGCGGCGAATGCGGATTCGCACCGGGCGGGGCGGCGACCTGAACGAAGCGTCACACGAGGCGTTCAGGCCCGAGGAGGGGGCGCGTCGCGGAGCGGATCGACTGAGCGGCCGATCTCGTCGGTGATGGAAATCATGCCGACGAGCCGCATGCATGACTCGCAGCGCAGGGTGGCGGGCGGGGGAAGCGAGGTCACTGCTGCGGTCCAGCCGGCGAGGACGCCTCCGCAGGCGAGCATCGCCTTCAGCGAGATCACCTTCGACGGCATGGGGGCTGAGGTGCCGTCTTCGACGGGAGCCGGCTGATCGATCGGGTCGGGTTCCGCGGTCGCGGAGCATGACGGAGCCGCGGCAAGAGATTGGCAGGCGCGGCAGTCATCCGGCGCCGGCGCCTCAGTCACGCTGTCGCAGCACGATGTCGATGCTGCGGTCGACGAGCAGCACGATGACCGGTCGGAAGCCGGAGCTGCCGTGGCCACTCGTCGTCGGAGGGCGAGCAGCGTGGCTGGGTCAAGGTGGTTGGTCTCGGCCCAGGCCAGCAGTTCGGCCGGCGAGTTGCAGCAGCAGGTGGAAAAACATTGCTCGGCCGTGGCGCAGCCACAGGGCTTGTCCATGCAGGGAAAAGGCCGCGAGCGATCTTTGTCGGCCAGCCGCTTGGCGGTGGGGGAGCCGGCCGCTGGCGGCGAACCGGCGATGGGCAGCGGCACACCCGAGACGACGGCCGCGTAAGCCGCGAGCATGAGCCAGGTGACCGTCCGAGATGCCGAACTGCCGCGTGCCATGGAGCAGAGACTAGGGTCCATGCACGGGTGGGTCAAACGTCAGATCCAGGCGACTGCCGTTCGGGCGACTACAGGGTCGCGAGGTGGGTGATCGCTTCAGAAAGCTCCTCCTTGGCATTCCGTTCATCGACGGGCTCAATGCCGATCCAGCCCCGGTAGCCCCGCTCCTCCAGCGCCGCGAACACAGCGGGGAAATCGACCTGACCGGTGCCGAGCACCACGGCCCGGCCGCGCCCCGCGAACGCTCCGGCCACTGCGTCGGTGGCATGCACGCTCGCCACGTGATGGCCGAGGGTCGCGACCGCGGCGGCGGGATCGTGGCCGTGGACCACCAGCGCCCCGGTGACGAGATCGCAGACAAGGCCCCCTTCCGGCAGCGCGGCGATCAGCCGGGCGAGATCGGCAGGCGCGGCGCGGCCCGCTTCCGCGCAGAGCGTGGCGCCGACGTGCTCGCCGAAGTTCGCCAGGTCGCTGAGCACGTCGACGAGCAGCTGCCACTGGGGGCCGGCCTGCTCGGCGGGAATGTCGCCGATGTGGTTGAGCACGAGCCCAGCCCCGAGGTCATGGGCGAGTTTGAGCGCGGTCTTGGTGGCCGCGATCCGCCCTTCGAGCCTGTCTGGGTCGGCGTATCCGCCGCGGGTGCGAAACGAGATCGCCGAGACTTCGACCCCCTCGTCGCCGAGCCACTTGCGAATCTGCCGCAGGCCGGTCTGTGTGACCTGCGCGGGATCGAGCCCGTGACGCGCGTCGAGCTCCACGCCCTGCACGCCCAGATCATGGGCCAGGCGGAGCGCCCGCCGGAGGTCTTTGGCGAGCATCACCGCAGGCACGGAAATGCGGGATGTGTCCATGGGCGGCGTGGGGGTTCGGATCGCGATGCGTGCGGCACCATAGTATCCTGTCGCCATGCCGACGCTCGAAGTAGTCATCGCCGCCCTGGAACAGCTCGCCCCGCTGCGGCTGGCGGCGTCGTGGGACGCGGTGGGCTTGCTGGTGGCGCCGCGGCGGGACGCGATCTCGCGCGTGATGACCTGCCTGACGCTCACTCCGCAGGTTGCGGCCGAGGCGGTTCGCGAGCGGGCCGATCTGGTCGTCTCGCACCACCCGCTGCCGTTTCGGCCCGTGCCACGGATCACGCCGGCCACCGGGCCGGGGCGGGTGCTCCTCGACGTGATCGGCGCGGGGGCGGGCATCTGGAGCAGCCACACGGCGTGGGACTCCGCGGCCGGGGGCATCAACGACCAGCTCGCGGAACGGCTCGGTCTCGCGCACGTGGCCCCGATCGAGCCCGATGCCGACGTGCCGCTCGTGGGCTTCGGCCGCGCCGGTACGGCCGAGCAGGGCTGTCGCGTGTCCGACCTCGCCGCGCGGGCGGCGGCGGCCCTCGGCGTGCATCACGTGCAGATTGCCGGCGACCCCGGTCGGCCGGCCGGCCGTGTGGGGATCGTCTGCGGGTCGGGGGGCGATTGCGTCGAGCAGGTGGTCCGCGGCAGATGCGACACGCTCTTCACCGGCGAGATCAAGCTTCACCAGGCGACCGAGGCCGAGGCGGCCGGCATGGCGGTGGTGGCGGTGGGCCACCATGCGAGCGAACGGTTTTCGATGGACGTGCTGGCGGAGCGGTTGGCGGCCGCCGTGCCCGGACTCACCTGCTGGGCCAGCCGCGACGAGCGCGATCCCCTGGGCTGGTTGTAACGTAGTCTGGTTGTGACGGCTGGGGGCCTGAAGAGGCTAAAAAAGGGGCCCATACCGGCGCGTTGCCCGGCGGCTGTCGCGCGCCAATACTTGCTGATGCGTCTGCCGGCGGTCCGGCGACCTTCCCGAACCCTGTGGGGTGGCATGGCACGTTTTCTGACCGCTCTGCCGGTGTTCAACGAAGCGGCTCACGTCGCGGGCGTGCTCGACGAGGTTCTCAAGCACACCGCCGACGTGCTCGTCGTGGACGATGGTTCGACCGACGGCACGTCCGACCTGCTGGCTGATCGCGTCGCCTGTCGCGGCGACGTCCGCGTGGTGCGGCACGCCGTCAACGTCGGCTATGGCGCCGCGCTCGCCACCGCTTTCCGCGAAACGCTCGCCGGCCCCTGGGACGGCCTCGTCACGATCGACTGCGACGGTCAGCACCAGCCACGGTTGATTCCCGAGTTCGTCGCGGCGGCGACCAATCCCGCCTCGCCGGCCGACATCGTCAGCGGCAGCCGCTATCTCAGGCGGTTCGCCGGCGACAGCCTGCCCCCTGCGGCCCGACGGCGGATCAACGAGGAGGTCACCGCGGAGATCAACGAGCGGCTCGGCCTCGCGATCACCGACGCCTTCTGCGGATTCAAGGCCTATTCCCGGCGGGCTCTCGAATCCCTCCACGTGGCGGAGACGGGTTACGCGATGCCGCTGGAAGTCTGGGTGCAGGCAGCGGCGGCGGGTCTGGAAATCGTGGAACTTCCCGTGCCGCTGGTCTACCTCGACCTGGCGAGAAGTTTCGGAGGCGCTCTGGACGATGCGGCGACCCGTCTGGCCTACTACCGCCGCGTTCTCGATCGGGCTGAGGCGGCCGTCGCCGCTGCGGCCGGAGGCCATGACGCCTCGGCGTGACGCGTCCGCCCATGGCCATGCCCTCGCGCCGCTATTCCGCCCCCGAGCCTTCGGGGGCCCGACTCATCGACCCGCCGGTCGTGCCCGGCCCGGGATCCGGCTCCATCGAGGCCCTCGTCGACAACAACCGGCTGCTTCGGGCGGCCCTCGACCTGCGGATCGGCGACATGCGGCTCTGGGAGCTGGTGGCCGCGACCCGCCGCGAGGTGCTGATGGTGGCCACGGAATACACCGGGCATTATCGCCACGTCGACCGGCCTGCGGACGTGGCCGATTGGATCGCCCGACCGATCATCATGGGCGGCCATCAGCCCGAACTCTTCCATCCCGGTGTCTGGCTCAAGAACGCCGCGCTCGACGACTATGCCCGGCAGGTCGGCGGCACGGCGTTGAATCTGGTGGTGGACACTGACCGGTGCAGCCGCGTGACCGCGGCGGTGCCGGTGGGCACGCCCGACTCGGCCCACGTTGAGGAGGTGCCCTTCGACGCGTTTACCGTCGAGGCGGCGTGGGAGGAGCGGCCCGTGATCGATGCGGAGTGCTTCGCGTCGTTCGGGGATCGCGCCTGCCGTCTGCTGGCGCCGCTCGTGCCACGGCCGATCCTCCGTCCGTGGTGGCCGCTGGTGGTGGAGCGGGCGCAGGCCAGCCACCGGCTCGGGCTCGGGATCGCGCAGGCGCGGCACATGCTCGAGGAGCGGTTCGGCATGGAGACGCTCGAACTGCCGGTGAGCGAGATGATGCGGCTGCCGACGGTGATGGTCTTCGTGGGCTGGCTCCTGGCCCACGCGCGGCAGCTGCATGCGGCCTACAACGAGTCGCTCGCCGACTTCCGCCGCACGCGCCGGGTTCGCGGCCACGGCCGGCCGATGCCCGACCTCGCCGTGCGTCATGATTCAGCAGGCGAGTGGATCGAGGTGCCGTGGTGGATGTGGTCGCGGGAGGATCCCCGCCGCCGCCGCGTGTTCGCCAACACGGCGACGCCCGGCGTCCTGGCGCTGTCCGACATGGAAACGCTGCGGATCGAACTGCCGATCGATCCCGACACGTCGCCCTCGAAGTGGATCGACGCCCTTTCGAGGATGGAGGAGCACTCGATCCGACTGCGGCCACGGGCGATCGTGACGACGCTCGTATCGCGGCTCCTGGTCGCCGACGTTTTCGTGCACGGCATCGGCGGCGCCGCCTACGATGCCATCACCGACGACGTGGTGCGGAGGCTGGTCGGCTCCGACCCGCCGCGGCATGCCGTCGTCTCGGGCACGCTTCGCCTGCCACTGGCGGAGGCATTCCCCACGCTCGAGACCGCCGACCCGGCCGCGGGCCTGCTGGCTACGAGGGCAGCGCTTCGCGACTTCCGCTACCACCCCGAGCGGCACCTCGAGCCGCATGCCTCCCAGCCGGAGGGCGTCCGCGAACTCATCGCCGCCAAGCGCCGCTGGATCGAGACGCACCCGACCGTCACGCTCGCCCGTCGCAGGTGCCAGGAAATCCGCGCGATCAACGAGCGGCTCGCCGCGCTGCTCGAGGGAGAGCGGGTGGCGACGGAGGCGCAGATGGCGAGGTGCGCCACTGCCGAGAAGGCCCGAACGGTGCTGCGATCGCGAGAAGTCCCTTGGTGTTTTTTCCCGGAAAACGTGGTGAAAAGTTTCCTGCTACTGGAAAACGGTGCAGGCCCCGCATAGATTGTCCGCCAACGGACTGGTTCGATTGCGGCTCCAGGGAAAGGAGGCATCATGCATCGGGTGGATCGTTTCCCGAGAAGGCGGCCCGGGTCGAGGGCATGTGGTGGCGTGCCGTCGGAGGGTGGCGTTGTCGGTCATCCCCGGCGATCATCGAGGCCCGCCGCACGCGAGCGGGAGGTGCCTGCCGCGGCCCGTCAGGGCAAGAAGAAGAGCCGCCTGAAGATTCGCGCCGCCGCGCAGACGGCCGCGCGGCCGGCGGCCCGCAAGACGGCCGCGAAGCCCGCCGCCGTGAAAATCGCCGCCGGAACCGATCGCGAGCCTCAGGCTGAGGCCTCCGCAGCCCGGTTGAAGCATCCGTCTCCAGTCGTCGAAACCGTCGAAATCCGCCCCTCGGGCACGGTCGTCTCGCGGCGGCCTGTGGCAAAACGCCCCGCGATCCTCCATGTGCCGCATCATCCGGTGCTGCCGCTCAAGCCCCCGGCCTGGATGCTCGAGGATTGTCATGTGGCTCCTGCTCGGGCAGGCGACCAGAGCGAGATTCTGCAGCTCCTTGCAGGCCTGCCCACGCCTCCGTCTCGGGCCGAGTTTCATGCAGCGGTTGACCATCCGGAGCACGACTCCGCCAATCGGCTCGTGGCCCGGCTCGGCGGTCGCATCGTCGGCCACGTGGAGATCGTGCCCCGCGACCTGATGATCGGCTCGGCCGTCGTCCGCGGCGCGGTGCTCGACCGCGTCGCCGTGCTGCCCGAGTGTCGCGGCGCCGGCCACGGCCAGCGGCTCGTCCGCGCGGCCGAAGACCGCATCCGGCAGGCAGGGGCGGCGGTGGCCTTTTCGCGCACCCGGATCGCCCCGTCGTTTCATGAACTCGGTTGGAGCGTTCTCGGCCGCGATTCGGCGACGCCCGGCCGACCGACCGACATCCTCGCGAGGCTTCTCGAGGCTCCGCAGCGAGCGGGCGAGGGTGTGACCATGCGGCAGTGGCGGCATGTGGAGCTGCCGGCGATCCTGAGGATCTACAAGCAGAACGTGTCACGGTTCGTCGGCCCGATCGACCGCAGCGAGAACTACTGCCGCTGGCTCGTGAGCCGCGGCGCCTTCGACTCGATCATCGTCGCGCTCGTCGGCCAGGATCGGTACGAGCTCCACGAGTCGAGCGCCCGGATCGTCGGCTACTGCATCCAGGCGGGCAACCGGGTGCTCGAGATCATGGCCGACCCCGAGTTCGCCGGCCTGGAACGGGAGATTCTCGGCAGGGTGTGTGCCGAGGCGATCGAGAACGACCGCCAGGAGATCGTCTACGAATCGAGCGCCGCCGATCCGCTTCATGAGGCGGTGGCCGGCGGTGCGAGCCTCGTCCAGGGGGGCGATCGGATGATCGTGGCCAAGGTCTTCCGGCCGCTCGACCTGCTCTCGGCCCAGGCTCCGGCGGTGGCGGCCCGCGTGGTCGCCGCCGACATCAAGGAGACGGTGGAACTGGGCCTCGACGCCCCGTCGTTCCGCGGTTCGATCATCATCGATGCCAAGGAGCCTCGGGAAGCGACGGTGCATCCGGGACGTGTGGGCCGCAGCTACCTCAGGCTCTCCGACGACGAGCTCGGGCGGCTGCTGCTCGGCCAGTGCGACCCGGTCGAGGCGGTGGCCGCCGGTCGCATGGAGCCCTCCACACAGATGGCCCAGAAGCTCGCCGGGCAACTCTTCCCCCGGACGCCGCTCTGGTGCCCGATGTGGGACGACCTCCCGGCCTGAGTCATGGGCTTGCGCGTAGCACAGGATTTCAACCTGTGCCGCCTGCGATCGCTGTCGCTCGCGCAGGCGACGGCATGGTATACGCGGCACACTTGATCCGCGCGCGTTTTCCACTGAACCCTCAAAGCCCGGAGCGGAAGCGACGGGAACGGCTCCGCGGATCGGCACGCGTCGCTCGCCGCCGCCACGCACGATCCCCTCGCTCCCGCTCGGGGCTTCCTGGCGGAGTGACACCGCCGCAGGAACGCCTCAGGATCAAGTGTGACGCGTATAACGCCGTGAGGCGTACGGCAGCACCACGCCTGACCTTCAACTCGATCCCACATCGCTGACGCGATTGGGCATGCTGATTCCGGGGCGGCGCCTCACCCGCGGTGCTTTCTGGCCACCGGCGACACTTCGTCGAGGCGAAACTCCTTGCGGCTCATCGCCTCGTAGTGCAGGCCGATGTCGATCTGTGCGCCCTCGGTCACTTGATTCCCGTGCTCGTCGAGACGGGCATTCATGGTCGCCTTCTTGCCACTGCGGCAGATGGTCTTGATCTCGACGAGATTGTCGGCCCAGGCGAGCAGGTACTTGCTCCCCTCGAAGGGCTCGCCCTGAAAATCGGTCCGGATGCCGTAGCACAAGACCGGGATCGAAAGCCGGTCGCAGACGAGCGTGAGTTGGAGGACCTGAACCGGCGTGAGAAACTGCGCCTCGTCGATCAGCACGCAGTGCACGGGACCGGCTTGCTGCCTCTGCCGAATTGCCTCGAAGAAGTCGTAGTCGCCGCCAAACGCGATCGCGTCGGAAGCAATTCCGATCCGGGAATGGATCGTGGGTTTCCCCGCCCGGTTGTCGATGACCGGCGTGTAGAGAAGCGTCTGCATGCCCCGCTCCTCGTAGTTGTGCGCGGACTGCAGCAGCGTGGTGCTCTTGCCCGCGTTCATCGCCGAGTAATAGAAGTACAGTTGAGCCATGGTGTGTTCCGCTTGATGCCGGCACGTGGACGGGTCGTGATTGTGGCCGAAGTCACGGCCGGCGGGAACCGGTGACACGGCCGGCCGCGGGCATCCTGATCCCGAGGGCGGCCAACTGCTTCTCCGCCCGCTCGGCCCAGCCCCGATTCGCCAAGGGACTCGCCGGACTCGGATGAAGGATGGTGCCGACGGGCAGCCCCAGGTCGCCGAGGGCCGCGCTGGCCCGCCCCGCGGCGAACGCCCCGACCCCGATCACCTGCCTGGGGCCGCACCACGCAACGAGCCGACGCAACGCCTCGTCGCACGCCGCAAACAGCGGCTCGCGCTCATGAGCCGGAAGCTTGTCTGGGGTGCGATTGCGGCCGGACTCCTCCATGAAGACGAGTGGGCAGTAGTTCGAGACGAGGAACGTCTTGCTGAAGCGACGCGGGGTCCGGTAGCGATCCCGTGCCCATCCCCAGAATCGCCGGCCGCTCACCTCGCTCCGCGTGCAGCCGAAGCCCTCGACCGGCCGCTTGGGGTGCTCGACGGGAGGCCGATCGACCCGCTCGTCGATGGCGAGGAAGTCTCGCACCATCCCAACTTCGCCGAACGGCACGCCCGTCTGGGCCATGCCCCAGGGCCCCGGATTCATGCCCACGAGGATCGCCTCGACTCCCTGCGTCGCGTAGCGACGGAGGTAGGCTTCGTGCGACCGGCGGGCATAGACGAGCGGATCGTAGACGCAATGGGTCGGGCGGCCGAAGCGGAGGCCGTCGACCTGCTTGGCCAGCCAGCGAGAAATCGCGATCGGGTGCATGGCGGGCGATTATCGCCCTTGCATCGTTCACTGAGAAGGCTACGGTGCCCAGGCACGCGGCGGTGACCGAAACCAGTCCCGTGCGACACCTGCAAGCCGCAGCCATGACCACACAACTCTCCCTCTTCGGTGATGCCGACGCGATCGATCCGGCCGAGGTGACCGAGGAGGTTGTTCGGCTCGGCCGTACCCTTCCTGCCGCAGTCCATCTCGGCACGTCGAGCTGGTCGTTCCCGGGATGGACTGGCCTCGTGTTCGCTCCACGAAACGGCAAACCGGCTTCCGAGCAGGCGCTCGCCCGCCACGGCCTGCCGGCCTACGCGGCCCATCCGCTCCTGCGGACGGTGAGCCTCGACCGCACGTTCTACGCGCCGCTCACCAAGGGCGAGTTCGCAACCTACGCGGCCCAGGTGCCCGATCGCTTCCGCTTCGTCGTCAAGGCGCCGGCCGCGTTCACCGATCCCGTGCTGCGGAAGCCCGGAAGCGGCGAGGCGGCCCGCGACAACGCCTCGTTTCTCGACGCCGCTGCCGCCGCGGCCACGTTCGTCGATCCGGCGGTCGCCGGCCTCGGCGCCAAGGCCGGGCCGCTCGTGTTTCAGTTTCCACCGCTCGGCCGGCGGATCACCGCCGACGTGCCGCGGATCACGGCGCGGATCGCCGCGTTCATGGCCGTACTCCGCAGCCGGACGCCGCGGTCGATCATCCTCGCCGTCGAGATCCGTGACCCGGAACTCGCCTGCGCGGCGTTCGCTGCGGGGCTTCGCGACTCCGGCGCGGCTCCCTGCCTCGCCGTGCACGCCCGCATGCCACCGGTCGTCGAGCAGGCCACGGCATTCGGACTCGATCGCGCCGACAGCCCGATCCCCCTCGTGGCCCGATGGAATCTCCACGCAGGGCACCGGTATGAGGAGGCGAAACAGGCCTACTTTCCGTTTGACAGGCTCGTCGAGGAAGACGTGGCCACGCGGGAAGCGCTCGCGAGCCTGGCTGCCCGCGCCGCAGCGAGGGGCCGCGACGTGTTCATCACGATCAACAACAAGGCGGAGGGATCGGCGCCGTGTTCCGTCGAGAAACTCGCAGCCGCGATCGCGGTCGTCTCAACGGGCGACGAGGCGTAGGGCGACTTCGGCCGTGCCGCCGGAGCCGTCGGAGCGGCGCACGGCCAGGCTCACGATGTCGCCCACGTTGATGCTCGTCCGCAGCAGGCGGTCGAACGCCTTCCGCTCCTCCTTGGTGGAAAACTCGAGCCGCCGCCCCGCAAAGGCCACGATCACATCGCCTGGCTTCAGCCCCGCCGCCTCCGCGGGCGACCCTGGCTTCACCGACTCCACGACCGGCCGCAGTTCACCGCCGCGAGGTCGCTCCAGATCGATGCCCGTGCGGCACCGCTCCAGCGGCGTGAGCATCACGCTGAGCGTCTGCTCGTCGGTGCCGCGACGGACGACGACTTTCGCCTCGTGCCCCTCCGGATAGACGCCGAGCAGGCCCGCAAGCCGGTGACCGTTCGCGACGGCCGCGGCATCCAGGGAGACGATCGCATCACCGGACTGGAATCCAGCCACCGCCGCCGGCGAGCCCTCGGCCACGTCCTTCACGACCACGCTGGCGGGCGTCTCGCGATCGCGGCTCGCGAACTCGACGCCGGACAGCCTGGCGTGCTTCACCTCGCCCCCCTCGGCCTTCTCCAGCAGCGGCAGCCAGAGGGCCACCTGCCGCGACGAGATCGCGAACCCAAGGCCGGTGTTGCTCCGCAGGCCGTAGCGGGTGCTGATCTGCCCGTTGATGCCCACCACCTCGCCGGCCATCGTGACCAGTGGGCCACCCGAGTTGCCGGGGTTGAGCTCGGCGTCGGTGACAATGCACTCGGTGTAGTTGCCCTGCGTGTGGTGTACGGCCGACACGACGCCGAGCGTGAACGTCGGCGACTGGTCGATCACGCCGAGCGCGAACGGATTGCCCACGGCGACCACCTCGTCACCGACGCGGACCGCCGTGGAGTCGCCGAGCGGGAGATGCGGAAGCGTCTCCCCCTCCGGGACGTCGATCTTGAGCACCGCCAGGTCGCCCACCTCGTCGCGGCCGAGGAGCCGCGCCTTGAACGAGCGGCCGTCGCCGAGACGGACGTCGAACTCGCGGCGGTCCTCGAGCACGTGGTCGTTGGTGAGCATGAGGCCGTCGGGCCGGATCACCACGCCGCTGCCGCCGGCGATGAAGACGTAGGCAGGGCGAATCGCCACGCAGAGCGACGCGAGATCGACCTCGGCGCGGACGGAGGTCGCGGCGGCACCCATCACGGAGCACGCGAGGATCGCGGTCGCGATGATCAAACCGGCAGGACGCCTCATTTGTTCTCCCCGAGCACGACCGTCACCTCGCGGAGCCCGTCGGAAACCAGCCGGGCCTCGTACGTCTCCCCCGGCTCGAGCGACGTCTTCAACCGCTCGAGGTCCTCGAGCGTCTCGACGTCACGGCCGGCGATCACCATCCGCGGCCCCTTCTGCTTGCGGCGGATCGTGAGCACGACCGACTCGCCCGGCTTGCCGGACGCGATCCGCTCGGTCAGCTCCCGCCAGGCCGCCAGTTCGACGCCGCCATAGGCGACGATCACGTCTCCCTTCTTGAGGCCCGCCTTTGCCGCGGGCGATTCCTCGGCCACGAAGCCGATCACGACGTCGTCGCCGAGTGCCCGCGACTCGTCGGGCCGGATGCCGAGAAACGGCCCCGGAACCCGCTCGAACGATCGCCCCCCCTTGAGATCGTCGAGCACGGCGCGAATCCTGTCGGCGCGGGCGACGAGACCCACGCCCGAGTTCGGCGCCCGGCTCCACCGCATCAACTGCGAGAGCGTGAACACCTTTCCCATGACGGTGTCGGGCTCGATCGGCGCGGTGGCGATGCCAAGGAGACTGCCGGCCGCATCCACGACGGGCCCGCCCGAGTTGCCGTAGTTGAGCAGGGCGTCGGTCTGGAAACGGTAGCCACGGCTTCGCGACGCGGCACTGACGATGCCCGGGTTGAGCGTCACGTCGCCCGCTGCTGACGCCACGAGCCCGATCGCGGCCACGTGATCGCCGAGCTGCGGCGACGTGGCCACGGCGGCGAGATCGAACCAGGGCAGCGAGGTTTCGTCGACCTTCAAGAGCGCCACCCCCAGCGGTTCGTGACGAGCGTGCACCTTCGCCTCACGGCGGCTGCCGTCGGGAAGCACCACGCTGACACGACGGATGGAGTTGGGCTTCTGCACCAATCCTCCCTCGGGATCGGCCACAAGCTTCTCGCCGGGCTCGTCGGCAGCGAATCGCCGCGGCTGGCCGGTGGTCGTGGCGACGAACGCCGTGTCGTCGCCCACGTTGAACGAACTCGTGAGCACGAACCCGTCGGCCGACACGACGAGCCCCGTAGCGGGGCCCGGCGGCCGGCGAAGGAGCTGGTTGACGTCGAGCGTGCGGGCCCGGGCTGCGAAGGCGGCAAACCGCTTGCGTCTCTCCGGCAGCGGCAGCTTCTCCCAGCCGGTGATGCGACGGCGATGCTGTTCCCACGATTCCCGCGGCAGCGATTCGGCCGGCCAGGTCCGCTCCACATCGATCGCCACGAGAAACGGAGCGACCGCCGCCGCGGCCTGCCTCAGGCCGACAAGCGGCGGCTGGCTCGGCGGCGGATCGGAAGAATCGACGGAAATCGTCACGTCGCCTTTCGTCAGCGGCGCGAACTTCTCAAGGAGCGTCGCCATGGGCACGGCCACTCCCTGCCACCGCCGCGGCGACACCGCGACGCTGATCACGCCGATGACGCGGCCCGCCGCATCGACGAGCGGCCCGCCGTCGGACCCCGGATTCACCGCCGCGGAGGTCTCGATCACGCGGCCCGCATAGGCCACCTCGGGCTGCCTCTCGACGTCATACAGTCCGCTGACCACGCCGCGGCTGAACGACGCCCGACCGTTGGCGAGCATCACGTCGTCCACGTCGCCGGCGGTGAAGGCCACGTCGCCGACCGCCGGCCAGAGACGGGTGAGTGGCAGGACCGGCAACGGCTCCTCGACCGCCACCTTCAGCAGCGTCACGGAGAGCGACTCGTCAACGGCGACGACCGAGGCGGGCCGCCGCCGATAGCCAGGCAGAAGCACGGTGACGTCGGTCGCCCCGACGGGCACGACGCTGGCGGCGGTGACGACATGGCCGTCCGGCGACACCACGAAACCCGACCCGGCGAACGAGCCGCCGTCGATCCCGCACGTCACACTCACGGTGCATCCGAGCACCCGGTCGGCGACGGCGTGCAGGTCGTCGCCGCGTACCCCACTCGAGCCGATCCACACCACGCCGACCACAGCCAGCCACAGGATCGGCGATCTGGCAGATGCTGCGGTCGCGGTTCCCATGCACGCGAGTGTATGCCGCCAGCCGGACGGGAGGAAACGAGCACGGGCGGCCCGCCGGGAGATGCTGGAACGGTTGCGACCCGCAGGCGCGAGCCGTACAACAACGTCGCGTGGCGATCCTGATGGTTCGTTCAGATTCCGGAAATCCATTGGAGGGGTTTGCATGGCGGCGACTGCGAAGGGGTCCGCAATCCTGCCCGAGGCGAAGAACGTGGGCTCGGCACTCGGCCGGGCGCTCGACGCCGGCCGGGGCATCCTCCGACTCTCGCCCACCTGGGTGCCGCGGAGTTTCCTCCACCCCGGCAAGCGGGTCCGCCTCCACCCAGACGACTACTACGCCTACGGCCTCGACCGCGGCGGCATCGACGAACGGTGGTTCGCCAGCACGACGGAGGCCGCCAACGAAGGCCGCGTGCCCGACGAGGGGCTGTCGTGGTGCGTGTTCGAGGGAGAACGATTCCTGCTCCGAGACGCGGTGAGCGAGGGGGGCGCGAGGCTCGTCGGGAAGGCGATCTGGGACCGCTACAAGAAGTGGCCCGTGTATTCGAAGTTTTTCGACAACATGGGGCCGATCCCGCACCACATGCATCAGTCGTTCGACGACGCGAAGCTCGTCGGCCAGGAAGGCAAGCCCGAGAGCTACTACTTCCCGCCGCAGTACAACAACTGCGACAACAACTTCCCCTACACCTTCATGGGCCTGGAGCCGGGCACCACGAAGGACGACGTGCGGAAGTGCCTGGAGAACTGGAACCGCGGCGACAACGGGATCATCGACCTCGCCAAGGCCTACCGCCTCAAGCGGGGCACCGGCTGGCTGATCCCGCCGGGCGTGTTGCATGCTCCGGGCTCGCTGCTCACCTACGAGCCCCAGTGGGGCAGCGACGTGTTCGCGATGTTTCAGTCGCTCGTCGAGGGGCGGGCGGTGCCGTGGAGCCTGCTTGTCAAGGACATGCCGGGGGAGAAGCACCGCGACCTCGACTTCATCATCGGCCAGCTCGACTGGGAGAAGAACGTCGACACGCACTTCAAGGAGAGCAACTACCTCGAGCCGATCGTGGACGAAAGCCGCAGCGCTCCCGGCGCGACCGACCGCTGGATCGTGTACGGCCGGGTGGACGGCCGGCAGCTCTTCAGCGCCAAGGAACTCACGCTCGAGCCGGGCGCGAGCATCACCGTGAAGGACGCGGGTGCCAGCGGCTGGATCACGGTGCAGGGCGAGGGCACGGTGGGCGGCCACGACGTGGCGACGCCGACGTTGATCCGCTTCGGCCAGATGACGGCCGACGAGCTCTTCATCTCGGCCGACGCCGCAGCGGCCGGCTACGTGGTGAAGAACACTGGCCCAGGCCCGCTCGTCTCACTCCGCTACTTCGGCCCCGACGTCCACCCCGACCTGCCCATGAACGGACGAACGGCATGACCTTGATGACTCGCGCAAGGGGCTGCCCGTGCCAATCGAGCCGGCGTTGCTGGCCAGCGAAGCCAGGATGGCGGAGCGCAGCCAGCATCGAGAGAGCGGAGGGCAGGATGCCCGCAGCGAACGTCCGGCGAGATGGCACGGGCAGCCCCGGCACGTCTCGCGTGATCTCGCGACCTGAACGAAGCCCTTAAAGAGGACCTCACACAGATGCCCCACTCCGCTCCCAAGCTCCACAACGCCATGTGGCCCGGTCTTGTCGGCAAGGGCACCGATCCCGGCCAGGAGCCGCCGATCTCGCTCGAGCGGATGCTCGAACTCACGGCGGCCGCGAGCGTGAACGGCCAGAAGTTCGACGGCATCGACTACTTCCTCTTTCTGCCACACACCAACCCCGAGGCGAGCGACTCGGAACTCGTGCAGATCGCCGACACGATCGCGAGCCACGGCTTCTCGGTCGGGTCGCTGGTGGCCCCGGTCTGGCCAGGCACGGTGGGCGACTCGGCCATGGGCGACATCGCGGCCCGGGAGAAGTTTCTGTCCGCCGTGAGGATGGCCTGTCGGATCGCGAAGGTGTTCGAGCGGCAGGGAGTGCGGAAGTATGGCGTGATCCGGATCGACTCGGCCGAGTTCGGCGTGGCGAAGTGGCGGGAGAATCCCAAGGCCAACACCATGAAGATCGCCGAGACTTTTCGCGAGGCGGCGAAGATCGCGAGGGACAACGGCCAGCGACTGGCCGCAGAGGGGGAAATCTGCTGGGCGGGCATGCACTCCTGGAGGGATATGCTCGACCTGCTCGAGGAGGTTGGCATGCCCGAGGCGCTCGGCTTCCAGGCTGACCTCGCCCACACGTATCTCTATCTTCTCGGCTACAACGCCCCGGAGCATGCCCTCGTGAAGCCGGGCTATACCGAGGCCGAGTTCTGGCCCGCCTACGCGGCGATGGTCGAGAAGCTTCGCCCGTGGACGTATGACTTCCATGTGGCCCAAAACGACGGCCAGGTGCACGGTGCGGGGTCGCACGACAAGACGGGCAAGCACTGTCCGGCAGATGACCCCAACGGCAAGCTCGACATCGTGAAGTGCTCGGGCTACTGGCTCGAGGGGGCCGCCGACCGGGGCATCCGGCACATCTGCTGGGACGGCTGCATGTTCCCCAACGCCACGCTCGAGAGCCCGAACACCTGGAACACCATCCTCACGACCATGATCGCCGTCCGCGACGCCCATGGCTGGGGGTGACCGACAACTCTTTCCACTTTCTTTTCCTCTGAATCGAAGCACATCGCAGAGAATCGTCCTTCGCTTGATCCATCCTGCTCCTGCATCCTGCTCCTGGTTGAGGAGCACATCGTTGGACGAGGCGAGGGAATCGGCAAACGCTCGAGGAGCCTTGGGCGTATCCTCGCCCCGGCGACGAGACTTTTGCCGTTCCCGAGCCGGATTCCTTCGCATAACCCTGAACACTCGAGGATCCCACCATGGCTAAGCAACTCCGCATCGGCATGATCGGCTACGGCTTCATGGGCCGCGCCCACTCCAATGGCTACAACCGCGTCAAAGACTTCTTCGACCTCGAATACCTGCCGGTGCTGCAGGCCGTTGCGGCGCGTGACGCCGACAAAGCCGGGGCGTTCGCCGACCGCTGGGGCTACAAGCGGGTCGAGACCGACTGGCGGAAGCTCGTGGCGGCCGACGACATCGATGCGATCGACATCTGCACGCCCAACAACCTCCACGCCGAGATCGCCATCGAGGCGGCGAAGCACGGCAAGGCGATCCTCTGCGAGAAGCCGCTGTCGATGGACGTCGCCGAGGGGGAGCGGATGTGCGCGGCGGTCGAGAAGGCCGGCGTGCCCAACACCGTCTGGTACAACTATCGCCGCATCCCGGCGGTGACGTTCGCCAAGCGGATCATCGACTCGGGAGCCCTCGGCCGGGTGTTTCATTACCGCGCCGAGTTTCTCCAGGACTGGACCATCAACGCCGACCTGCCGCAGGGCGGGGCCGCCCTCTGGCGGCTCGACGCGGCAGCGGCCGGCAGCGGCGTGACGGGCGATCTGCTCGCCCACTGCATCGACACGGCGATCTGGCTCAATGGCCAGGTGGCCGACGTCACGGCGATGACCGAGACGTTCGTGAAGGAGCGGAAGCACAATCTCACCGGCAAGGTCGAGCCGGTGAAGATCGACGACGCCTGCTCGTTCCTCTGCCACTTCAGGAACGGCTCGCTCGGGCTCTTCGAGAGCACTCGGTATGCCCGCGGCCACAAGGCGCTCTACACGTTCGAGATCAACGGCGAGAACATGAGCCTCAAGTGGGATCTCCACGACCTGCACCGCCTGCAGGTGTTCGATTACAAGGACGCCGGCCCGATGCGCGGCTGGAAAAGCGTGCACGTGACCGACGGCGACCATCCCTACATGGACAAGTGGTGGGTGCCAGGCCTGGCGATCGGCTACGAACACTCGTTCGTGCATCAGGTGGCCGACTTCCTCGAGGCCTACGCGAAGAAGCAGCCCTGCCCGCCGACGTTCCGCGACGCACTCGAGACCCAGAAGGTCTGCGACGCCGTGCTCGCCAGCGCCCAGAGCCATCAGTGGGCGAAGGTTTCCTGATACCGTGAGCGTCCGCCGGGGCGTCGTGGTCGCGATGGTCGCCCTCGTGGCGGCAGTGGTGATCGTTGTCGCCGCTCCAGCTCGATACGAGATCGACGGGGTCTCGATGGCGCCGGGCCTGATGCCGGGAGACGTCGTGGCCACGGGCTGGCTCCCGCTCATCGATCGCGGCCGCACGCCGCGACGGTACGAGCGGTGGATCGTCGACGCCGGCGATGGCGCGGCCACGATCAAGCGCGTGGTCGGTCTGCCCGGCGAGGACGTGGCGATCCGCGACGGCGACCTGCTCGTGGCGGGTGACGTCGTGCTGAAGAGCCCGGCGGTGCTCGCGGAGGTGGCGCTGCCTGTCGCCGTGCCGATCGAGCACCATGAGGGCCACGCGCGGATGCCGCCCGCCGAGGTGCTCGACGACGCCACGTTTGCCACCGAGGTGAACCGCTCGCTCGAGTCCGTTCGCGATGTGGGAATCGCGGCTGTCATCACCGCCGGCCCAGACGGCTCGCGAGCCCAGATTGCGGTAGGGGATGCCCGGCTCGCGTGGGAGCTCCCCGCAGGAGGTCACTGCCAGCTGATCGCTGGCCACCTTGATGGCCGGCTCGTCGCGGTCGCCTGGTTCGTTCGCGAACCACCGCTCGCACACGACCGCCGCAGCGTCCTGCCCATGCGCACGCCGGCGGCATGGACGGTCGCGGTCCCATGGCCACCGGGCGTCGCTGGGCCCACGGAGGCCGGCTGCTCGGCGAGCGTGAACGCGGGAGGAAACGTGGAACGAATCGACGCCTGGCGCGACATCCACTATCGCCCGAGGTCTGACGAGCCCACCAGCTGGCAGCTCGACGCAGACTCATTCCTCGTGCTCGGCGACTTCCCGACCGGCAGCGTCGATTCGCGCGTTTGGGGACCACGGTCGAGGCATGCGCTGCGGCACCGGGTGACCCCGCAACGGTGATTCATACGAGCCGCACGTGATCCTCACGCATCGTCGCGGCATCCGCACCCAGCCGGCGGCATGCTTCCCAAAACGTCCAAAAAGCCCCGAGCGCCAGCGAGGGGATGGGCGCCACTGCTCAGAAACGGCTCAGAAACCGCCGCTTGCCACCGCCACCATCCATCCCCTCGCTCACGCTCGGGGCTTCCTGGCGGAGTGACTCCGCTCCCCAAAACCAACACCCGGATCAGTCGGTCGTCTTTGGGAAGCAGCGATCGGCCTCGGCGAGCACCGCGAGCCGCTCCGCCCGGTGGGCCAGCCGCTCCACAACCTCGGGACTCGCCGCGTACCCGAACTCGAGTTCCTCAACCACCTCCTCGCTGAGGTTCGAGAGGAGAACCAGCCGACGGTCGTCGATCGCCCGGGCGAAGAGCCGCGTGAGCAGGGCATCGGCAATCAACACCGGATCGTGCGTCGCGACCGCCTCGTGCAAGAGCCCCTCGAGCGGCGCACCCTGCCGCCAGCGGGTCAAGATGACGCCGGCCGGCTCGATGTCGCGGCACGCGATGCAGATCGTGCCCCCCGGTCTCGTGACCCGTGCCGCCGCGGCAGCCGCGGCCGCGATCGCCCCGAAGCCACCGTCGGGATCGGAGAGCGAAGCCACCGCGAGGTCGGCGATGGGGTCGATCGCAGGACACCAGGACGCCGCGGCCTCGCGGGCCTGACGCGACGCCTCGTCGGGAAGGCCAAACCGGGCCGCGGCGAGCGATGCGTTCGCTCCACGCACGAGCCGCAGATTCGCACACACGCCAAGTTGCCAGGCGATCTCCTGCATGCCGCTCTTCCAGTCGGCCAGGGCGCCCCGACCCCGCCTGGCGAGGGCCACGAGCAGGTCGCTGCGACACTCCGCCCGTGCGAACGTCGGCCAGAGCTCACCCTCGATCGACCGGCCACCGAGCGCGGGGCTGAAGCCCCATTCGCCGACCGCGACGACGACGTCGGCATCGACGAGCGCGCGGGCGAGATGAAGCGGCCGGCCCGCCGCGTCGGCAGCCAGGTAGGAGGTGGCCGCATCGACGGCAGGATCGAAGGCCTCCGCGTTGGCAACCGACCGCCGCGCGACCGCCCGGCCCGACGCCATGAAGCCGAGCGCCGGCCCTTCGAGCACGGTCGCGTCCGACTCGGCCACACCTGCGGAGACGAGGCATTCCAGGATGGCATCCACCGCGGCCGGAGCCTGCGCGACATCGCCGGCGACCGCGATCACGACCCGGTCGCCGGGCACCACGTGGGCGGCGAGCGGCGGACCGTGGAGCGGTGCCGTGACGGCCTCGAGGACGAGGCTTCGCGCCTCGGCACCGACGACGCCTGCGGGCGCGGCGAACGCCATCGCGCCGCCATCGAGCGATTCGAGCACGAGCGGCTCGTCGGCACCGTACTCGAGGGAGATGGTTTCCACGGGCGGCGGGGCGGGCGGGGACGAGTGAGGGCGGGGCGGAAAACCGACATCTTATCGCTGCTCCGGCGCCGGAGAATGATCTGGCCCGCAACGCGGGGTTTGGCGCAAGATGCCGTCATGAAACGCCTCGATCGGCTCCGGCCGCCACACGCCCTGCTCGCCATGGTGACGCTCCTGCTGGCCGGATGCGGCGACGATCCCCAGCAGATCCTCGACGAGATGGGGCAGGCCTACCGGGCCGCCGACCGCTATTCCGACGACGCCCGCGTCACCGTGCGGCAGACGCAAGGCGAATCCTCCACCGAACAGACCTATCCGTACCGCGTCGCGTTCGTGCGTCCCGACAGGATTCGCGTCGAGGCCTACGATGCCCGTGTCGTCACCGACGGCACGACGCTCTACGCCGCCGTGGGCACCGTGCCCGGGCAGGTGCTCTCCGAGCCGGTGGTGACGCCACTCACACTCGATCAGATTTTCAGCGACGACGCTCTGCGATCGACGCTCACCGAAGGGGAGGCCGGCTGCCCGACCCAGTTGCCGCTCCTGCTCGCCGACGACACGCTCGCACTGATTGTCGCGGAGTCCGATGCGCCGCCGCGGATCGTCGGCAAGGAACAGGTAGACGGCCACGACTGCACCCACCTCGAGATCACGAAGCCCGACGGCGTGCTGGGGCTGTGGATCGATCGCACGTCAAAACTCCTGCGGAGAATGCGGGTGCCGACGGCCGCGTATGCCGACGGACTGTCACGGGAAGCAGGGGCCCCGGTGGGGATCGCAGTCGAGGTCGAGTTCACCGACGCCTCCTTCGAGGCCGAGGTACCGGCTGAGGCGTTTGCGTTCGAGGTGCCGGCCGCGGCGGCGATGGTCACGCGGCTCGAACCCCTCGACCGGCCACAGCCACTGCATCCCCGGGTCGGCACGAAGGCCGACCTGCCCACGCTGGCGACGGTGGACGGCGAACCGCTCACCCGCGAGTCGATCGGCGATGCCACGCTCGTCCTCGACTTCTTTTTCGAGGGGTGCGGCCCCGCTGCGAGGTCGCTGCCGCAGGTCGCCGCAGGCATCGCCGACTTCGTCGCCGACTACGCCCGCACTCACCGCGGCGCCCAGCCCGCCGTCAGACACGTCGCGGTGAGCCTCGATCCAGACGACGAACCGCTGCCGGACATCCGCAAGAAGCTGGCGGAGTTCGGCGGCGTGGGAACACTCGCCCGCGACCCCCAGGGCGTGTCGCCCCAGGCGCTCGGCCTGGAGTCGTTTCCGGCCACCGTGATCGTCGCCCGCGACGGCCGGATCGCCGACGTGATCGTGGGTGACCACTCTCGGATCAGGGCCGACATCATCGAGACGCTCGCCGCCGTGGAGCGCGACACCGACACGAAACCCCTCGTTCGGGCGCGGCACGAGCGGCGGCTCCGCGAGTATCGCCGCGACCTCGACCGCGCCGCCGGCGGCGGACGGCGGTTGCCCGAACAGGTGATCGCACCGCGGCGGCAGCCTGTGAGGTTCAAGCTGGAGCATGCCTGGCGGGCAGCCGGCGTGGCGCTGCCAGGCAATGTGGTCTGTCTCGACGAGGCCCATGGCGCGGCTGAGCCACGGATCGTGGCCCTGGACGGGTGGCGAACGGTCGTCGAACTCGACGCGAAGGGCGTGGAACGCAGCCGACACGAGCTCGACCTGCCGGCCGATGCGGGCGTCGGATTCCTGCGCACCGCGCTGGGGCACGACGGCAGCCGGTGGTGGCTCGCGGGCCGCCGCGGCGGGCAGCACGTGTTCGTGTTCGACGACGCGTGGCGACTGCATACGACCTACCCTGCATCGGGCGGCCCAGCGCACGATGGGATCAGCGACGCAGAACTTGGCGATCTCGACGGCGATGGCGCACCCGAGATCGTGGTGGGCTACACGGGTACCGCGGGCGTCGAGGCGGCCGCGATCACCGGCCGCCGGCTGTGGCACGACCGTGTGGCCACACCAGTGCTTGGCATCGCCATGGGAGCCCCGCTGGCCGGAGCGACATCCCGCGAGGTGCTGGCCTTCACGGAGAACGGCCGAATCGTGCGAGTCGTCGCCGAGCCCGCCACCCAGGCCGCCTCCGCCCCGACGTCGGAGCCGCCGATCGTGGCGGTCGCGTCTGGTCCGGTCGCCGACGCCGGTGGCTGGGCCATTCTCGGCATCGCCTCCGAGCGAAACGGCCGTCAGCAGGCGGTTGGCATCGATCCATCCACCGTCGCACGGTCATGGCAGTTGCCCCTTGGCGACGGCGTGCACCGCGACGGGCCCATCGAACCCGTGGCCTGGGCCGACCTGCTCGGCACGCCGCGGCGGCAGTGGCTGATCGCCGCCCCCGACGGATCCGTCACCGTCGCCTGGGCCGACGGCAGGGTCGTTGACCGCTACCAGCACGGCAAGCCGCTGGTGGGCATCGGCGGGTATCGGTACGGCCAGCGGGGGCACGTCGTGCTGGCAACCCGCGAAGGCCTGGAGGCCTTCTTCGTCACCGACGTGGCCCTCGACTGACGTCAGGGTCGCCCCGACCGTCACGACCGGTCCTTGCGGTGCGGCCGTTCATCCCGGCAGGCTCGACCGGTCGAAGAACGCGGCGTGGCCAGTGAGGCCTGCACCACGTTACCGGGAGATCCCATCGTGCGTTCACCCTACCGCATCATCGCCGCCGTCGTCGTCGCCCTGCCATCGCTGTTCGCGATCGGCCTGGCAACAGCCCAAGAGACGACGGTCACGGACGACTCCGCGATGATGTCCACGGATGGGTCGGGGAACGCCTGCGGGTGCCGGAACGTGCAGCAGCCCCCTTGGCATGGCAGCGTGAGCGGCCCCGCGTGCGGACCGTCCTGCCATCATTGCGGCGTGTTTCACGCGGATCCCTGCGGCCAACTTCGGGCGAAGCATGACATCCACCGTCATGGCTGCGTCACGCTGCCGCCGTGTTTCCCGCGGCTCCACACCTTGTGCGCGGAGGGCTACATGCCCACGCCCAAGCCGCTGGCCCTGCCCCGTTGCCATCAGTGTGGCGCGGTCATCGAGGGAGGCTTTTGAGCTCAGCCCCCCGCGACGCGACGCCTGATCCGGCGGCAACGGACGACGACACCCTCTGACGCGGTCCGGCCGGCATGTGCCCCCGGCCGGGCCGCGGCGTCGTTTTAGGCTTGGTTCAGCAGACGATCGTCCGAGAGGCGACAAGCAGCGCGGCGGTGATCACGCCCCAGCCGATCAGGTCGAGAACCGCACCCGAGAGCATCATCGCCCGGAGTGGAATCCGCCCCGAGCCGTAGACGATCGCATTGCACGGACTGCTCACGGGCATCATGAAGCCGAGACTCGCCGCCATCGTGGCCGCGAGCGCCGCCGCCACGGGCTCGACGCCGACGGCCTGACCCATGGCAATCACGATCGGCACCACCATCGTGGCGCTGGCCACGTTGCTGGTGAACTCGCTCGTCACGACGGCGACGAGCGCCGCCACCGCCACGAGCGCGGCGGCCGCTCCAGCGCCGTGGGGAATCCACCCAGTGATCTGCCGACCGACCGCCGCCGCCAGCCCCGTGGAGAAGCAGAGTTCGCCGAGCGCGAGGCCGCCGCCGTAGAGGAGGACGATGTCCCAGTCGATGCGGGCGCCGCTCCACGACATCACCCGCCGCACGCGGCCATCCTCCCCGCGATCCCCGGGCAGCAGGAAGAGCAGGATCGCCCCGATCAGCGCAGCCACGCCCTCGGGCAGGCGATCGCGGCACCAGACGCTTGCCGGATGCTCCGCCCCGAGCGCCACCAGGAGGATGCCCGGCACCACCCACATCGCCACCGTGACCCCAAACGCGAGTGCGGTCGACTTCTGGCCCGTGGTCCAGGGGCCGAGCCGTGCACGCTCGCCACGGACGAACGCCTGCACGCCCTCGAGCCGGTGAACGCCCGCCGGGAACAGCCGCGCCATGACCGTCACGAGGATCGTCGCCAGGATCACGACCACCGGTAGGCTGATCGCACACCAGCCAGGAAACGAGATGCTCACGCCCAGCTGGTTGCGGATGAACCCCAGGCCGATGAGGTTGGTGGGTGTGCCGATGGGCGTGGCCAGTCCGCCGATCGAGGCGGCGAACGCGATCGAGAGAAACAGGCCCGTCGCGAACCTGGCCGCCGGCCGAACACCCGACACGGCCGCCGACTCCTCGATGGCCGTGAGGATGCCGGTGACGATGGCCATCATCATCGCCGCGGTGACGGTGTTGGAGATGAAGGCGCTGATCAGCACCGACACCGCCACCACCGCGGCGAGGATGCCCACGGGGCGTTCACCGACCGCAGGCAACGACAGCACGGCATAGGCGAGCCGGCGGTCGAGGCGATGCTGGCGGATCGCTTCGGCGAGCAGAAACGACCCGATGAACAGGAAGATCAGCGGGTCGGCGAACGGCCGGAAGACCTCCTTCGCCGGCGCCACGCCCGCAACGACGCAGGCGACGGCCCCGAGCAGCGCGGTGACCGCCAGCGGCAGCGCCTCGGTGAACCAGAGGACGATCACCGTCGCGACGATGAACGCCAGCCGCAGCGCTTCGGGCGAGAGGTCCATGCGGCGAGTGTAGCCGCCCTCCTGTGGCCGTAGGTTTTCAACCTCCGGAGCCGAGCCGCTCAGGGCTGCCCATGCCCGTCGCCGGACGTTCGCGGATGCCATCGTGGCATCCGCTCTCTGCATGTCCGCTGCGCTTCGCCATCCTGGCTGCGCTTGCTTCCATAGCCCGGCTCCCGGGCACAGGCAGCCCCTCGCTCGCCACAACTGGACGCGTTGAGGAAGCCCAACCGTGTGAGAGATGGGCGGCCAAAGGTCACCCGGAGCTGCGACCGTCTGGCCGTCCGGGTGCACCTTGGCTGCACCCGCGACGGCCCAAGGCTGCCCGACGAGCAACTCGATCGCCTGCCGGCCTGGACGGCCGGCCACCGAACCAGCCCGCCGGGGCCATGGATGGCCCGGCGGGCATGTATTCAGTACGTCTTCCCGAGGGCCGCCTGGGCCGCCGCCAGACGTGCCACCGGCAGGCGGAACGGCGAGCAGCTCACGTAGTCGAGCCCGATGTGGTGACAGAACAACACCGAGTGGGGATCGCCACCATGCTCGCCGCAGATGCCGAGCTTGATGTCCTTGCGGGTCTTCTGCCCCTTCTCGACGGCGATCTTCATCAACTGACCCACACCGGAAGCGTCGATCGACGCGAACGGGTTGGCCTTGAAAATACCCTCGTCGGTGTACTTTCCGAGGAACGAGCCCATGTCGTCGCGGCTCATGCCGAGGCACGTCTGCGTGAGATCGTTGGTGCCGAACGAGAAGAACTCGGCCGTCTCGGCGATCTCGTCAGCCGTCAGCGCGCCGCGCGGGATCTCGATCATCGTGCCGACGAGATACTTGATCTTCTGGCCCGTCTCCGCCTGCACCTTTTCGGCGACGGCGTGGACGATCTCCACCTGGTTGTCGAGCTCCTTCTTGAAGCCGACGAGCGGAATCATGATCTCCGGCTTCACCTTGATGCCGGCCTTCTGCACCTTGGCAGCGGCCTCGAACACGGCCCGGGCCTGCATCTCGGAGATTTCCGGATAGCTGATGCCGAGGCGGCAGCCGCGGTGGCCAAGCATCGGGTTGAACTCGTGCAGCGCCGCGACGCGGGCCTTCACGGTCTCGAGCGGGAGCTTGAGTTTCTTGGCCAGGTCGGCCTGGGCCTTCTCGTCGTGCGGCACGAACTCGTGCAGCGGGGGGTCGAGGAAGCGGATCGTGGCCGGACGGCCGTCGAGCGCCTTGAAGATGCCCTCGAAGTCGTCCCGCTGGTAGGGCAGGAGTTTGCCGAGGGCGGCCCGGCGGGCCTCCTCGGACTCGGCGAGGATCATCTCCCGCATCGCGTCGATGCGGTCACCCTCGAAGAACATGTGCTCGGTCCGGGTCAGGCCGATACCCTCGGCGCCAAACGCGATCGCGTGCCGAACCTGCTCCGGGGTGTCGGCATTCGTGCGGATCCCGAGCTTCCGATGCTTGTCGGCGAGCTTCATGATGAAGTCGTAGTACTGGAAGACCTCCGAGTCGGCGGGCTTCATGGTCTTGGCGATCAGCACCTGCTTCAGCTCGCTGTCGGCGGTCTTGATCCCGCCGGCGAACACCTCACCCGTCGAGCCGTTGATCGAGATCGCGTCGCCCTCCTTGAGCGTCTTGCCGGCGCACTTCAGCGTGCCCGCGGCATAGTCGATCTGGATCGCACCGGCACCGGCCACGCAGACCTTGCCCATCTGCCGGGCCACGAGAGCCGCATGGCTCGACACGCCGCCGCGACTGGTGAGGATGCCCTCGGCGGCGATCATGCCGCGGAGGTCTTCGGGGCTCGTCTCGACGCGGGCGAGCACGACCTTCTCGCCCTTGTGGGCCAGCTCCTCGGCCTTGGCCGCCGTGAACACGAGCTGGCCGGTGGCCGCCCCCGGGCCGGCGGGCAGGCCCGTCGTGAGCAGTCGGCCGCCCTTCTTGGCCGCCTCGTAGTCGTGGCGGTCGAAGATCGGGGCGAGCAGCTGCGAAAGGGCGTCGGGGTCGGCCGACTGGATGGCGTGCTCGGCCGTCATGAGCTTCTGCTTCACCATGTCGTGGGCGATCTTTACGTAGGCCAGCGCCGTCCGCTTGCCGTGCCGCGTCTGCAGCATGTAGAGCTTCTTCTTCTCGACGGTGAACTCGAAGTCCTGGACGTCGCCGAACTTCTTCTCGAGCGTCTGCCGGACCTTCTCCAGTTCCTTGTAGGTGCCGGCGAACATCGCCTCGTGCTTCATCTCGGCGACGGGCTTCGGCGTCCGCACGCCGGCCACCACGTCCTCGCCCTGGGCGTTGACGAGATACTCGCCGTAGAAGACGTCCTCGCCGGTGGCCGGGTCGCGGGTGAAGGCCACGCCCGTGGCGCAGTCGTCGCCCATGTTGCCGAACACCATGCTCTGCACGTTGACGGCGGTGCCCCACTCGTCGGGGATCTTGTACTTGCGGCGGTAGATGATCGCCCGCTCGTTCATCCAACTGCCGAACACGGCGCCCACGGCACCCATCAGCTGGTCGAACGGATCCTGCGGAAAGCCCTTGCCGGTCCGATCCTTGATGAGCCGCAGGTAGCGGCTGATCAGCTCCCGGAGGTGCGACTCGGTGAGGTCGGTGTCGTCGTGGATGCCGAGCTGGTGCTTCAGCCCCTCCATCGCCTCCTCAAAGGGGTCGTGCTCGTTCTCGTGCCGCTTCTGCACGCCCATCACGACGTCGCCATACATCTGGATGAAGCGACGGTAGGAGTCGTAGGCAAAGCGGGGATTGCCGGTGGCCTCGGCGAGGCCCTTCACCGTCTCGTCGTTGAGGCCGAGGTTGAGGATCGTGTCCATCATGCCCGGCATGCTGTCGCGGGCGCCGGAACGAACGCTGACGAGCAGCGCGTTCTTCATGTCGCCGAACTTCTTCCCCGTCTCCTTCTCCATGAGCCGCATGGCGGCGGCGACCTCATCCTCGAGGCCCTTGGGGAACTTCTTGCCGTGCTTGTAGTAGTCGATGCAGACCTGGGTCGTGATCGTGAAACCGGGAGGAACGGGCAGCCCGATCTTCGTCATCTGCGCGAGGTTGGCGCCCTTGCCGCCGAGCAGGGCCTTCATGGTGCCATCGCCGTCACACTTCTTGGCCCCGAAGTAGTAGGTCATCTTGCCCGCCTTGCCACCGCTGGCTCCCGACTTCTTGGCAGACTTCTTGGCGGCGGACTTCTTGGTCGACGTGGCCATGGGCAGGACGATCCCTTTCGTGGTGTGGATGGGGAAAAACCGGCGGTTTTTCTCCGGAAAAGCCGACCGAATCTACGTTCGGGGTCGGTGACCGTCAACGAGCGTGCCCCCGCGGTGCCGATGCGGCCCCGCCACGCTAAAATCAACGGTCTCGAGGCGTTTCATGCGATCTCTGCTGGTCTTCGTGCGGTGGGGCCGGCCTGCGGTCCACGCGGCCACCGTCTGGGCCGTCGCCGCCAACCCGCTCGCCGCCGCCGCCCGTCCGCCCGACTTCAACCGCGACATCCGGCCGATCCTGTCGCACAACTGCTTCGCCTGCCACGGGCCCGACGAGCACGACCGTCGCGGCGGCCTGCGGCTCGACGACCGCGACGCGGCGGTCGCGGAACTCGACAGCGGCAGCCGGGCGATCGTGCCGGGCCATCCCGAGGAGAGCGAACTCGTGGCCCGCCTCCACGAGACCGACCCCGACATGGTGATGCCACCGCCGGAGAGCAACCACGTGCTCACGGCCGCTCAGAAGGAACTCCTCGCACGGTGGATCGCCGCCGGTGCGCCGTACGCGCCGCATTGGGCCTATGTGGCACCGCGGCGGCATGGTCCGCCGGCGGTGCGGGATGAATCGTGGCCGACAAACTGGATTGACCGCTTCGTGCTCGCGAGGCTGGAGGCGGAAGGCCTCGCCCCGGCTGCCGACGCCGATGCGCTCACCCTCCTGCGACGGATCACCTTCGACCTGACGGGGCTGCCGCCATCGCCTGAAGAAGTCGACGCCTATCTCGCCGACACCCGCCCCGACCGCTACGAACGGCTGGTCGACCACCTTCTCGCCTCGCCGCGACATGCCGAGCGGCTGGCAGCCTGGTGGCTCGATCTCGTCCGCTACGCCGACACGGTGGGCTACCACGGCGACCAACCGCACAACATCTCGCCGTACCGCGACTGGGTGATCAAGGCGTTTCTCGAAGACGTTCCCTTCGATCGCTTCACGGAGCTTCAACTGGCCGGCGACCTCGTCGGTCCGCGTGACGGCGAGCACCCCGACGACCCGGTGCTGGCAAGCAGCTACAACCGACTGCTCCAGACGACGCACGAAGGAGGACTGCAGGCCAAGGAATACCGCGCGATCTATCAGGCCGACCGGATCCGCAACGTGTCGGGCGCGTGGATGGGCGCGACGGTGGGCTGCGCCCAGTGCCACGACCACAAGTATGACCCCTACACGGCCGCCGACTTCTATCGCCTCGGGGCCTTCTTCGCCGACATCGACGACGAGCGGCATCTCGACAAGGCCGGCCTCGGCAAGCAGAACCTCAACACCTTGCCGACGATCCGCTCACCCGAAATTCGGATCGTCGGCCCGTTTGATCGTGCGCGGGCGGAGGAACTCGACGCCACGATCCACTCCCTCGAGAGCCGGCTGCCGCCGCTTGTCCTGCCGCCACGGGCCCAGCCTCCCGAGCCGGAATCAGACTCCATCGTGGCCGACCGCAAGCGGCTCGCGAAGCTGCAGAAGGAGCGGAGTGCGCTCGAACGCACGCTGATGGTCACCAAGGCGCTCGAAGAGCCCCGAACGGTCCGCATCCTGCCCCGCGGCAACTGGATGGACGACTCGGGCGACGTGGTCGAGCCGGCGATCCCGACATTCCTCGGCTCGATCCCCGCGAAGGGCCGAGCCACGCGGGCCGACCTCGCCCAGTGGCTCGTGAACCCGGCGCAGGACAGCGGCATCGGCGAGTTCACCGCCCGTGTCACCGCCAACCGACTCTGGGCGATTTTCTTCGGCGCCGGCCTCTGCAGAAGCCTCGGCGACTTCGGTGGCCAGGGCGAACTGCCCGACCATCCGGAGCTTCTCGACGATCTGGCTCTGGAGTTCATGGCTCACGGCTGGAGCGTCCGCGACCTCGTCCGCACGATTGTGACGAGCCGGGCCTACCGGATGTCGTCGGAAGCACCAGAGGAACTGCTCGCTCGTGACCCCGACAACCGGCTCCTGGCCCGGCAGGGCCGTTGGCGGCTGCCGGCGGAGAGCGTTCGCGACACGGCGCTCGCCGCGAGCGGCCTGCTCGTGGAGCGGCTCGGCGGCGCGAGCGTGCATCCCTATCAGCCGGCCGGCTACTACGGGCACCTCAACTTTCCGCAGCGGGACTACAAGCAGGACGATGACGACCGCCAGTGGCGGCGCGGGCTCTACGTCCACTGGCAGCGGATGTTTCTGCATCCGCAGCTGCTCGCCTTCGATGCCCCGACCCGCGAGGAGTGCACCGCGGTGCGGATGCGGTCGAACACCCCCAAGGCAGCGCTCGTGCTCCTCAACGATCCGACATTCGTCGAGGCCGCCCGGAAGCTCGCCGAACTCGCCCTCAAGAGCGGCGGCAGCGACGATGACAAGCTCGCCCTTCTCTGGAAGCGGACGCTCTCGCGGATGCCCGACACCGAAGAACTCGCCCTCGCCAGGGGCCTCCTTGCACGCCGCCGTGCCGACTACTCAGCAGACCCTCGGGCCGCTGCGGAACTGCTCGCCGTCGGCATCGCCCCTCGGGACGCGAATCTGGACGAGCGTGAGCTCGCCGCCTGGACCGCCACGTCTCGCGCCGTCCTCAACCTCCATGAAGCCATCGCGCGGTATTGAGCATGCACGACTTTTCGATCCACCGCCGCACGTTTCTGGCCCGCTCCGGCCTGTCGCTCGGCGGCGCCGCGCTGTCGGGGCTGCTCGCCCGCGATGGCCTGGCCACCGTGCCCGCACCGGCGCCGCACTCCAGCGACCGCTATCAAGGCGCCGTCGTCCCGCGGCACCATCCGCCCAAGGCGAAGGCGGTGATCTTCCTGTGCCTCGCCGGTGGTCCGAGCCACCTCGAAACATTCGATCCGAAGCCGAAGCTCGCCGAACTCGATGGCCAGGAGATGCCCGAGAGCGTGACGGCCGGTCAGCCGATCGCGCAGCTGCAGGGCAAGAAGCTGATCTGCCTCGGGCCCCGCACGACGTTCTCCCGCTACGGGACCAGCGGCGCGGAGGTGAGCGACTATTTTCCGAAACTCGGTGCCTTGGCCGATTCGTACGCCATCGTGCGAAGCATGGTGACGGACCAGATCAACCACGATCCCGCGCACACCTTCATGAACTGCGGCACAGCCCTCTCCGGCCGGCCGAGCATGGGGGCCTGGGTCACCTACGGCCTCGGCAGCGAGGCCGACGACCTTCCGGGCTTCGTGGTGATGACGAGCAAGCTCGGCCGCAACCCACAGCCGATCGCCGCCCGGCAGTGGCACTCCGGCTTCCTTCCGGGCCAGTTCCAGGGCGTCGAGTTCGCCACCAGTGGTGCGCCGGTGCACTACGTCGCGAATCCGCCGGGCGTATCGGCGGCCCATCAGCGGGACCTGATCGACACCGTCGCGGCGCTCGAGCGGCACCGGCTCGCCTCGGTTCACGACCCCGACGTCGCCACGCGGATCAAGCAGTACGAACTCGCCTTCCGAATGCAGACGAGCGTGCCCACGCTCGCGGACCTGTCCGATGAGACGCCCGAGACGCTTGCCCTCTACGGCGCCGAGCCGGGCAAGGCGACGGTGGGCACCAACTGCCTCATGGCTCGGCGGCTGGTGGAGCGGGGCGTGCGGTTCGTGCACGTCTACGCCAGCGACTGGGATCACCACAGCGGCATCGACGGCTTCATGCAGGAGATCTGCCCGCCCACCGACACCGCCGCGGCCGGCCTCCTCTCCGACCTCGCCCGCCGCGGCATGCTCGACGAAACGCTGGTGGTGATCGGCGGCGAGTTCGGGCGGACGCCGATGGGACAGGGCGAGGGCAAATCGATCGGCCGCGACCACCACATCAAGGGCTTCAGCATGGTGCTCGCCGGCGGCGGCATCAAAGGGGGCGTGACCCACGGCGCCACCGACGACTTTGGCTACTTCGCGGTCGCCGATCCCGTGCATGTCCGCGACCTGCACGCCACGATGCTCCATCTGCTCGGCATCGACCACATGCGGTTCACGTTCCCCTTCATGGGGCTCGATGCGAAGCTGACGGGCGTCGAGCCGGCGAAGGTCGTCAAGCCGATCCTCGCGTAGGCGGCGCCGCGTCGAACCG
>JAGWWA010000016.1 GCA_018970605.1 Planctomycetota bacterium | reverse complement strand
GTGGCCAACCCGCTCAACCGCTACCTGCTCAATTCCACCATGCTCGAGCAGTTCAAATACGACCCCGACGGCGGGCTGACGCTTCTGGTCCAGAACGAGTCTCCGGGCCGGGACCGCGAGGCGAACTGGCTGCCCGCCCCGAAGGGCGATTTCTGCTGCTACCTTCGGCTCTACCGGCCGAAAGCCGAAGCCCTCGACGGGCAGTGGACCGCACCGAATCTGACCCGTGTGGCGGTGCCGGTGACCCCGGAAACGTACATCCGGGCCGAGACCGACCGGCAGTTCGGTGAGGTCGTCGGGATGGCCGGCGGGGTCAACCGGCTGTACCACTTCCGCAAGCCCACCCCGATCGACAAGCAGAACATCGTGCGGATGAACCGGGACACCCTCTACTCGATGGGGATCGTCGACACGTCGAAGGGGGCGACCATCACCGTCCCGCAGGTCCCGAAGGGCCGCTACGTCTCCGTCTATCTCGTCGACAACGACCACTACTGCCCGTTCGTGATCTACACGCCGGGTAAGCACGAGCTGCCGAAAGACACCACGTACCTCGGCGTCGGCGTCCGCATCAAGGTCTTCGACCCCAACGACCCGGCCGAGATCGCCCTCGTCAACAAGCTGCAGGACCAGTTCGTCATCGAGGCCGGCAGCGCCGACCCGCTACCCCCGCTCCGCTGGGACCTCGCGTCGCTGAAGACGCTTACGACCCAGTACGAGAACGATGGGGCAGCGTACGGCAGTTACAAGGGCATGATGGGGGCCCGCGGCAAGGTGGACGAGAAGACCCGGCACATCGCCGCCGCCGCCGCGTGGGGTCTCTTCCCGGAACGGGACGCCACCTACCTCAACTACAACGGCAACCATGACATCAAGGTCGGGTACACGGCGACCTACAAGGTGCCGGACAACGATGCGTTCTGGTCGATCACCGTGTACGGCAAGGACGGCTTCATCAAGAGCGAGAACTGCATCCTGAACTCGTCAAACGTGAAGCTGAACGATGATGGTACCTTCACTGTGTATTTCGGCTCGAAGGAGCTGTGCGGCGACGTTCCGAACCGGCTGGACGTCACCGATGGGTGGAACTTCCTCATGCGGGTGTACCGCCCCGGGGCGTCCGTCCTGGATGGCACCTACGAGCTGCCGAGGCCCGAACCGCTGAAGGAAGCTGGGGCCGACGAGGAGACCCGCCGGTAGCGGGCCGAACCAATCGCTGCACCTGACCGGCGGGGCATGTTGGCTTTCTGGACTCGTGGCACCCCGGGCCCGCCGGCAGGTGAACGTGGAGGTCACCATGCCGGGCTGGCTCGCGTGTACGGCTCATTCATGGCCCCATGAGCCTTGATTCGGCGCTTACGTCGCACCGGGAAGACGCACGTTGAAAACCTGTGCTACGAGATGCAGCGAGGGGCTGCCCGTGCCCGGGAGCCGGGCTCGGCGGCAAGCGAAGCCAGGATGGCGAAGCGCAGCCGGCGTGCAGCGAGCGAAGGGCCGGAGCCCGCAGCGAGCGTCCGGCGACGGGCATGGGTAGCCCCGAGCGGTGCGGCGGTGCCAGCATGCCCCCATCGCTTACGCGATTGGGCTTCCTGAGGTCGCAGCGAGCGTCCGGCGACGGGCATGGGTAGCCCCGAGCGGCGCCCAAGTGACCAAGGGGGTTTTCCGGCCGCCGACGTCGCCTCGAGGAACCGTGGCGCGTCGCAGCGGTACACTGCACGGGTATGACCTGACCCTGTGAACGGGAGAGTTCATCATGGCCAAGACCATCGTGTTTCCCACCGACTTTTCCACCGCCAGCGACGCAGCGCTCGAGCACGCCGCCGCGCTGGCGAAGTCGTCAGGAGCCTCACTGCTCATCGTGCACGTCGAGGAGCCGCCGCTCGCGTACGGCGGGGGCGAACTCTACTATGGCCTTCCCGAGCCAGACTCCACGCGGATTCTCACGATGCTCGAGGATGTCAAACCGAAGGACATCTCGGTGCCCTTCACCCACCGGCTCACGATGGGGGATCCGGCGGGAGAGATCGTGCGGATCGCCGAGGACGAGAAGGCCGAGATGATCGTGCTTGGCACCCACGGCAGGACGGGCGTGACGCGGCTCTTGATGGGTAGCGTCGCCGAGGTGGTCGTCCGTCGGGCGCCGTGCCCGGTGCTGGTCTACCGCGAGACGCCGGCGCGGCTCGCGAACGCAAAGGCCACCGCTCGGGCGTGACTCGGCGATCCGCATGACTGTCCGACCGATCCTCGAACTCCGCGCCCGAATCCGCCGCGGTCTGCGCGACGTCTTTGAGCGACGGGGGTTCGTCGAGGTCGATACGCCTGTGCTCTCGCGGGAGGTCCTGCCCGAAGCCCACATCGACCCGATCCCGGTCTTCCTCGACGGTGATGACAGGCCACGGTTCCTGCAGGCGAGCCCCGAGGCCCTGATGAAGCGGCTGCTCGCCCGCGATGCGGGGCCGATCTACCAGCTCGCGGAGTCGTTTCGGGCCGGAGAGCGGGGACGGCAGCACGACGTCGAGTTCTGCCTGCTGGAATGGTACGAGCCGGGCAGCACGCTCGATGATGCGGCCGGCCTGCTCGCCGCGATCTGCACGGCGACGCTGGGCAGCCACGGGATCGACCGGATGACATGCAGGGACGCGTTCACCTCGCATGCCGGCGTCGATCCGCTCGCGGCGTCCACGGCCGAGATGGAGTCGGCCGTCGCGAGGCACGGGGTCGCGATGCCCGTGCCGGCCGTCGGAGCGTCGGTGGCCGACCGCTGGGATCGGGCTTTCGAGTCGTTGCTCGCCGAGGTCGTGCAGCCGCATCTCGGCCGCGGCCGGCCGACCATGCTCGTCGACTGGCCGGCATCGCAGGCGGCGTTCGCCAGGCTCGATCCGCGGCATCCCGGCGTGGCCCGCCGGTTCGAGCTCTTCGTGGAGGGCGTGGAACTCGCCAACGGCTGGGAGGAGGATCCGAGCCGAGAGACGCTCGCGGCGCGGATCGCGGCGGCCAACGGCACGCGGGCGGCCGAACGCCGCGACGTGCTCCCGGTTCCGGAGCGGCTGCTTGACGCCCACGGCGGGACGATGCCGGAGGGTGTGGGGGCGGCGCTCGGCTTCGATCGGCTGGTGATGCTCGCGGCGGGTGCCGACTCGATCGCCGCCGTGCGGTGCTTTTCCGGCGAGGCGTGAGCGTCAGCGTTCGATGCTGGCGGCCACGATTCGCCACTGCTCGACGGGTCCTGCGGTCCCGCGAATCCGCCGGGGCACGACCGCGAGTCGCAGCACGGCGTCGGGATCACCGCACGGGGAGAGGTCGGCCTGGAGCATCCAGGCACCGTCGTCAGTGCCAGCCGCCGCGACCTGCGTGATCGGCGGCCGCAAGCCCGCGCAGCCGATCACGGCCTTCACCGCGGCCAGTTCGGCGAACCGCTTCAGCCGTTCCGACTCCAGTTCCTCGTGTTCGAGGTCAGGCGGCAGTGACGAGGCAGGCAGGACCGTGGCCGCGCACAGGCTGAGAGCCTCGGAGATTCGCCCTTCGCGGACGGCATCGATCCAGGCGTGGGCGGCGGCCTTGGCCCGCCCCGCCATGATCCAGCGGTCGATGAGCAATCCGGCGATCGCCTGCCCGCCGAATCCGACGGAGAGCGCCAATGCGGCGAGGGCGGCCAGCCGGCCGGCCTTGCGGGCTTCGGGCCGGGCGACGTCGGCAAGCGCCGCCCAGGAGAGGGCGATGCCGACGAGAGGCACCGCCCATGCGAACCTGGTCATCACCGCCAGGGCCGAGCAGCATCCCGCCGCGAGGGCTGCGATCGCCAGCGGGCTCACCGGCCGGTACTCGGCCGACGCGTCGATGGGCGATTCGACGGCCACGGGCTCACCGCCTCACGCGGAGTTCGGGCTGGGACTCGAGCTGCTTTCGCCGCGTGGCATAGCGGACGATGAAGTCGGCCTGCTTGTCGAACGCGTGCTCGGGACGGGCGAACGGGCCGTGGAGCGTCGAGCCGCGGACCCACTGCAGCCAGCACCGGTCGGGGGCGAGACCGAAGAACATCCGGGCCTCCGGGGTCGCCTGGATGAGGTCGCGGGGCACGGCGGCGGTGTGCAGCGTGGCTGCGGTGAAGCAGACCACGATCCAGGCCGCGGCCGCCGCCACGACCGGGCAGCCGAACAACTCGACAGGCTTGCGGAAGCGGACCTTCGTCCGCGAGACGCGGTCCGAGGTCTCCCGCAGGACGAGCAGGATGATCGCGAACAGGCCCCAGATGCAGAGGAAATCGAGGAGGTAGTCGTAGCTCGAGAGGCCGCGCTTGATGAGGAATGCCACCACCGCCTCGTACCAGGCGGTGGCGAAGGTCGCCGCGGCGAGGGTGTTGAGGAGCATGATGGCCGAACTCCACAGACCTTCGCGCCACAGCGCGAAGGTCACCACCAGGAACAGGCCGAGCAGCAAAAAGTTGATCATGATTTCCTCGGGGCTCCCTTGGCGGCGGCCGCCGGCTGCTGCGGTGGCTGGGCCGTCGCGAACACCCGCTGCACCTCGTCGATCGACGTGACGCCTTCCAGCACCAGGGCCTTTCCCGCCTCGACGAGCGGCGCCATGCCGTCCTGGACCGCCGCCTTGCGGAGGGTGGCGGCGTCGGTTCCGGCGGCGATCGCCTTGCGGACGGTGGAGCCACTCGCGAGTTCAAAGATCGCGGTTCGTCCCAGGTAGCCCGTGCCGCCGCAGACGCGGCAGCCGTGCGGTGACGGCTTGCGGATGCGGCTGCGCTGTTCCGGCGTGAGCTTCAGTTGGGCGAGGACCTTTGGCAGCGGCTCGGGGTCGGGAGGATACTCCTCCCGGCACTTCGGGCAGAGTTTGCGGACCATCCGTTGGGAGACCGACCCGACCAGCGTGGTGGCGAGCGTCTGCGGGGGCACGCCGCAGGCGAGGATCCGGGCGATCGCATCGGTGGCGTCGTTCGCCTTGATGCTCACGATCACGAACTTGTCGTCGGCCGCCAGTTCGAGGAGCTTGACGACGAACTCCTTGTCGCGGATGTCGCGGGTGAGGATCACGTTGGGGTAGGTGCGGAGGACCCCCTCGAGAGCCGCCAGCGGCGTCACGCCGGTACGGGCGTCGTACGGCACCGGCTTCACGTTCTGGATCTCACGGGATGGTGCCGCGGCGTCCTCGATCGAGATGAAGTCGCGGAGCAGGCGGTCTGCCGAGAGCACGATCAGGTCGAAGGTGGTGGTGAGGCCTGAGCCCGGGGGCGACGACACCAGAATCAATCCCTTCTCGACCGCCGTCAGGCCGACGAGTTTTTCGGAGAGCGGTGCCGGCATGCCCAGGTCGGGAAGCTTCTTGAAGATGGTGGCCGGCGGGTCGATCTTCACGACCAGCTGCTCGCCCGAGGGCTGCCGTCCGACCGAGAGCCGGCAGTTCCGAGGCTTGCCATCGACCTGCAGCACGAAGGGGGCTCCCTTGGCCTCCTTGGCGCCGGCCGGCAGTCCGCAGAGCGCCTTGATCGCCGCCGCGACCGCCTGGCCGACCTCGAGGCTCGACTTGGGTGCCTCGACCCACAGTTCCTTTTCCCGGCGGCTCCGCGGCGGCTGTCGAATCTTGGCCTTCTCCCAGACGCCGTCGACCTCGTGCCGCACGCCCATGCCGGCCTGCTCCAGGTCGATCACGAGCGTGTTGGCCCGGGCCATCACGGCGCCGAGCATCGTCTTGCGGGCCTCTTCAAAGCCGGCCAGTTGTGACGCCGCATCCAGGCGGGCCGCATTCTCCGTCGCATCCTTGCCGCCAGCCGCGACGAACGTGACCTTGGGGATCAGATCGGCCTCGTCGAAGCCGGTGTCGATCTCGATGCCGAGCGGGGCGAGGAGGCCGGCGACGATCCGCCGGCCGTGGCCGACGGTCAGGATCCGTTCCGACGGGGGCAGGGCCTTGTTGCGGACCACGGCGTAGGCGATTGTCGGCCCCAGCCAGGAGACGATCATCAGGGCGATGCCGCCGAGCGCCGATGGGATCCACCAGGCGATGATCGCGGCCAGGAACATGGGCAGGCCGCAGACCATGCCCCAGAAGGCCGGCTGGCCCTTATGCCTGGTGGCATCGCGACTCACCCAGTCGACCGTGCTCATCCACGCCAGCACGCAGAACCACCAGGCCATGGCCGGAGCGATCGCGAGGCCGCCGCCACCGCCGCGGCCATCCCAGCCCTGCGGCAGGTGCTGCGGCCAGCCTGAGCCGGCAGCATCGGCCAGCGCCGGGGCTGCGGCGAGCGCATGCACGGCGGCGAGGATCGACCCGGCGAGCGAGGCTGTCGACGGGACGACGCAGCGGCGATTCCGCATCACGACACTCCGATTCCCTTGAGCGCCATTTCCAGGGCCTCGCGGTTGGGCGCGATTTCCATGGCGTCGTTGCGGTCGATGAGCTGCTGATCGATGAGGCTCTTCAGGCTCTGGGTGAAGTCCTGCATGCCGTCGCGGAATGACTTCTTGATGTGATCCGCGATCAGGTGGTCCTGCTCCTCGAGCACGTACTTTCGCACGAGCACGTCGAAGAACATGACTTCGCAGACCGGCACGCGACTGACGCCCGGCTTGATCGACTTGAGCAGCTTCTGGGCGATGATCCCCTTCATGTTGAAGGCGATGGCGCTTCGGATCGACGCGTGCTCCTCCTGGGGGAAGAGGTCGAGGATGCGGCCGATGCAGCTGGAGGCGCTGGCGGCGTGGATCGTGCCGAACACGAGGTGCCCCGTCTCGGCGGCGTGGATCGCCGTCTTGAAGGTCTCCACGTCGCGGAGCTCGCCCACGAGGATGATGTCGGGGTCTTCGCGGACCGCGTGCTTCATCCCGATCTCGAAGTTCTTGACGTCGGCGCCGATCTCCCGCTGGTTGATCAGGCACTTGTCCTCGGTGAACACGAACTCGATCGGGTCTTCGAGCGTGAGGATGTGCTTGCGGTAGGTGCGGTTGATGTAGTTGAGCATCGAGCCGATGGTGGTGCTCTTGCCCGAGCCCGTCACGCCGGCGAGGAGCACCATGCCCTGATCGAGCACGCAGAGCCGCTCGATGCTCTCCGGCAGGAAGAGGCCCTTGAAGTCGGGGATCGTGTTGTTGACGCGGCGGGCGACCATCCCCATCGCCCCCTGCTGCGTGAGCAGATTGACGCGGAATCGCCACTTCACGCCATCCACCACGCACGTGTGCGCGAAGTCGACGCCCCCCTCCTCCTCGAAGATCCTCCGCTGCCGCTCGCTCATGATCGGCGTGCAGAGTTGCCGCATCCGCGCGTCGTCGATCTTGGGGTGCTTGAGCGGCTGGAGCGTGCCCTTCACGCGGATGATCGGCGGCTGGTCGGCCTTGAGGTGGAGGTCGCTGCCGCTGAGCTTGACGAGGGCCTCGAAGAGGCGGTCGATCTCGTGCTTGTAGCCATTGGCGCCGACGGGCTTGGCGACATCACTCGGTGCTGAGTCGATCGTTGACATGGCGGACGCTGATCGGAGGGGACGAACCGGGGGAGCTAGCAGGCGGGCCGGACGGGAATACCGCGGCGGACGAAGAGATCCTTGACTTCGCGGATCGTACACTGGCCGAAGTGGAAGATTCCAGCGGCGAGCACCGCATCCGCCCCGCCGCGTTCGACGGCGTCGGCGAGGTGCTCCGGGGCGCCCGCCCCGCCGCTGGCCACCACCGGGATGCCGACTGCCCGGCTCACGGCCGCCGTGATCTCCAGGTCGTACCCTTCGCGGGTGCCATCGCGGTCCATGCAGGTGAGCACGATCTCGCCGGCACCGAGCCGCTCGACCTCCCGCGCCCAAGCCACCGCCTCCAGCCCCGTCGGCACGCGGCCGCCGTTGACGAACACCTCCCAGATCTCGCGGCCGTCCCTGATCACCCGCTTGGGATCGATGTTGACGACCGTGGCGCAGCTGCCGAGCCGATCGGCCACGGCGGTGACAAGGTCGGGCGTGCGGACGGCCGCCGAGTTGATGCTCACCTTCTCCGCGCCAGCCTGGACCAGCCGCGCCGCGTCGTCGAGGGTGCGGATGCCGCCGCCGACGGTGAACGGCATGAACACCGTCTCCGACACGCGCCGGACCACGTCGAGCATGATGCCCCGGCCCTCGTGGCTGGCGGTGATGTCGAGAAACACCAGTTCGTCGGCCCCTTCCTCCTCGTAGCGGGCCGCCACCGCGACCGGATCGCCCGCATCGACGAGTTCGAGGAACTTCGTGCCCTTCACGACCCTGCCGCGATCGACATCGAGACAGGGAATGATCCGCTTGGCCAGCACCGTGATGGTTCCCGGGAGTCAGGTGGGGCGGACGATCCGGCCTTCGTCCGGGCTCGACGCGGTGGCGTAGAGCCGCCGCGGGATGCGGCCTGCGAGGAAGGCGAGCCGGCCGGCCTGGCAGGCGGCCCGCATCGCCGCCGCCATCCGGACGGGATCCTTGGCATGGGCGATGGCGGTGTTGAGCAGCACGCCGTCGGCGCCGAGTTCCATCGCGAAGGCGACGTCGCTCGCGGTGCCCACGCCGGCATCGACGATCACCGGATACGCCGGGTCGCCGTCCTTGAGATACTCCAGGCAGATCCGCAGGTTGTTGGGGTTGAGCACGCCCTGGCCGGAGCCGATCGGACTGCCCGCCGGCATCACGCTCGCGGCGCCGAGGGTTTTGAGCCGCTTGGCGATCACCGGGTCGTCGCTCGTGTAGACGAGCACGGTGAACCCGTCGGCGACCAGTCTTTCGGTGGCCTCCAGCGTGCCCACCGGATCGGGCAGAAGCGTCTTGGTGTCGCCGAGCACCTCGAGCTTCACCCACTCCGACGTCGCTGAACCCATGTCGCGGAGGAGTTCTCGGCCGAGTCGGGCCACGCGGACGGCGTCGTCGGCCGAATAGCAACCGGCCGTATTGGGAAGGAGGGCGTACCGTGAGGCGTCGAGGTGGTCGAGGATGTTCTCGCCCGCCGCGTTGACGAGTCGCTCGCGGCGGACCGCCACGGTCACGCAGTCGGTGCCCGAAACGTCCAGGCTGCGGGCCATGTCGGCATAGCTGGCATACTTGCCAGTGCCCACGACCAGGCGGCTGGAGAGCGTGATACCGCCGACGACGAGCGGGGCATCGTCGAGGACGTGTGTCGCGGCGGTGGTGTCCACTGAATGCATGCGGGTCTCCGGTCAGCCTCCGCCGACAAACGTCACGATCTCGATCCGTTCGCCGCCCGTGAGGGTGCGGTCGGCAAGCGCCGCTCGGGGGATCACGTCCCCATCGACCTCGACGGCGATCGGCCGACCGGCGAAGCCGAGCGCCTCGACCAGGTCGCGAAGCGAGGCGCCTGCGGCCGCCGGATGGGCGACGCCATTGACCGTCACCGTGAGGTCTCCCGTGGAGGCTTCGTTTCCAGGGCACATGCTACTGGGCCTTCTCTCCACCGCCGCGGGGCCTGGCGATGTCGAGCGGAACAAGTTCCAGGACCGCCTGCCGGCCCCCGGCCGATGACTGTTGGGAGTTCCAGGGAATCCCGTAGGCCACCGTGACCCCCGTCGCCGCGTCAGTGACGTACAGCACGGACTGGGCCAGGCGGCCGCCGGAGGCTCCGCCGAGGTTCGCTATGCCCGGGACGAGCAGGAACTTCGGCGTCTTCACCTTGCCCGGCTTGAAACCGAGATCCTTGAGGACGTTCCATCGGTAGCTGACGCCGAACTTGGCGGCGTTTTGGTTGAGCACGCTCCCCGTCAGATCGCCCGTCTCGAAGTCGAGCACGAAGAAGCCCTCGACCGACGAGTCCATCGGAGTCGTGCAGACGGCGAACGATTCCTGCGAGAGCGACGTCATCGCCGCGACGCGGGGGAGCGGCGACTCGGTTCGCCAGCCGAAGCCGATCAGGATCCCGGCGGCGGCCGCGACGAGAGCGATGGCCACGGTCGGTGAATGTCGGGACGGGAGCAATGGGGTCATCGGGGAGAGTCCTTTCAGCGGAAGAACGATCCAGTGGTGAAGCGATCCGGGGACGACGATGGGTGGTGGCGGAACTGGCCGGGTTCACGGCGCCGACGCAGGGTTCTGAATGACCGAGAGCCGGAACTTGCCGAGGGTATGCTGCCCGTCGGCGTGCTGATGGTCGAGCGTGATCGTGACCGGAGCCCCCGGGGTCAGGCTCGTTTCGGGATGCACGGTGAAGATCGCCTCGTGCGGCTGACCGATCCCGCCGGCGACCGCCCAGCCGGTCTCGGCCTTGTCGTCGATGGCCGCCGCGGCGCCGTACTGCGGTTGTTCGAAGTCGGCCCGCGCCGCCGAGAACCGCACGGGGGTTGGCGTGTCGGCCGCGCCAGGCGTCCCCGTGAGAACGGCGAACGTGCTGAGCACGAAGTTGCCGTTGCCGGCCCGGCCCGGTCCTTTCTGAGGGAGGGCGTCGTCGGCGAGTGCTTCGAGGCGGAAGGCGGTCACTGCGCCGTCCGGGGGCAGCACGGCCTTGAGCGTGTAGGTGTCGCGGGCGAGCGTTCCCGTCACCGTCACCGTCCCGTCGTCCGCGATCGTTCCCGAACCACCGGCCATGCTCGTGAACGCCACCGGCACGAGCCGGCGTGGTGCCGGATCAACCTGCTCCGCCACCGGGGGCGAGGGGGGCGGCGGGGGCGGTGCCGGTGGAGCCGGCAGCAGTTTCGGGGCTGGAGCCGTCACGAGCCGCGGGCCCTGGTGCGTGCCGACGAGCAGCGAGTGCGCATCGCGAGCGAACGCCACCGTCCACACGCTCGATGCCGCCTTCTCGGGTCCCTCCTGTTCGCCGCGGGCGGCGGTGTCCCAGAGTTTCACCGCCCCGTCCATGCCGCCGCTGACGATCCGCGCGCCGTCGGGCGAGAAGGCGAGCGACGTCACCCAGTCCTTGTGGCCGGCGAGCGTGGCGAGCGGTTTGCCGTCGACAGCGGCCCATAGTCGCAGCGTGCGATCGGCACCGCCGCTGGCGAGGGTCTGGCCGTCCGGGGAATAGGCAACCGCCCAGATGGCGTCGCCGTGACCCTCGAACGTCGTCTTCTCACCGCCATCGATCGGATTCCAGAGCTTCACGAGTTTGTCGCTGCCGCCGCTGGCAAGCGTCTGGCCGTCGGGCGCGAAGGCAAGACAGGTGGCGGCGCCGTCGTGGGCGGCGATCGACTTCACCTCGGCACCCGTCGAGGGATCCCAGAGCACGATGGCCCCATCTTCGCCCGCCGACGCCAGCCGTGAGCCATCGGGTGAGAATGCCACCGCGCGGGCCCAGCCCTTGTGCTTCTTGCAATCGTGCTTCGGCTGACGCGTGGTCGCGTCCCAGATCCGCACGAGGCCGTCGTAGCCGGCCGTGGCCAGGAGTTTCCCATCCGCGGAAAACTTCGCCGCCCACACCGCCGTGGGATGCCCCACGAACTCGCCGATCCGCGATCCGTCGGCAGCCTTCCAGGCGACCACCGTGCCCGGCCGATAGAGCAGGCTGTCGCCGCCAGCCGTCACGATCGTCTGGCCGTCGCGGGAGGTGTCGGCGGCGATGACCCAGCCGGTCGAGTCGGCGAGCGTTGCGGGGCCGGCCGGTGGCGCAACGGCTGTGTCGGCCGCGATCGCCGCACCGGCGAAGGCGAGCACCGACAGGACCGTCAGCGACCAGAGACGCACGCGGACGTTGGGTTTCATGCGGTGACGATCGGCGGGAGCGAGCGGCGGATCCGGAAGGAAGAGTATAGTTGCCCGCGAACCGTCGAATCCATCGCCCGTGAGGCATTCGGCGGCGACAACGTGGAGGTGTTCGTTCGATGGCACAGGCGTCCGCATCCCCCCGCCGCTCCGCCGCGAAGAAGGCGGTGCTCGTCGCCAGCGGCGATCTCCGCGAGGAGGCAAACCGCGTCTGCTGGCCTGCACAGCAGGCGATGGAGAAATCGCTCACCGCCGCCTTTGCCCGGGCCGGCTGGACGCTCGACCGCGGGCATGCCGTCTCGCGGAGCCGAGGGCATGGCTTCATCGCCGGCGGCCGCGAGGGGCTCGACGTCTTCTCGCGGATCGACCCCGACGTGCCGCTCGTGGTGGCCGAGGCCGTCTGGCAGTATTCCAACCACGTCCTCCCAGGTCTCACCACGCACGCCGGCCCGATCCTCACGGCGGCCAACTGGTCGGGCCAATGGCCCGGCCTCGTCGGCATGCTCAACCTCAACGGTTCGCTGACGAAGTCGGGTGTGGCCTACTCGACGGTCTGGGCCGACGACTTCGCGAGTCCGAGTTTCGAGCGGCACCTCACGTCCTGGCTCGACACGCGGACGATCCACCACGACACCAGTCACGTGGTGCCCTTCGAGAAGGTCCGCATGCCCCGCGACCTCGCCAAACGCGCGGAGGGGCTCGCGGCCGACCTTCGTGCCCGGAAGGCGCTGATGGGCGTGTTCGACGAAGGCTGCATGGGGATGGAAAACGCCATCATTCCCGACCGGCTCCTGCACGCGACGGGCGTGTTCAAGGAGCGGCTCAGCCAGAGCGCCCTCTATCACGAGACGATGCGGACCAGCGAGGCCGAGGCCCGGACGGTGTTTCGCTGGCTGGAGAAGGCCGGCATGCGGTTTCACTTCGGCCGCGACGAGGCGACCGACCTTACGCGGCAGCAGGTGCTGCTCCAGTGCCGCATGTACATCGCCGCCCTGCGGCTGGCCGATCGCTACGGCTGCGACTGCATCGGCATCCAATACCAGCAGGGGCTCAAGGACCTGCTCCCCGCCAGCGATCTCGTGGAGGGCATGCTCAACGACTCGAAGCGGCCTCCGGTGACGGCCGAAGGCTCCTCCCGCGTCCTCTTCAAGGGCAAGCCGCTCGTCCACTTCAACGAGGTGGACGAGTGTGCTGGTCTCGACGGGCTGCTCACCGAGCGGGTTCACGCGGCGCTCGGCGAGCCGGTCGAGAACACGCTCCACGACATCCGCTGGGGCGACTGGGACGCCTCGCGCACCACCGACCACTGGGTGTGGGTGTTCGAGATCTCAGGCGGCGCGCCGCCGGCGCACTTCGTGAAAGGCTGGAAGGGGGCGGAGGGTTTCCGGCAGCCGCCGATGTACTTCCGGCTCGGCGGCAGCACGCTCGCCGGCGTGAGCAAGCCGGGCGAAATCGTCTGGAGCCGGATCTGGGTCGATGGCACTGGATCCCACGAAAAGCTCTGCATGGACATCGGCCGCGCGGAAGTCGTGACGCTACCGGCCGAGGAGACCCGCCGCCGGCTCGAGGCGACGACGAAGCAGTGGCCGATCATGCATGCCGTCACCTACGGTGTCTCCCGCGACCAGATGATGGCCCGGCACAAGGCCAACCACGTGCACGTGGCCTACGCGAAGGACGCGGCGGCGGCCGACCGTGCGGCCCTGCTCAAGGCCGCCGTGGCGAGGAACCTCGGCATCGAGGTCTCGTTCTGCGGCACCAAGGGCCACGGCGCGACGCAGGCCGTCCGCTGGGATGCGTGAAACGCTTCCCGCGTGGTGCGCCGCTCGGGACTGCCCATGCCATCTCGCCGGACGTTCGCTGCGGGCATCCTGCCCTCCGCTCACTCGGAGGAAACCTCGCTTCGCCCTCACGGCTTCGCTCGTTTTCCTACGCCGCTCGATTGGCATGGGCAGCCCCTCGCTGCGTCATCGTTCGCATATGAAGGCAGTGGCTGTCATCGGTTTCCGCAGGCTGCAGTGCCGCGACGATGCGAGAGGTTGACGCGTGAAACGTGTGAAGGAAGGCGGAGGGGCCGGGGCGAGGACGGCGAGCGTCGGCTATCCTGCCGTTGGCGAGTCGACTCGTCCCGGCCCTTCCGCCGGCTTTGGCTCGTGCGGGTTGCGTGGCGAAGAGCTGATGCACCAACAGGCTTCAGGAACCAGTGCGATGAAAAAACAGGGCTACCTCGGCATCGACATCGGCACGCAGGGGCTGTCGGTGATCTTCACCGACGAGGCGATGCGGATCCTCTCCACCGGCAACGGTGACTACTCGATGGTGCCGGGGTTGCCGGCCGAGTGCCAGGAGCAACGGCCCGCCGATTGGGAGCAGGCCCTCGCCGCCGCCATGGGCGACCTCCGCCGGAAACTCGGCTCGCTGGAGATCGACATGGAGGTTCGCGCGATCGGCATCTCGGGGCAGATGCACGGCGAAGTGCTCGTTGGCTCGGCCGGTGTGCCGCTCGCGCCGGCGCGGCTCTGGTGCGACGGCCGCAATGAGGCCGAAGGGCACGAGCTCACGACGGTCTTCGACACCAAGGTGCCCAAGCGGATGACGGCGGCCCGCTGGCTATGGACGATCCGCCACCAATCCGAGAAGGCGTCTCGTGTCGTGCGGATCACGACGCCGGCCGGCTGGATCGCCCATGTGCTCACCGGCGGCTTCACGCTCGGCATCGGCGATGCGGCGGGCATGTTTCCGATCGACCAGGCCACGCTCGACTACGATGCAAAACGGCTCGCCGACTTCGATGCCGTCATGGCCCGCACCTCGAAGGCCGCGGTGGTGAAGCCGCTCCGCGACCTGCTGCCGGAGGTTCGCCGGGCCGGCGAGGACGGCGGCGTGCTCGACGCCCGGGGCGCGGCGCTGCTCGGTCTGCCGCAGGGCATTCCCGTGGCGCCCGCCGAGGGAGACCAGCCGGCGGCGCTCGCCGGCTCCCTGATCGCTGAGGCCGGCACCGTGTCGATGAGCTTCGGCACGAGCGTCGTCGCCAACTCGGTGGGTGATCGGGCGTTCAAGGGCGTCGACCGGGCGATCGACCACTTCTGCGCCCCGGACGGCAAGCCGATCAACATGGTCTGGTTGCGGAACGGGACGACGGCGATGAATGCGGTCGTGGAGATGTTTGGGAAGACGACAGGACGCGGCCTCGGCGACGCGTTCGCCTTGGTGATCCCGCTCCTGCTCGCGGCGCCGGACGACTGCGGCGGCCTCCAGGCGCTGCCGTTCATGGATGACGAACCTGGTGCCGGGGTCTCCCGTGGCGGCACGTCGCTCGTGATCGGTCTCAACGAACAGAGCGCCACACCCGGAAACGTGGCCCGGGCGATGCTCCTGGCCACGATCTTCAACCTGCGGATGGGAAGCGAGGGGCTCGACGCCCAGAGCTTCCCGCGGAAGGAGATCGTGCTCTCCGGCGGGATCACCAAGACACCCGAACTCGCCCAGCTCATCGCCGATGCGTTTCACGTGCCGGTGGTGATCCTCGCCGGTGCCGTCGAGGGAACCGCCTGGGGGGCGGCGCTGATGGCGAAGTTTCGCGACGAACGGCTCCTCGGAAAGCGGAGCGACTGGCAGTCGTTCCTCGCAGGCCATGCGACCGAGGCCGCCCGGCGGTTCGAGCCCCGGTCGTCCGCGGCCACGACATACGACCGCATGTACGCCCGGCACAAGAGACTCGTGGCGATCCACGGGCAACTCGACGCCGCGGTCGTCGCGGGCTGAGTCGATGCCCGGCCGCCGCTACGCCGCGGTGCGAAACGCCTGGGTCGCCGCGAGGTAGGCCTCGCAGGCGCCGGCGATCGCCTCGAGGGTGTCGACGATGTTGGCGTCGCCCCGATCGAAGGCGGCTGCCGCCTCCTTGATATCGGCCAGTGCGAGCACGGCACGCTCGGCGAGGGAAAAAGAAAAGTCGTTCATGGCATCACCTCCGTGTGAGAAACTGAACACCGCAGCCTGACTGCGGCGGAGGCGGGCTTGTCGCACGTCGGCGGCCGGGCGTCTTTCACGAGGACTGCACCGGCGGCGATGATTCCGGCGCACGATGGCACCGGCCGTTGCGCCGGGTACAACTCGGGTATGCCAATGACCGGTGCAACCGTCGCAGCCCCCCCATCTCCCGAGTCGCGGAAGCCGCTGGCCGTCTGGCTCGCCGGCGCGATCCGGCTCGACGACTATCTGTCGATGGCCGAACGCATCGCCGGCGAGGTGGCCGATCCCCGGGGTCGCAATCCCACGCTCGTCATCTGCGAACTCGAGCCCTGCATCACGATCGGTCGGGTCGGTTCGCGGGCGGACATCCGCCTGTCGGACGACGACCTTCGCGCCCGGCGGCTCGCCATCCGCTTCATCGGCCGCGGCGGCGGCGCGGTGCCGCACGGTCCGGGGCAGGTGGTGGCGGCGATCTTCGCGAGGCTCGAAGACCTCGGGCTCGCCGGGCACGACGCAGGCGGTTTCGTATCGCGGTTTCAGCGGGGGCTCGGGGCGGCGGTCGCCGCGGTCCATTGCGGCCGTGCCGCGGTGGTCCCCGGTGCGCACGCCGTCATCGGCCGCAGCGGCATCCTGGCCGCGGTGGGACTGGCGTTCCGCCGGGGCGTGGCCTGCCACGGGGCGTTTTTCAACGTCTGCCCGTCCCTCGACCTTTTCCACCGGGTCGATACCATTCCCGCGAGGCTGAAGCCCGCCGGTCTGGACGTGCCCTCGATCATGGGCTCGATCGAGGCCGACGTGCAGCGGCGTGTTCGGCTCCAGGACGTCCGCACTGCGGTGGTCGAAGGCATCGCCGATGCCTTCGCCTTCCCGCGAACGCACGTCAACGCCGGATTCCCGATTCGCGTCCCATCGCCGCCGAGCCAGCCGGAGGTCGTCAGCCGTGTCGGGTGAATTGCCGTCGCCGTCCCCGGTCGTGGTGCTGCCGATCCTGTCGGCCGTCGAGCCGTCGCCGCCCATGCCCTCGCGGCGGCTACCCCCCTGGCTCCGGCAGAATCTCGCCCCTGGTGGCGGCCACGCCGAGACCGCGGACCTGATCGCCGAACTGAAACTGGAGACCGTCTGCTCGTCGGCGAAGTGTCCAAACCGTCTCGAATGCTGGTCGCAGCGGACGGCCACCTTCATGATCCTGGGCAATGTCTGCACGCGGCCGTGCGGCTTCTGCTCGGTGCCCAAGGGCAAGACCGAGGAACTCGAGCTCGACGAGCCGGAGCGGGTGGCCGAGGCGGCTCGGCGGCTTGGCCTGAAGCACGTCGTGATCACGAGCGTCACCCGCGACGACCTCGCCGACGGCGGCGCGGAGCACTTCCGGCGGACCGTGGACGCGGTCCGCGCGGCGACCGGTGCCACGATCGAGGTGCTCGTGCCCGACTTCCTCGGCAAGGAGGGAGCCCTCGAGCGGTTGATGGAGTCGAAGCCCGACGTCTTCAATCACAACACCGAGACCGTGCCGCGGCTCTATCGCACCGTCCGGGGCCGCAAGAGCGTCTACGCGTGGACCCTTCGCCTCCTCGCCGACGCCAAGCGGGTGAGCCCCGAGGTGAGGACCAAGAGCGGCCTCATGCTCGGTCTCGGCGAAACGCGGGACGAACTTCTCGACGTGTTCGCCGACCTCGTGGACCACGGCGTGGATTACCTCACGCTCGGCCAGTACCTCCAGCCGACCCTCGACGCGCTGCCGGTCGAGCGGTACGTGCCGCCCGAGGAGTTCGTCGAGCTCGGGGCGATCGCGACGAGCATGGGTTTCAGGAAGGTGGCCAGCGGCCCGCTCGTGCGATCGAGCTACCACGCCCGCGACATGGCCGAAGACGGCCGAGTGTCCTGAGCAGGCCTCGATTCCACACGGGTGAGATGTGGTTCTCCCCCGACCACGAGGCGCGGGGCACCGGGGTCCGTTCGTACAAGCCCAACGCCGTGAGGCGTGGGGTGCGGCCACACCACCGTCGGCATCTTCTCGACCGCGCCCGAGGCCTTACGGCCTTCGGCTTGCACGGGCGGCCGCACTCGAGCGTGAGGACCACGCGTGCACGATGTACCCCGCATCAGGGCGGTCCGTCGGCGGTCGCTGCGGGCCACGAGTCGAGCCCCACGATCGGCAGGGCGAAGGCGAACGCCGACTCCTCGTCCGGCGTGTCGGCGGCCCGGAAGCATTCGTGGATGCGCTTGGGCCGGTCCGGCGTTGCGAGGCTGTCGGGCCGGCGGGTCCACAGGCCCAGTCGCAGCCCACCTTCCTCCGCATGATCGACGTGCCGGTGCAGGATGAATGCATCGATGCCGGGCTGGTCGCGGACGAGCCGGTGGGCGAGACAGTAGGCCGCCGCCTGCACCGTCTCACCGTCGGGGCGGTCGGGCGTGTGAAAGCCCTGCTCGCTGAGGATCACCCGCCGCGGCCGTCCCCGATGCCGCATCTCCTCGCGGGCGAGGAAGCGGGTCAGCACGGGGAGGTTCCGCAGGGTGATCCTGGGCGTGTCGTCGCCGTCGGTCGCCGTGCGGTCGTTCCAGAACCGCGGCTCGAAGAGGTTCTCGGGATACGGATGGAAGGCGACGTGCCAGTCGAAGTCGCCCCGGTCATGTGCCAGCCGCGCAAACTCCTCGAGGAACGGCCGGGCCGCGAATGCCTGGTCGGCGTCGGCGGCCTCATAGCGGATGTTCCAGTGATGCTCGAGCGACAGGTAGACCCTTGCCCAGGCGGCGTGTCGCCGCACCGACTCGTGCACGATCCGGACGGCGGGCTCGTAGTCGGCCGCGAATTCGGCGAGCGTGCCCCGGCCACGGTTGCTCCAGAACCAGTGCGAGTTCACCTCGTTGCCGACGATGTAGCCCACGGCATGGCCGTGCGGCGCGGCGGGATCGCTCCAGCGGCCGGCGAGGAAGTCGCAGGTGGCCGCCAGCCAGCGGCGTCCTTCGGCCGTCACGGTGTTGAACGCGCCGAGACGGTTGGGGGCCGATGCCTCGTACTTCGGGTGGATCAGCAGCCGATTCACGGTCTCGTCCGGATGCCGATACACCAGGAGGATGAGGTAGACCAGCACGCCGTGGCCGGAGAGCTCTCGGATCCGCCGGTCGTGCTCCTCGACGACGTGCCGATGAAACCGAAACTCGCCGCCCTCGTGCCGGTGAAGGATCGTGTCGTCGGAGGCGGCGGCGCCAGGGGCGATGAGGTCGCAGAGATTGACGTTGAGCCCCGCATGCCGCACGCCCAGCGCGATCGCGTCGTCGTTCATCTGTACCTGCAGGCCCTTCTTCGACGAGACGGCGGCGAAGGGATCCGCCGTGGCCGGCGACATCGAGGGATCAGCCTGGGGCTCGGCCGCCACGGCCGAGGCGGCTCGCAGGGCCGGGTTGGCCGAAGCCGCCGCCATGCCGTGTGCGGCCAGTGTCCGGAGGAGCGTGCGCCGGTTCACGCCTCGCCTTCCTCGAGACCGTGCTCAAGGAGCTTTTTGCGGAGCGTGTTGCGGTTGATCCCGAGCCGCGCGGCGGCCTTCAACTGCACGCCGTTGCAGGCGGCGAGCATCTGGGCGATCAGTTCCCGCTCCACGCGGCTCACGATCCGGTCGAAGAGCGTGTCGTCGTCGGGAGCCGCCGTCGCCATCCCTTGCTCGACGAGTTCGCGGGCGAGACTGTCGAGATCGCCGCCGCGGCCGGGCAGGGGGGTCACCGGCCGATCGCCGCGAATCGTCGGCGGCAGCAGGTCGAGCGTGAGCTCGTCGCCGTTGCCCATCACCACGCACCGCTCGATCACGTTCTGGAGCTCGCGGACGTTGCCGGGCCAGTGGTATTTCACCATCGCCTCGAGCGCGTCCTTGTGGATGTGGACGACGTAACGGTCGTTCTCGTCGCTGTAGTGGGCGAGGAAGTGGCTGGCAAGCAACGGGATGTCGTCGCGCCGGGCCCGCAGCGGCGGCAGCACGATCGGCACCACGTTGAGCCGGTAGTAGAGGTCTTCGCGGAAGCTCTCCTTGGCCACCTCGTCGAGCAGGTCGCGGTTGCTCGCGGCGATCACGCGGGTGTCGACGCTGATCGTCTCGGTGTCGCCCACCCGCTCGAACTCCCGCTCCTGCAGCACCCGCAGCAGCTTCACCTGGAGCTTGGGCGTGGTGGAGTTGATCTCGTCGAGGAAGATCGTGCCCGTGTGCGCCGCCTCGAACCGCCCGGCCCGGTTGGCGACGGCACCGGTGAACGATCCGCGGACGTGCCCGAAGAGCTCGCTCTCCAGCAGGCTCTCGGAGAGGGCGCCGCAGTTGACGCGGACGAAGGGGCCGGTGCCGCGGGGGGAGAGTTCGTGGATCGCCCGCGCGATCAGTTCCTTGCCGGTGCCGGTCTCGCCGAGGAGCAGCACCGAGGCGTTGGTGGCCGCGACCCTGCGCGTGGTCGCGTAGACCTCGAGCATGGCGGCACTCGAACCGATCAGGCCTGCAAGGGGTGCGGCCGTCGGCTCGTCAGCGGGTTGGCCGGGTGTACGGAGCATCGGGGCGGGGGGCGCGGCGGGCACGATCGGCCGTGTCCAGCACCTCGAGGATGTCGCCGGCGGCGTCGCGCGACGCTCCGGCGGCCAGATTGTACCTCGTCGCCACCGCCCGCACGTGGCCGCACCCGAGCAGCACCCCGTATCGGTCAACGCTCGCCGCGAAGGCCGCGAGGGCCGCGTTTCGCAGATCGGCGGGCAGATCGGCCCGCTCGGTCTCGGTGGCGAGGGCCTCCTGCGCCTCGGCCCGCCCAAGCGTGCCGAGCAGGGCGACGGCGGGTTCGTACAACTCGGTCGTGCCGAGGGCCGCCAGCGCCGTGGTCGTGGCGGGGCGGACGTCCCACCCCCGACGGGAGAGGGCGGCAAGGATCGTGAATGCCTCGCGGGAGCGGCCGAGCCGCTCGAGCCGTGCCTGCTCCCGGCTCGCCGGATCGACGGCCTGCGGTCCGACCGCCTGGGCGAGCGCGTCGTGGAAGCGCGGCGGTGCGACGACGTCGCCCGTGGCCTCATCGACCACCGGCTCGAAGAAGCTGTCGAGCCGATCGACGATCCTCACGCGGTGGAGATCGCGGAACTTCATCAGCAGCTGCGACAGGAAGCAGCCGCGACCGTCGTCATCGAGTGGATCGACGATCACGAGCACCGGCGGAGCGTCGCCGATGCCCTGCTGCTGGAGCAGCTGCGTCGTCTCGAGCGCGGACGGCGTCGCCAGCCGGGCGGCGAGCAGCACGAGCACCGTGTCGGCCTGCTCGCGGGCCGCGAAGATCGCCTCGCGGCCGGTCGAGACGCGGACGGGCTCGTAGCCCAACCTCGATACGTCGGTCGCCAGAGCATCGACGACTTCCGTGTCGGGATGGGCGACGACCACCCGATCCACGCCGCTGGCGGTGGCCGCATGGGCGAGAATCTCGAGCACCCGGCTCGATCCTGGATACGGCGGGTCGCCCGCCGCGAGCGCGAGCGTGCGGGCCGCTGCGAACTGGAGCTCGGCATCGGGCACGGCCAGCGCCCGCACGAGCGACGTGCGAACGGCGGGCGCGAGCGGGGTGGCAGCGGACGATCCGCGCGGAGGCGCCAGCGCCGCCGCCACGCCGGCGGCGGCCTCGCCCATGCCGCGGTCGATCGCCGCCCCGAGAACATCGGCCGCGGTCTCGGCCGAGAAGCCGTCGGGACCCGTCAGGGGTCGCTGGAGATCCTTGGGCGCCAGGCCGGCCGAGTCGCCTGAGGTGATCAAGAGCGCCTCCAGCCGGGAGAGCAGCACCAGATTCAAGGCCGCCGGATCACGGCCACCGATGGCGGCGAGGTCACGGGCGAGATGCAAGGCATCGCGGGCCCGCGCGGCGCGGGGCGACAGACGGACTCGCTCGAACCTCCGCGCCTCGGGGTTCCAGGCCAGTCGTTCCACGAGGCCGGTGACGCTGCCGCCGAATGCCGCCGCGGCAGTGGCGGGTTCGCGGATCGGGTCGAGCAGCATGGGGTCGACTGTCGGCAAGCCGGCCAGGCAGAGCAGCTTGTCGAGCCGCGTGGCGAGGAGTCGCTCGGCGGCGTCCCGTGACGGCAGTTCGGTGGATGCGCCGCGGGCTGCCGCTCGGCTGGCGAGCACGCGCCGCGCCGCGGTGCGGGCGTTCGGCGGGGAATCAGCGGCCGAGGCGGGAGCCAGCAGATAGGCCTCGATGTCGGATGCACCGCTGGCATCGAGGGCTTCGATGACGCCCGGCCAGGAGGCGACGTCATCGGAGGCGAGCCACTCGAGCAGCGGTTCACGAGCCTCGTCGCCGAGCATGGCCAGAATGTCCCGAATCCGGTCGCGGGCCACGGCCGGAGTGTCACCGGCCTGAAGCGCCGGGACGAGAAAGGGCAGGGCGTCGGCTCGGGCGCGGACGAGTTCATCTGCGGCCGCCAGCCGCGTCGCCGCCGAGGGGCTCTCGAGTGCCGCGACCGCGGCGGCGAGGCGTTTGGGATCACGCCGCCGCAGTCGTGCCGCATCCCCGATCGCGGCCACCGCCTTCGCCGCTGCAGGATCGCGTGCCGCGAGCAGTCGCTCGAGACGGTGCAACGCTGCTGGATCACTGCGGTCGCCCAGGTCGGCGAGCACGTCGAGCCTCTGCTCGCCGGCCGCGTCGATCGCCGCGGCACACTTCGCGAACCAGTCTCGTGCAACCTCGATCGCATCGACGTCGGCGGCGCGGATCGCCGCGTCGAGGAGCTCCGCTGGAGTCTCCCGCTGCGCTGCAGCGAGCGATTCAACCACCGCCCGCTGCATGTCGTCGAGCGGCGCGGCGGCGGGCGGCTGCGCCCGGCCGGCGGCTGCCGCTGCCACGAGGAACAGCGCGGCGCAGGCCGTGCCCGACGGGCGACACAGAACGGTCCGCGGGCATCCTGCCATGGCGGGTGAGACTGCCGGGTCTACGGCGTGGCCGCGGCTCCCAGCCGCCGTCGCCAGCCGGCAATCTGTTCGGCCACCGACGCGGGCGCGGTGGAGCCGAAACTCGCCATCCGCTCAACTGCCCGGGATGCCCCCAAGGCCCCACGCAGGCCGGCGTTCCAGCCGGCGTATTCGCCGGAGAACTCCTCGTCGGCAAGGTCTGCCAGGGCCACGCCGCGGGTCATTGCCAGGCGGACGAGCCGGCCGACCGTCTCGTGAGCGGTCCTCTGGGGCACCCCCTGGGCGATGAGCGCCTCCATCAGGCTCGTGGCGTCGAGGTGCCCCTGCTCGATCGTGGCCGCGATCCGCTCGCGATCGAACGACGTCCCGGCGACCAGGGGCGCGGCCACGCCGAGCGCGGCCTCGAGCGTGTCGATCGAATCGAAGAGCGTTTCCTTGTCTTCCTGCAGGTCGCGGTTGTAGGCGGTGGGCAAGCCCTTGAGAAGCACGAGCAGGGCCTGCACGTTGCCGATCGCCCGGGCGCTCTTGCCGCGGATCAGCTCCAGCACGTCGGGATTGATCTTCTGCGGCATGATGGAACTGCCGGTGCAGAAGCCCTCGGGGAGCTTCAGGAACCCGAACTCCTGCGTGCTGTAGAGGATCCACTCCTCGGCCCACTGCGAGAGGTGGACCATCGACAGCGCGATCACGAAGGCGAGTTCGCAGGCGAAGTCGCGGTCGCTGGCACCGTCGAGACTGTTGGCCGCGACGGCGTCGAAGCCGAGCGCCTCCCGCACGTGATCGCGGTCGATCGGCAGGCTCGAGCCGGCCACGGCGCCGGAGCCGAGCGGCAGCACGTTCGTCCGCTTCCGGCAGTCGGCGAGCCGGTCGCGGTCGCGGGCGAACTTCTCGCACCAGGCGAGGAGCTGGTGGCCGGCGAGCACCGGCTGGGCCCGCCGCATATGGGTGTAGGCCGGGATCACGAGCCCCTGTTCCCGCTCCGCGAAGCCGAGGAATGCCTGCTGGAGTTCGGCGAGGCCGTGATCGAGCCGGTCGATCGCCCGCCGGCAGAAAAGCCGCAGGTCGGTCGCCACCTGGTCGTTGCGGCTCCGGGCCGTGTGGAGCTTACGGCCCGTGTCGCCGAGCCTCGCCGTGAGCGCCGACTCGATGTGGAGGTGGATGTCCTCCTTCGACACGCTGTATTCGAAGCGGCCGGCGTGGATCTCGCCGCGAATCTCCTCGAGCACATGCGCGATCGAGTCGGCTTCGTGCACCGTCATCAGGCCGCAGTCGGCCAGCATCCGGGCGTGGGCGATCGAGCCGTCGATGTCGTCGTCGGCGAGCCGGCGGTCGAACGACACGCTCTCGGAGAAGAGTTCCACCCGCCTGTCGGTCGGCTCGCGGAACACGCCGCCCCAGGCCTTTTCCTGTCGGGGCGATGACTGCGGACCTTCGGCGTTCGACACGGCGTGTTCCTCGCGGGGATCGTGACCGGTGAAACCTTACCTTCTCGCCCCGCCGCCATGAAACGCCAGCCCCGCGGCCGCCCGCTACACTTCACCGCATGACGACTCCCGAGGAGTTTCTGGCGCCCGGCGGGCGGCTCGCCGCGCGGCTGGCCGGGTGGGAGTCGCGGCCCCAGCAGATCGAGATGGCGAACCTCGTCGCCGAGGCGATCGCGACCCGCCGGCACGCGATCGTCGAGGCGGGCACCGGCGTGGGGAAGAGCCTCGCCTACCTCGTCCCGGCGGTCCTCGCCGCCACGGCCGATCAGGCGGAGCCCGTGGAGCCGGTCGAGCCCGATTGGGACGACGACCCGCCGGCCGAGGCCCGCCCACGCGGCTCGCGGCGCGTCGTGATCTCCACCCACACGATCGCGCTGCAGGAGCAGCTCGTCGACAAGGACATCCCGCTCGTCGCCGCGGTGATGCCACGGGAGTTCTCCGCGGTGCTCGTGAAGGGACGGAGCAACTACGTGAGCCTGCGGCGGCTCGAACTGGCCATCGAGCGGTCCGGCAGCCTCTTTTCCGAGGAGGGGGAGCGGGCCGAACTGCTCGAACTCGCCGGCTGGGCCAGGCGGACGGGCGATGGCTCGCGGGCCGATCTGCCGACGCTGCCGAGCGACGCCGTCTGGGACGAGGTGGCCAGCGACTCCGGCAACTGCATGGGCCGTGCCTGCCCGTACAACCAGCGTTGCCACTACTACGCCGCCCGGCGACGGATGGCGCACGCCCAGGTGCTGATCGTCAACCATGCGCTCTACTTCGCCGACCTCGCCGTCCGCCGATCGGGCGCAAGCCTGCTGCCGCCCCACGACATCGTGATCTTCGACGAGGCCCACACCGTCGAGGCGGTGGCCAGCGAACACCTCGGGATCGGCGTGTCGAGCGGCGGGATCGAGCGGGTGCTGTCGAAGCTGCACAGCGAGCGGACCCACCGCGGCCTGCTCACGCACTACCGGATGCATGATCTGGAACTCGACGTCCGCCGCTGCCGACGGGCCGCCGAGGCTTTTTTTGCGGAGGTCCGCGAGACGGTGGGCGACCGCGCCGGACCACCGTGGCGGATCGCGGCGGCAGGGCTCGTGCCCAACTCACTCGGCGAACACCTGCAGTCGCTCGCCCGGAAACTCCGCACCGCGGCCGACGGGATCGGCAATCCGGCCGAGCGGCTCGACTTCACGTCGCTTGCCGACCGGCTCGACGCCCATGCCGGCGCCGTGGCCACCTGGCTTGGTCAGAAGGAGCCGGGAAGCGTCTGGTGGGTGGACGCCCAGAAGTCCCGTCGCGGCCGCGAACGGATCACGCTCTCGAGCGCTCCAATCGACGTGGGTGAGACGCTCCGCCGTGAACTCTTCGGCCGCGTCGGTACGGTGGTGTTGGCAAGCGCGACGCTGGCGGTGCAGGCTCCCAAGACCCGCCGCGACGACGACGAGTGGGGCGGCGATCAGCCCGCCGTGACCACTCCTGCCGCCGACGGCTTTGCCTTCCAGCGGCGGCGGCTCGGGCTGAGCGACACGGCCCTCTCACGCCGGCTCGGAAGTCCTTTCGACTATCCTCGGCAGGCGAAGCTCGTGCTCATCGACCGGCTTCCCGATCCGGCCAGCCGCGACGCCTACGATGCCGCCGTCGTGACGATGATTCGCCGCCATGTGGCCCGGAGCGAAGGCCGGGCCATGGTGCTCTTCACGAGCCACGCGTCGCTCGCCAAGGCTTCCGCTGAACTGGCCGGCTGGTGCGTGCGGCGAAACTACCGGCTCGTCAGCCAGGCCGACGGTCTGCCGCGATCGCGGATGCTGGAGATGTTTCGCGAGGGGCCTGCGAGCGTGCTGCTCGGCACCGACGGCTTCTGGCAGGGCATCGACCTCCCGGGCGATTGCCTCGTGAACGTGATCATCACGAAACTGCCGTTCGCGGTGCCCGACCGACCACTGGTGGCCGCGCGGATCGAGGCGATCAACCAGGCGGGTGGCAACGCGTTTGCCGAGTATCAGCTTCCCGAGGCGGTCCTCAAGCTCAAACAGGGGTTTGGGCGGCTGATCCGCACACACACCGACCGGGGTTCCGTGGTGATTCTGGATCCACGGATGCTCACGAAGCCCTATGGAAAGGTGTTCATCGAGAGCCTGCCGCCGGCGACGCTCGAGATCGAGCGATTTGCCGACGAGGAGTGAGGGCTCGGGTCCGGTTTGCAGAAAGCCCCGAGCGGGAGCGAGGGGATGGGCGTTGTGGCACGCTGTGGTCGGCTCGTCCGCGACGCGTGATCCCGTCGCTGGCGCTCCGGGCTTCCTGGCGGCGTGACCGCGTTGTCCGGTTTGCAGAAAGCCCCGAGCGGGAGCGAGGGGATGCTGGTCGGAATCACAATCCGACGGTTGTCTTCGCCACCGCGCTGTGGTCGTCGCAGCGGCCTCTGACGGGCATCACAACTTCACGCCCCAGACCGGCCCCGGGGTGCGGTTTCTCTGAATCGGCCGGAGTCGCTCGAGTGCCGCGGCCTGCGGCGGCACCGTCACGGGTGTGAAGGTGCCGCCGTGGGCCGTGGCAATGGCGATGAGATTGCGGTCAAAGTCCTGCTGCCGGCGCAGTTTTTCAGGATCGACCTGCCCCGTTCGCCGGTCCCATACCCCCTGCTGCATGCCGAAGGTGTGAACCACCGCGCCGCCAAAATCGGCGCGGGTGACCCGGTCGACGACGCTCGCGGCATGCTCGCCGTCGGACAGGAAATACACGACATCGGCGTCGAGCTTCCCGGCGATCCTCACGGCCTCGTCGATCCCCTGGCCTCCGCCACACATCTGCACCGACGCCAGCCAGGTCCGGAGCCGCCGCTTGTTGTCTGGGGACGCCGACTGAAGCGCGTCCATCCGCTCGGGATGAAACATCGGGTACGCCGCGTCGCTGAAGAAGACCACGAAGAAGGATTGCTCGGGCCGGAGCGAATCGACCGCCCGGGCCACCTCGTCCAGAACCGCATGGAAGCCACCGTCCCGGTAGCTGTTGGAGTTGTCGCAGATGAAGCAGACCGTCTGCCCCTGTCCCGTCCGGCCGAAGAAGGAAGCACCTGCCGGTTGACCCCCGCCTGCCCCTCCGCCTCCGCCGCCCGATCCTGACGAATCTCCACCGGTGCCGCCAAGGGCCGCCAGCGCGTCCGCCGAATCGAACGATACGGGCATGACCGCCGTGGGGGCGTCGGCAAAGGCCGCTGCATCAGGGGCCACGTCGTCGATCGCGACGGCATCGGCGGCAAGGACGTCAAGTTCGGGGAGCTGGTCTGCAGCCTGCTCAACTCCCGCCGGCGCTTCAGCGCTGGCTTCAAATTCCACCGGGGTCAGTTCATCGACGAAACTCTCCTCGGTGGCGCCGAGTGTGAGGACGGGTCGTTTTGGTTTGGCTTCCGCAGCGACGAAGATCAGCGCCAGCCCGAGGATCGCCACGACGTTCACCGCCGCGCTTGCCAGGGCAGGCATGAACGGCCGGAGCCGATGTCTGCCGTCCAGAGCGGCGGAAAGCCGCGTCGCCGCGACCGCGCCAGGCGCTCGTGGCTGCGTGCGCTTCGGCCGCTCGGCGACTGGCTTCTGCCGGGCCACCTGAGTCGCCCGCGGAGCCTTGCTTTTTTTTCGTGGTGCGTCGGGCTGGACAGGCGGCTGGTGGTCGGCGGGCCCGGTTGCTGCGGTCACGACCGCCGCAGCGGCGGCGAGATCGGCCGTGGATGTCCTGACGTCGGCCAAGCGGTCGGCGAGTTCCGGAGGAACCGGGCCGCCGCCCTCGCCCATGAGGCCGGCCAACTCGGCGGCCCGCTCCGAGATTCGCCGGCCCAGGTCCGCGAGTTCGCCCAACACCGACGCCAGTCGTGAATCATCGCGAGACATCGTTCCGCTCCTCGAGGCCCTCCCCGCCGGTGTCGTGGAACGACCCCGGGTGGAGGCGCAACCCACCGTAGCAAGGGGCGCACCCCTCCTCAAGCATCCGGCGCGCGACGCGCGCCAGAGCCGAACGGGATGCCGCTGGACGGCGTTCGATGCGGTGTTCCGCAACGCCGGAGAGGCTCGTTCACGCGGTGAGATCGAGCTCAGCCCACGTCGTGGGGTCGCCGTCCCAGGGATACTCCGGCGGAGCGAAGCACGGGACCTTGCCGAGCCGGCGATCGACGAGCGCGGCGAAGAAGCCGAGCGTCGAGACCTCCGCTGGATCCCAGCCGGGGAGGGCCGCCGCGGTGATCAAGGCGTCGATCCGCCAGCCGTCGGCCGTGGGCGTGGATTCGAGCGAGATCGCACCGGCTGGCAGTTCGGCCGGCACTTCGCTCGTTCGCGGAATCGTCGCCGCCACGGCGGCCGGCTTGTCCGCGAGCTTGCCGCCTCCCGTGGGCAAGAGCGCGAGCCGGCGGCAGAAACGGCCGGCGCGGTGGCTGTCGCCGGTCGGCCGCGTGGCGATCCAGAGATGCAGCCCGTCACTGTCCTCGGGCCGCGTGGTGTGGCACCATCGCGACGTGCCCACGCCCCGCGCCACGGCCCGCACGGCGAGGCCGTCGGAGTTCCAGGCCGCCCAGAGGTCGAGAACGTCTGGCACCCCTGTCACGTCGGCGAACGACGGCAGCCGGCAGGCGTCGTCGAGCCCCCATGCTGTCGGTGGCCAGAGCAACTCCCGACGCGGGCAGCGGAGCCGGAGCTTGAACATCGCGGCGGGATTGACGAGCGGGCTCATGCAGGGAGGGAGCAAGGTCCGGTTGTAGGGATTGGGAAAGCGCGAGGGCCGCGCCACCGTGACCTATAGTAGCAGTGCCGGTGGACTGGCCATCCTCCGCTTCCCGCCCGGACCGTGACGCATGCGTGTGCTCGAGATTGCCAGCGAGGCCGTGCCCTTCGCGAAGACCGGCGGGCTGGCCGATGTGGCCGGTGCCCTGCCCGAGGCGCTCGCGGGCCTCGGCTGCGAGGTGACGCTCGTGGTTCCCGCCTACGCCGAGGCCCTCGGCAAGGGCCTGCCGATCGAGCCGGCCGGGATCGAGTTCGACGTGCCGATCGGCACGGGTTCGCGGCGTGCACGCATCCTGCGGTGCCGCCGCGAGGGGCAGCGGGCCGACGCCTACCTGATCGCCAACGACGACCTGTTCGACCGGCCCACGCTCTATGGCGGAGCCGGCGACTACCCCGACAACGCCGAGCGGTTCATCTTCTTTTCACGGGCCACTGTGGAACTCGCCTGCCGGCTCGGCGGACCGTGGGACATTCTCCACTGCCACGACTGGCAGACGGGCCTCGTGCCCGCCTACCGTCGGCTGCTGTATGCCTCGAACCCTGCGGTTGCCAACGCCCGCACCGTGATGACGATCCACAACATGGCGTACCAGGGGACGTTCTGGCACTGGGACATGCTGCTGACCGGCATCGACTGGAGCCACTTCACCTGGCGGGAGATGGAGTTTTACGGACAGCTCAACCTCCTGAAGACGGGCATCGTGTTCGCCGATGCGGTGAGCACCGTGAGCCCGACCTACGCGCGGGAGATCCAGGCGACGCCGGGCGGCTGCGGGCTCGAGGGGCTGCTCGCCTCGCGCCGCGACTCGCTCGTTGGGATCGTCAACGGGATCGATACCTCGCTCTGGAATCCGGCGTGCGATCCGCACCTGCCGCGGGCCTTCGGCGAGAACGACGTCGAGGACGGCAAATACGCCGCACGCGTGGCGCTGGCAGCCAGACTGGGCCACGCTGCCCCCGACGCCCGCCCCCTGGTCGCGTTCGTGGGCCGACTCGTGGAGCAGAAGGGCATCACGCTGATCCTCGATGCGATCACGAAGCTGGCCGGTACGGGCCGCGTGCACTTCATGATCCTCGGCACGGGGGGTGAGGCGGAAGAGCAGTCGCTGAGGCGAGTGGCCGCCGCCTACCCCGGCACCATCGACGTGGTGATCGGCTTCGACGAGGGGCTCGCCCATCTCGTGCAGGCCGCGGCCGACATCACGCTCGTGCCCAGCCGCTTCGAACCCTGCGGCCTCACGCAGCTCTATGCCCAGCGGTACGGCTCGATTCCGGTCGTCCGTGCGACGGGCGGACTCATCGACACGGTGGTCGATGCGACGCCGGAGACGATCCGCGCCGGCTCGGCGACAGGGTTTGTGTTTCAGGGCTTCGATGCAGCCGGTCTCGAGCACGCGCTCGGCCGGGCGCTGGTCGCGTATGACGACAAGCCGGCCTGGAGGAGACTCGTCGGCCACGCGATGCGGCAGGACTGGTCGTGGCAGGCGAGCGGTCGCGAGTACGTGCGGCTCTTCGAGCGGATCCGGGCCGGAGCATAGGCAAGGCGGCCAACCCCGTCCGGCACATGGGCGACGAGGTGGCAAGCGGGGCAAGCTGCGCGTGACCGTACGCGGTCGTGTGCACGGCCGTGGCCGATGGGATCACTGCGACCGATACATCTGGCATGATTCGCATCATCTATGGGTTCGTGATCGTGTCGTTGCTCTCCGTCACCCATGCCGGTGAGCCGTGCGGGAAGTGCAGCCACTGCAAGAAGACGGCCGCGGGCGATGAAACGCCGTATGGCGACACCGGGTGCGGACCGCGGTATTGCGGAGCGAAGCACGAGGAGTGCTGGGCGCCCGATCCGTGCGACGCCTGTGCGCGGTGGAAGGGATGCAACGGCACCCGCCAGATGCCGGAGAAGCTGGCGCCCTGGCAGCTGCCGCCGGGCCGGGGTTTTCAGAGCGGTCAGGATGTCGGCTACCGTTCGGCCCCGTGCGGAACCTGCAATCCCTGCGGGCCTCAGTTTCCCTGGATCTTCTGACGTTCCGCCACGAGCGTGGCCGCGAACGTGATTTCATCGTCACGGTCGCGGCACGCGCGGCGAAGGAGTTCCCACTCCCCCGACGCTGCGGCAAGATCGACGAGCGAGGGGAGCGCCGCTGCGGCCTGCAGCGGACTCGGCATGCCACGGTCGTCGCGTGGTCGCGAGATGGCTGCATGCAAGGCTTCCGCGGGTCGGCCCAGCCGGGCGAGCAGGAGCACGAGAATGTCGTGCGGGAGCGAGCCTGCCTCGGATTCGGCCGTCACTGCCGCCGTGCGGAAAAAGCGAACCGCACGGTCGACGTCGATTCCGATCTGGCTGCCGTAGAAGAGCCGCGACGCCTCGCCCACCTGCTCGAAGGGCGGCTCACCGGGATAGACGAGGTCGGCCGGCAGCCGACAGGCGTAGGTGGCGAGTTCCCACGCGTGGCGGATCGTCGGCTCGTCGGCACAGAGCCGTGCGATCCTCAGCACCGACTGCAGGTGCGAGATGTCCACGTGCAGGCCGATCTCGTCAGCGCCGAGGGCATCGAGCAGCGCGGGAATCGTCGTGGGGCGTGGCGTGGGGATGCCCCGCACCTCAAGGTCGCGAAGGAGAGTTGCCACCAGTTCGCGGTGGAGGTGAGCCACGAGCGCGGCCGCGGCGGGCCGTTGCCGCGCGGCCGGCAACCGTGACACCGCCTGTTCGTAGGTCGTGATCGCGTTGCACGTGCCCTGCGTCGCCAGCACGATCTCGATGCCGAGAGCCGGGTCGGCTGCGTCCCAGAGGACGACGCCGAGCGTCTCCTGGAGCACCCGGTCGGCCTCCTCGTCGGTGTGGGCCGTCGCCAGCCGCGGTCGTGCGAGGATCGCCAGCCGTGCCGCCACCTCGGCGGGCTCGGCCGCCGCGCGGAGATACATCCAGCCGGCCGCGATCTGCCCCTCCTCCAGCAGCGGCCAGCCCGCCTCGCGGCAGGCGGCCAGCGACCGCGCGTCGAAGGCGTCGCGGAGGTGCATGGGCACGTCACCCGGAGTGCCGACCGGTGGCAGACCGATGGCGACCCGCGCCTGGATGATCCGGGCATCGAACAGCGCGTGCCAGCGCTTCCGCGCGGCGAGCGACGCGGCGAGCGCGTCGAGCATGGCGTCACTGCCGGACGACTCGGCGGTGCGGGTGAGATCGGTGAAGCGGTCGTCGCCGGTCATCACCGCGACTCCCGCTGGCGGACCGCCTCGTAGGCAAGCACGGCCGCTGTCACCGAGAGGTTGAGGCTGTCGGCGATCCCGTGCATCGGCAGCCGCACGCTCTCCATGTGGATTGTGCCGCTCGCCTGCGCCGCCGACCACGAATCGGAGAGCCCGTGGGCCTCGCTGCCGAGCACGATCGCCGCCGCGCCGCGGAGATCGGCCTCGTGCCAGAGCCGCGTGCCCTCGGGCGTGGCCGCGACCACCCGGCGGCCCTCGCGACGGCACCAGTCGATCGCTTCCGCCGCCGACGCGGTGGCCAGCGGCATCGAAAACACCGTACCAAGGCTCGCGCGGATCACTGCCGGATTGGCGACGTCGGTCCGGGCGTCGCAGACGATCACGCCCCCCAAGCCGGCGGCGTCGGCCGTGCGGAGGATCGCGCCGAGGTTGCCGGGTTTTTCGACCCCTTCGATCACGAACACGGGCCGGTCGGCGGCCATGCTCACGGTGGCGAGCGGTCGGGATCCGAATCGCACCACGCCCACGACGCCCTCGTTGCGTCCGCCGAACGCAACCCGCTCGAAGGCTTTTTCCGACACGGCCGCAATCCGCGTGCCCTTCACGGCCAGCGTCGCAATCCAGTCGGCGAGCGTCGTGCCGAACTCCACCGTCGCCGGGTCGTGCAGCCGGCCGGTATCGGCGAACACTTCGACGATCTCCATGCCCGCCGCCGCCGCTCGCGCAAGTTCCCGACGGCCGTCCACGAGCGTGAGGCCCGTCGTGCGGCGCGAGTCGGCGTCGCGAAGGGCCGCCGCCTGTTTGATCCGCGGGTTGGCGGGGCTGGTGATGGTTTCGGCGGCATTCATGGAGCTGGATGGCGGCGGGCGAAGCCACCGAGGGTGAGCGTGCGACCCGACTCGTCGCGGAGGTCGAGCGGACCAGACTCGATTCGCCCGGCCGGTGGAAGATCAGCCTCGGTGAACGAGTGCATCAGTGTCTCCCGCAGACGCGGTGGATGCCAGCCGGGAGAGTGGCAGGTGAGGAGCACGGGGCCTGGTGCAGCCGGGTCGAGAAGCCGGGCGATGTCGGAGACGAGGCCCACGAGGTGCCGGTCGATGGAAAAAGGCTGTCCCTTCGGACCGTGGCCCCACGACGGCGGATCGAGGACGACCCCGGCGAACCTCCGGCCGCGGCGGAGGCAGCGGCCCACGAACGTGGCCGCATCCTCGCAAATCCACGAGATCGGCAGATGGTCGAGGCCGGATGCCGCGGCGTTGCGACGGGCGAGTGCCACCGACTGTCGGGAGGCATCGACGTGCACCACCTCGGCGCCCCCGGCTGCGGCGGCGAGGCTTGCGGCGCCTGAGTGAGCGAAGAGGGACAGGATCGGCATGCCGGCCTGCGTCGCGTCGTGGAGCCACCGCCACTGTCCGACCTGTTCCAGGAACACGCCGACCTGGCCGGACGGGGCTGGGTGGACTTCGAGAGCGAGCGACGCTTCGCCCACCGGCACCACGACATGCCACGGTTTGGGGATCGCGCCGGGGAACTCCCACGTGCCCCCCGCAAGGCCGTCACTGCCTGTGGTCCCCGGGCTGGCGCGGTAGATCGCAGCCGCGTCTTCCCAGAGGCTTGGAAGGCGGCGGCGGTCACCCGTCTGCGGCAGCGGCCTGTCCACGAGCATGCCACCGAGCCGCTCCAGCCGGCGGCCTTCTCCCGCCGCATTGCTGCCAAAATCAACGAGGCTCGGGTCACGAAACTTTTCGGGCTGTGGGGCGTTCATAGGGGAACGGCAGAATACTGTCGGCCGCGAACCCGCCGCAGGCCGTGGGGCTTTTCCGCTTTTTTCGAGGACTTTCCATGAATCATGGCATTCGACTCGTTTCGTTCATTGCGTGTGTCGTGTTTTCCCTCCTGGTGGTCTGCATGGGGCCGGTGCTCGCCACCGAAGTTGCCCCCACGCCGTTCCAGCGGGCCATCGCGTCGTGGATGGGCGTAGTGGCCTTGGTCGCTGACGATGGTGCCGAGGCCGAGAAGCACGACGACGAGGAAGACGAAGATGAAGATGAAGATGAAGATGAAGACGAAGCACACCACGGCACGGCCCGTGCTGACCATGCCCACAGTGGCGAGCGGCCCGAGTGGGGTGGTCGCGGTCGTCGTGGCATGAGCGGCGACCGTGGTGCCGGCGCGCATGGCCCGGGCATGGGAGGCCCAGGTTCCCGCGGTCCCGGCGGACCTCCGTCCCACATGCGCATGGAGCACATGCAGCGGATGCGGGCCGACGCGACGGGACGGATGGGCGAGATCATCAGTCGCCTCGAGCGAATCGAGCAGAAACTCGACAGCGGGCACCGGATGGGCAACCCGTGGTCACCGCGGCCCGCTGAGGCCGGCCATGGCGAGCGGTCGCGGCCGCCGATGGCCGCGATGCCGACAGAGGCGCAGCAGCGGATGCGGACGATGATGGAAGAGGGCCGCAAGCGGATGGCCGAGGCTCACGAAAAGATGGAGCAGGCCAGGAAAAAGTTTCAGGAGATGGAGGAGCGGATCAAGAAGCTCGAGGCCGAGGTCGAGCGGCTGAAGGCGGGCCGGTAGGAGGGCTGACGCGGGTCGCACTGAATCTGGAAGCGTTCGCCAGGCTCGGGGCTGCCCGTGCCGATCGCCGGACACTCGCTACGGCTCTCCAAGCCTTCGCTCGCTCGATGCTGACTTCGCTCCGCCATCCATGGCTGCGCTCGTCAGCAACGCCGGCTCCCGGGCACGGGCAGCCCCTCCCAGCCTGCCTCAGGAAGCCCCATCGCGTACGCGATGGGGGCACGCTGACGTGGCCGCATCGTTCGGGTCTTCTCGTAGCACAGGAGGACTCATAGGGTTCCCGCGTGATCCTCGCGGGTTTTTCCACGGACCCCTCAAAGCCCGGAGCGGAAGCGACGGGAACGACTCCGCGGATCGGCACGCGTCGCTCGCCGCCGCCACGCCTGATCCCCCCGCTCCCGCTCGGGGCTTCCTGGCGGAATGACACCGCCGCCGGAACGCCTCAGGCTCATGCAGAAACGGTATCAGGTTGAAAACCTGAGCTACTTCTTCCGCCGCGTGGGTTTCTTGGTCGCTGTCGCCTTCTTCTTCGGCGGAGCGTGTTTCGTGCTCGCGACCGGAGTCTCGGCGTCGTCTCCCTCGACCG
>JAGWWA010000124.1 GCA_018970605.1 Planctomycetota bacterium | reverse complement strand
CGCAGCCAGGATGGCGGAGCGCAGTCAGCATCGAGCGAGCGAAGGGCCGGAGCCCGCAGCGAGCGTCCGGCGACGGGCATGGGCAGTCCCGAGCGGTGCGGCGGTGCCAGCATGCCCCCATCGCTTACGCGATTGGGCTTCCTGAGTTTGCAGCGAGCGTCCGGCGACGGGCATGGGCAGCCCCGAGCGCTGCGGCGGTGCCAGCATGCCCCCATCGCTCACGCGATTGGGCTTCCTGAGTTCGCAGCGAGGGCCATGGGTAGCCCCGAGCCTCGGGAACGCCCCAGGATCACGTGTGACCGACCTGAGTGGCCCCCGGGCTGCCCTGCTTACCCTGCTTATCGCCGCCAGCGGCGGTCGGGATGCCCGCTGCCACGCTGGCGTTGCCCCCGGGGGAAAGCCTGGGATAGAACCCGCCGTCCCGTTCTCGGTGCCGCACCGTCCCTGGTGCACAGGCCGCGGCGGCGGCAGTCCCCATTCCCAAAGGTCGATCATGAGCAGCCGGCAGTCGAATGGAACCGATCGCGTCCGCCGTCGCGGTGCGGCCGCGGAGGTTCGCAGGCACCCTGGCGCCGACTGGACCGGAGGCCTGCCGGTGTTCATCCCGCAGGGCTACGAGGCCGGATACGACTATCCGCTGCTCGTCTGGCTCAGCGATCCGCTCGGGGCCCCCGTCGATCTCGGTCGCTGCATGGCGCGGGTGAGCCTGAGAAACTTCGTGGCGGTCGAGGCCGCCGGGGGCGCGACCGCCGTCTGGCAGGCGGTCGATCGCGTGACGGATCGCCTGAGCATCCATCCGCGCCGGATCTGGCTGGTCGGCCAGGGGGCCGCCGGCACCGAGGCCTTCCGCATCGCCTGCCGGCATCCCGAGTCGTTCGCGGGGGTCGTGTCGCTCGGCGGCGGCTTCCCGCTCGACGAGTCGCTCTTCGCCCGGATCGGCGTCGTGCGCCGGCTGCCGATGCTCTACTGCTGCACGGTGGCCGACGCGGCCGGCGCCGCGGATCGGACCGACCGCATGCTGCGACTCTTTCACGCCGCCGGGGCGACGTTGGCGATGCGGATGTATCCGCGGCGCCGCGATCTCGCCGCGGCCGCGCTTGCCGACGTCAACCGCTGGCTCATGGATGAGATCTGCGGTTCGGCTTCCGCGGCGCGGGCAGCCGTCGCCGGTTAGTCGCGGCCGATCAGGATCACGCCAGTCGCACGACACGTCGTCCGTCAGTTCACCACCTCGTCACCGGGAAAGGATTCCCATGACACCCCACGCGGGCCGCGAGGCCCATCGCTCCACCATCGACGCGGAGCCTCGAATCCTGCCGCTGATCGCGGTGCGGCCGAACTCCGTCCGGGCGATCATCGAACCGCTCGTCGGCCGGCAGTCGGCCGCCCATGCCGCCGTCCGCGTCTCGCTCGACGGCGGCGAGGGCCACGAGATCGACGTCGATCCGGCGGCGGTCCGCGACCTGCTCGAGCCGCTCGTCGCCGCGGCCTTCGCCAATGCCGCCGGTCCGGCTGCCGAGACCGATGGACCGCCCCTCCACGAGGTCGATGTCGCGGTGGTCGCCACCGCCGACGGCCTCGAGGTGGAGATCGCCGATTCGGGGCCCGACCAGCCGGTCGCGATCCGCGTTCCGTCGCACCTCCGCGACGTCGCGGCCCGGTGTGGTGCGGAGGTGACGGTCGCGACCTGCGCCGCCGGCGGCACGGCGGTGACCGTCCGGTTTCCGCGGCGGGGCGCCCGCCGTCAGGCCGCCTGAGCCCCTCACTTCCACACGACCCGAGCCCACGACGCCATGGACACATCCGCTGAACCTCGCCGCTCCTCCCGGGTCACGCCCGCGCAGGTGATCGCCCTGGGGCTGGTGGCCGCCTCGATCGGCTGGGCCGCGTGGGTGCTGCGCGACCGGCCCGCCAGCGAGGAGGTGGAACTCCTCCCCGGCACGGTGCTGCCGTCGTCGGAACTGGCGATCGTCGAGGCCGCGTTCGACCGCGCGCAGCTCACCGGGCATCGCACCGAAGACGGTCGCGTCTGGGTGTCGCGGCCGCGGCAGAGCGCCTACATGCGGGCGCTGGTCGATGCCGAGGCGCTTCCCCGCGAGTTCGGCAGCAGCCTCCGCCGGGCACTGGAGAGCAACAGCCCGTGGCAGAGCAGGGCGGCCCAGGAGGAGCTGCTCCGCGTGGCGGTGCAGGAGGAGCTCGCCCACGTCATCTGCTCGATGCCGGGCATCGAGCGGGCGGCGGTGCTCTACGACGTCAACGACCGGGCCGTCTTCGACGGCACGCTGGGCGGCGGGCCGGCTCGGACCGCGAGCGTCAACGTGCGCACGCAGCTCGACGTCGAACTGGAGCCGTCCCGCGTGCAGGCGATCCGCGTGCTGGTGGCGGCGTCGATCGCCGGGCTCGAGCCCGAGCGGGTGGCGGTCACCGATCTCCGCAGCGGCCGCGTCCACGCCGGACCGCTCGAGCCGGTCGATGCCACCGAGCCTCCATCCACCGCCGATCCCGCCCTCGCCCGGCAGATCGCCCACGAGCGGCACCTCGTCGCCAAGGTCCGCCAGGGGCTGGCGTTCGTGAAGGGGGCGGTGGTCGACGTGACGGTCACCTTCGCCGATGAGGCGGCGTCACCGCCGCCCGTGGAGCCGAACCTGCCGCCGCGGCAGCAGCGGGTGGCCGATGCCAACGCGCCCGCCGAGGTGGCCCTCGTCGAGGAGCCGCCTCCCGCGCCGGTTCACGCTCCGTCGCGCGATGGCCGCATCGACTCGATCGTGGTGTCAGTCGCGGTGCCGGAGACCTGGTTCGAGGCAGCCGTCAGGGCCGCGCGGCAGCGCGACGTGCAGGTGGCCGCCGCCGAGGTCGATCGCCGTGAGGAGGAGCGGATCCGCGGGCACGTGCTCGAACTCCTGCCGCCGCTCGTCCGCACCGACGCCCGGCGGGTGGTGATCACGCGGTTCCCCGTCGTGTCGTCGCGGCCGGAGCCGCCACCCCGCCCGCATGCCTCCGCCTCGGTTGCCGCGCCGCCCGCGGCCGCAAGTGCGGCGGCGGTGGGTGGTCCGACGGCTCCGGGCGGTCCCGGGGCAGCGGGCGGTCCCGGGGCGAAGCCCCGCACGCTCGGCGGGTATGTCGACGTCACGATCAAGGCGGTCTCGGAAGGGCGGCTCGGCGACGTGCCCCGCGAGGTCTGGATGGCGTTCACCGCCAAGTGCTCGGCGATCCTCGCCTACATCCTGTTTCGCAGCGGCTCGCGACCCGAAGAGCGGGAGCCGCGCCGCGGTCAGGCCGATCCCGCCCGCCGGCCGTCGCGGTCGCGGATCGACTGGACCGCGGTGGACGAAGCCGACGCCGACGATGAGCCTGCCAGCCCGCCGCGGCGGATGGCGGCGTGAGGCCTGCCTGCGCATGCGTTTTTTCACCCCCCATCATGCCGTCGTCACAGTGGCCCTGCTGGCCGCCGGCCGAGCGCTGGCCGACGCGCCCGTCGCCCCGTCGCCCGAGCCGTTCGTCTCCGATGTCGGCGTCACGCCCGCGTCGCTCACGACCGCCGCCCCACCTGCCGCCACATCCCCATCCGCGCCGCTGCCGCTTGGTCCGCCGGCATCCACCGTCCCGCGCGTCGCGCCGCATCAACCGATCTCCGACTGGCGGATTCTCGCCGCCCTCGGCGGCGCCTTCGCGGCGCTGGCCGGGTACCGCGTGATCGCGTCGCGGCGCGTCGCCGCGCTTCCCCCCGACGTCTTCGAGGTGCTCGGCGAGGCATCGCTCGGCGGGCAGCAGTCGGTGCGGATCGTGCGATTCGGCCCGCGGACGCTCCTCCTGGGTGTCTCGTCCTCCGGCTGCCAGACCCTCGCCGAACTCACCGATCCGCAGGCCACCGATGCGATCGTCACCGCCTGTCGCGGCGCCGGCGCTGCCGCAGTGTCCGGCCGAGGCTCACGCCGGCGGGAGATCCGCGCGTGATCGCCCGTGTCGCCATCCGTCGTGCCACGGTGGGGCTCGCGATGGCCGCCGTCCTCTTCGCCGGCCGCGCGTGCCCCGGCGACGACCTTGCCGGGCCGCTGCAGTCGATCGATCAGCCGGCGGCCGTGGTGACGTCGCCGTCAGTGGCCCCTGCCATGGCCGTGGGCGGCCTGCTTTCGAGGCTCGGCGACCGGCCGCTGGAGGCGCTGCTGCCGTCGCTGGTGATGTTCGGCGTCGTCAGCCTCGCCCCCGCGGTGCTGCTGATGACCACCTGCTTCGTGCGGATGTCGGTGGTGCTGGCGCTCGTGCGGCAGGGGCTGGGCGCGGCGCAGATTCCCTCGAACCAGATCGTCGCGTCGCTGGCGATCTTTCTGTCGGCGATGGTGATGTGGCCGGTGTGGACGCAGGCCTGGCGCGACGGCGTCGAGCCCTACCAGCAGGGCGAACTCGCCGCGAGCGAGGCGTTTTCTCGGGGATCGCTGCCCCTGCGTCGCTGGATGGCCGGGCAGATCGAGCAGGCCGGCAACCGCGACACGATGCTGCTGTTCCTCGAACGTCATCCCGGCGGGCCGCGGCAGGCAGCGACCTACGACGACGTCCCCGTGGAGGTTCTGCTGCCGGCGTTTCTCGTCAGTGAGCTCGAGACCGCCTTCACGATCGGCTTCCGGATGCTGCTGCCGTTTCTCGTGCTCGACATCCTGGTGGCCACGCTCGTGACGGCGACGGGGCTCGTGATGCTGCCACCGTCGCTGGTGTCGCTGCCGCTCAAGCTGCTGGTGTTCGTCGCCGCCGACGGCTGGTCGCTCGTCGTCCGTTCGTTGCTCGACAGCGTTCGCAGCCTGCCCTCGTGACCTCTGCTCGGACGCCAGGAGGCGGCCGCACCATGACCGACTCGCAGCTCGTGGAACTCGTGAGGCAGGCCCTGATCGGCGGCTGCGTGGTGATCCTGCCGGTGCTGCTGGCCGGGCTCGCGGTGGGCGTGGCGACGGGGCTCGTGCAGGCGGCCAGCGGCGTCCACGAGCCGATCGTGGGGTTTGCGCCGAAGGCGCTGGCGATGGCCGCGGCCCTCGTCGTGTCGCTGCCCTGGATGGTCGAAAGGCTGGCGGAACTCTTCCGGGAAACCGCCGCCGGCCCCTGAGCCGCGGCTGCGCGTGGAGCGACCGATGCCGATCTTCCCCGACACGTTCCCGTGGCTGGCCGCATTCACCCCCGCCCACGCGGTCGTGGCGGCCGGCGTGATCGCGCGGATGGCGGCGGCGGTTGCCGCCGGTGCCATGCCACTGGCCACGGGCACCGGATTTCGCGTGCAGGCTGCCGTCGCCGTGCTCCTCGCCGTCGCTGCGACGCCGGCGGCCCTCGCGGCGTCTCCGACGCCGGCGGTGTCCGGCGCGTCGATCCTGGGGATCATTTTCGGAGAGGTGGTGGTCGGGCTGGGGATCGGGCTGGCCGCCGCGGCCGTGTTTGCGTCGGCCTCGTGGGCCGGCCAACTGCTCGGCAGCGTGACCGGGCTGTCGTGGGCCGACGACTTTGGCGAGGGGTCGGGCTCCGAATCAGCGGGCGTCGGCCGGCTCGCCTGGTGGCTGGGGCTGGCAGGGTTCGTCGCCGCCGGAGGGCACGAGGCGATCGTGGCGGGGCTCGTGGACGGTGTCCGCAGCCTGCCGATCGGCGCCGTCGCGGCCGTGACCGCCCGCGACGACCTGCTCGAACTCGTCGCGTCCATGCCGTCGATCGGGCTGTCGCTCGCAATGGCGCTGGCGCTGCCGGCGCTGGCCGCCGTGCTGGCCTGCCACCTCGTGGCCGCGATCGCCGTGCGGTCGGTCGGGTTCGATCCCGGGCAGGGACTGCTCCAGGCGGTGGCCTCGCTCGTGCTCCTCGCTGCCGTGTGCGGTGGAACCGACTCCTGGATCGGTGGCTTCGCCGCCGCCGTGCAGCCGCCGCTGGAACGGTGCTTCCACGATGTCCGACCCTGACGATTCAGTCGACACGCGCCGACCCCCTCACCGAAACCGACACGTCCGATGGCCGACGACTCCGATCGCGTGATCCCCGCCACCCCGCGGCGCCGAGAGGCTGCACGTCGTCAGGGCGCGATGCCGACGGCGGCCCTGCCGGCGTGGGTGGCGACCGCCGGCACGGCCACGCTCCTGCTGCCGCTCTGGGCCACGGCGACGATGCCCGCCGCGGCCGACCTCGTCCGCACCGCCATCCTCGGTGCTGCCACCCCGCGGCCGATCGATCCCTGGCCCGGGCTCATCGCCGTCGCGCTGCCCACCGCGGCGGTCGTGGTCGTCGCCGCCGTCGCCGGCCTGACGGTGCGGTTTGTGCTCGATGGCTTCTCATGGCAGCCGGAGCGGATCGCCCCGAGCCTCCGCCGCATCGATCCATTCGCCGGCCTGTCGAGAATCCTCTCCTGGCAGACGGTGACCTCCACACTGGCCGGCGGCATCGGGCTGGCGGTGATGGTGACCGCCGCCGTGCTGGCGATGCGGCCGTTGCTCGGGCCGGCGGGGCTGTCGGGGATCGGCGACGAGTTGCGGGTGGCCGCCGCGGCCTGGCGGGCGGCGGCCTGGCTGTTCGCCGCCGGCGCGGTCGTCGCGGTCGTTCGCTGGCTGGCGGTCCGCCGCCGATTCGAGCAGCGGATCCGGATGACACCCGAGGAATTCGCCGAAGAGGCGAAGAGCGCCCAGGCCGATCCCAAGGTGCGGCTGCTTCAGCAGC
>JAGWWA010000123.1 GCA_018970605.1 Planctomycetota bacterium | reverse complement strand
CGGCTCGGTCGCGACCAGCTGGTGATGTCGCCCGGCGGCAACTGGACCCGGCACGCCGAACGCGGCTGGCTCCCCTCGCTGATCACGGGCATCCGGCTGGCGAACACCACCGAGTATTTCCGGCTCCTGAGCAGCAATCCTGTGGCCGGGACTCCATCCGGAAAGCAGTTCGGCGGCGACTACGTGATCAACACCGACAACTGGCTCTTGGGCCTCAACATCGGTGGCGAATTGATCAGCCAGAACGAGTTCTATTACTGGGGCGTCCGCGGGCGTGCTGCACCGTGCATCGCGTTCGACAGCATGAGCCAGACGGCCTACGGCATCAACACCACCGGCTCGCCCACACGGGCGGCCCTCAACCCGAACCCGCCGCCGGAGGTGATCAAGGAGCCCTATGCCCAGGGCGCCTTCTCCTTCACCGAACAGGCCAACCAAACGACGGCCGGCTTCATCGGCGACCTGACGCTCCTGGCCGGCTGGCAGATCAATCCCAACTTCTCGCTCCAGGTCGGCTACGACTTCCTCTGGATAGCCGGCATCGCCTCCTCGGTGAAGCAGTTCAATCTCGACCAGCGTAGTTCCGGCGTGATCAACACCGGCGGACAGACCTTCTGCAACGGCTTGTCGTTCGGCTTCAACGGCTCGTGGTGATTCGACCCTGGGCCCGCGTCGCCGGCGTGACCTTCGCGGGTCACGCCCCGGCGATCACCACGGCGACGGCCTGACCGGTGGTGCAGACATTGACCGCGATGGCGGTGGCGGGGCGGCCGGTGAGCGGCTCACCGCGGACCACGTTGACCGGACAGGCGGGGTCGGGCGTCTGATAGTTCCGCGTGGCCGGCACCACACCCGCTCCCAAGGCGAGCAGGCTCGCCATCAGTTCCACCACGCCGCCCCCCGCCCCGAGATGGCCGAAGGCGGCCTTCGGCGCGGTGACCGGCACGTCGCCGAGTTCGGCGGCGATCGCGGCCGCCTCGGCCCGGTCCATTTCGACCGTGGAGAGCCCGTGGGCGTTGACGTGGCCCACCTCGGCGACCGCGAGCCCGGCCGCCTCACGGGCCGCGCGAATCGCCTGCCGCAGCGAACTGCCGCTCAGGCCGTGCCACCGGGCACGGGGTTCGCAGCGAGATGCCGTGGCGAGCACCCGGCCGAGGATCGTCGCGCCGCGCCGTTCCGCGTGGCGGCGGGATTCCAGCACGAGCGTGCCGGCCCCCTCGCTGTTGACGAGGCCGTCGCGGTCGAGGTCGAAGGGCCGTGAGGCCGCTTCAAAGTCGTCGCCGCGGTGCGAGAGCTGGGCGGCGCCCCGAGCCACCATCGCCGTGGGATGGAGCCGGCAGCCGGTGCCGCCCGCGAGCATGACGTCGGCCCAGCCGCGGCGGATCACGCTCGCCGCCTCGGCGATCGCCAGGAGCCCCGACACGTCGCCGAGCACGATCGAGTTGTTGGGGCCGCGGGCGTCGTGGGCGATCGCGACGTGCGATGCCGTCATGTTGGGCAGGTGCTTGAGGAGCCAGAGCGGATGGACCTCCTGCTGGATCGCCTCGGCCCACGACGAGTAGTCGAATCGGCCGTCGATGACCGAGCGGCGATACGTGCTCTCGAGATCCTCGATGTCGGCGTAGATCATGTCGCTGCCGAAGACGATGCCGAACCGTTCCGGGGCGACCGTGCCGGCCGCCAGCCCCGCGTCGGCGATGGCGAGATCCGCGGAGGCGAAGCCGAGCTGGATGTCGCGGCTCATCACCTTGAGGCTCTTGCGGGGTCGCACCGCGAGCTTGGGGTCGAAGTCGACGATCTGGCCGCCGAACCGGACCGCCAGGCCGGAGGCGTCGAAGCTTGTCAGCGGCCGGATGCCGCTCGTGCCGGCGACGATGGAATCCCAGAACGCCGCGCGGCCGATGCCGATCGGGCTGACGACACCGAGGCCCGTGATCACGATCTCGTCCGGCGAACTCATGCAGGTGACGCTAAACCAGCGGCGGCGTGGCGGGGAAGGGCGGCTCGTGAATCCGGCGGATCAACGTGAACCTGGGCCGGGTAAACCTCGTCCGGGGAAACCCGGTCCCGGTACAGCTGGTCCTGGTAAACCTGGTCCGGCGCGGGACGGATGGAGTTCCCGCCACTGCCGCGGCGGCATCGGCTGCGGGTCGGCCCAGAGACCTCGTCGACCGCGGCGGGCGGCCGACTCAGCGGCGATCAGATCGTCGTCCTCGGCGAACCCCGTGAACGCCCAGGCCCAGCCATCGGCCACCATCTCCCGGTTGAGGTCGCGGTCGTCGAGGCGGAGCGTGCCGAGCACCCGACCGTGTTGGTCGCGGGCGTCGCCCTCCACTCGCACGATGCCGCCCGCGAGTTTGGCGACGAGTGCCGCCCGCGACTCGCGGCCCTTCGGCTGGTCGAGCTCCGGGGCGTCGATCCCTGCGAGCCGCACCCGCACCTGCCGCCCTTCGTGGTCGAGACAGGTGACGGTGTCGCCGTCGTTGACCATCTCGATCCGCCAGGCCGGCCTGCCCTGGGCGTCGGTGGCCGGGCAGAACGGCGCCGAGGCGGCGACCACCGCCGACAGCACGGCCGCGGCCACTGCGTACCAGGCACGGAGACGACGCGGCATGCCCCTCGGCGGCGGCGGAAGCACGAACCGGCGGGCCGATGCCCTCATGTCACTCCCCTGCCGCCGCAGGCTCTTCTGCGGCCTTCACGACGGTGATCTGTCCGGGTTCCTCGACCACGATCTGGGGTCGGCCGTCGCGATTCTCCACCACGCCACGAACGCGGATCGTCGCCTTCTCGAAGTGCTCCGCAGGGCTCTCGATACCGTCGGCCTTCAGCCGATCGAGCCCGCCCTTGAAGATCACGACGGTGAAGTTCTTCTCGTCGCGGTGGTCGCTGCAGGAGTTGAGGAAGCAGACCGCCTTGCCGGGCAACTTGCGGGCGGCCTCGACGACGAACTCGATCGTGCATTCCTCACCGGCGTGGGCGAGCGCGTCGGCCGAGTCGATTGCCGGGGCGGCCGGCTCGGCGACCGCGGTGTCGGCGGCGCTGTCCGCGGCGCTGGCATGCCGAACCACGACGAGAAGGCAGGCAAGCAGGATCGATGACGTGATGCGACGCATGGGACGGTCTCCTCGGGGAACATCCATCGTACCCCGGCAGTGCAGGCCCGTCTTCGCGAAATCCTGCGGGCGGCCGGGGAGAGTCTGCTCGCCAGCGGCAGGACATCCGACGCTCGCTGGCGCCGCCCCAATGCCTCGGCATCCCCCCAGCGTGACGGAGGTCTGGTTTTCACCTAGGCGGCGGTGACGCCGTGGCTCTCGCCGAAGTAATACTTCTTGGCGTCGGGGTGGTTGAGAACCTCGTCGGCCGTGCCGTGGCAGAGCACCTTGCCGGCGCGGATCACGTAGCTGCGGTCGGTGATCGCCAGCGTTTCCCGCTCGCGGTGGTCGGTGATCAGGATCGAGATCCCGTCGTCGCGAAGGCCGCGGATGATCTTCTGGATCGAGTGGATGGTGACGGGATCGATGCCGGTGAACGGCTCGTCGAGGAGGATGATCCGCGGCTCCGTGATCAGGCAGCGGGCGATCTCGAGCCGCCGCTTCTCGCCGCCCGAGATGTAGTGGGCCTTCGAACGGCGGATCTTCACGATGTCGAACTGTTCGAGGAGTTCCTCGCACCGCTTGCGGCGGACCTTCGGGGCCATGCCGATCAGCTCCATGATCGCCAGCAGATTCTGCTCGACGGTCAGCTTGCGGAACACGCTCTGCTCCTGGGCGAGATAGCCCATGCCGCCGTCGCGGGCCCGCTTGTACATCGGCCAGTCGGTGATCTCCTCGTCATCGAGAAGCACGCGGCCGGAGTCGGGGATCACGATCCCGCAGGTCATGCGGAAGCTGGTGGTCTTGCCGGCGCCGTTGGGGCCGAGCAGGCCGACGATCTCGCCGGCCTCCACGTGGAAATCGACGCCGTCGACGACGCGGCGGCGACCGTAGTTCTTGACGAGGCCTTCGACGCTCAGAAGCGACATCCGTGCCACTCCTTCAGGGCGGGGCTGGTCGGGGCGGAGTTGGTGCGGGCGGCCCGCCGGGCCGCGCTAGCGAACGAACCGCATCCTCCCGAAGTTGGGCCACGAGGGCAATCGCAAATCCCAGCCGCGGAACCGCAGCGGAATGCTCCAGGAGGCCGGGACGGCGTGCGGCCAGAAGACCACGAGGGCCTTGCCGATCAGCAGCCGGCGGTCGACGTGGTGACCGTCGAGCCAGAGACGGCTGTCCTTGCTGGCGGCGGAGTTGTCGCCCAGCATCAGATACTGCCCGTCGGCAAGTGGGAACTCGAGCGCCTCGTCCTCGATCACTCGGCCGTTGCCCTCGACGTCGACGGCGGCGATGTAGAAGAGGTCTCGGAGCAGGCGCAGGCTCGAAACCCGCACATCGGCGTCGGTGACGGTGATGCCCGCGGGGGCGAGATCGCTGGGGGCCGTGGAGCCCGGCGTGGCATTCGTCGTTTCGAGGATCGGCGGCTCGGTGGGGAGCGGCCGCGACCAGGCGGTCGGCGCGTCGAACGCGACCCGCCGGCCATCGACGAAGAGCGAGAGTTCGTCGTCCACGTTGGCAAACTGGATCCGCCACGAGCCGCGGCCGCGGACAGGCGTGGTCGCCGTGGCCGGCGGCGTGCCGCCGGGCACGGCGAGGCTCGCCCGGCCGTCGGCAAGATCGATTTCGACGCGATGCCGCTCGCTGGTCTCGACGAGGTCGAAGGCCACGCGGCCCGACGTGGAGCGGCTCTCGAGGACGCAGGCCACCGCGAGGTCGCCGACGGCATGGAGCCGCGTGGGCTGCGTGTTGTAGGGCTGGAAGTCGTCCACCGGCTTGGGGGAGGGCGCTGCAGGCCGCCCGCCGGAGCGGATCGTCCGCCAGTCGTCGGAGTCCGGAACGAGATGGCGGTAGCGGAGCGTGGCCGAGGCGGTGCCACTGCACGCCGCCGAGAACGAGCGGCCTTCGTCGTCGCTGGTCCACCGGCAGCCGGGTGCCTCCGATGACGACCAGTCGGTCCACGACGTCGGCCAGCCGGCCTTCGCGAGTTCGGGTGAGACGCGGTCGGAGTCGCTCACGCATTGCAGCATCGCCAGCATCCGCTCGGGCGGCTTGCGGGCGATGGTCGCCGGGGCGTCGCCGCGGACCGTCCAGATGTCGCCGCCGGTGATCACGACCGTTTCGCCGGGGAGGCCGACGAGCCGCTTGATGTAGTTGGTCTTGGCGTCTTCCGGATACTTGAAGACGACCACGTCCCATCGCTCGGGCTCGGAGAAGTCGTAGGCAAACTTGTCCACGAGGATGCGGTCGCCGTTGAACGAGGGATATCGCGGATCGGGCTGGCCTGGACGGATCGCCAGCGGCGTGTCGGCACCGCAGTTGAAGCAGCGGGCCGCGGGCACCAGCCGATCCGGACGGACGCGACCGGCGAGTTCGTCCCACTCCTGGCTGGCTCCGACCTGGAACACCGCGCCGCACGACGGGCAGGCGAGATCCTTGTGGCGGCCCATCAGGGTCGGCGCCATCGACCCGGTGGGAATCACGAACGCCTCAGCCTCGAAGGCCCGAAACAGCAGCGCGAGCGTGAAGGCCACCACGATCGACTCGATCGTCTCGCGGCCGCCGGCGAGCGGGCTTCTGACGACATCGCCACGGCGGGTGCCGTCGGCGCGCCGGGGCTCTGCGACACGGTCGCGGGGGCTGGGGCCGGCCATCGGGTCACTCCGGAGGATGAATCAGGAGCGGAGTCTACCCGCGTCGGCGCGGCCGGCTCAACGTCCCGTCGCCGCGAGCAGGTCGTTCACCGTCGCTTCGACGTCGGCGTAGGTGAACGGTCGGCCGAGCATGGTGGCGGCGCGATCGTCGTCGTATCGCATCGCGAGCGAACCGTCGGGCCGCCAGATGAAGACCGCCGGCACGCCGGCGAGGTCGAGCTTGCGGAACATCGCGTCGGCCTCCTCCGTCGCAATCAGGTTGACGATGCGATCGGCTCCGACCTGCTCGAGAAACTCGCGAACAGGCGGCACCGCCTCCTCGAACGCACCGATGCCGTCGTAGTCGAGCGACAGCGACAGGCAGACCACGTCGTCGGGATGGGCGGCCGCCAGGCGGACGAGCCCAGGAAACTCCCTCACGCACGGCGGACACGAGGTGCTCCAGCAGTCGAGGACCACGACCTTCCCGCGGTGCCGCGCCACCTCCCGCACGAGCGCGTCGTGGTCCACGGGCATCACCTCGAGGCCGACGGCAGCGGCCCGGGCCCAGGCGAGCCCAGCCGCCGCCACGCCGCCGAGCATTCCCAGGGCGGCGCGCCTGCCGCACAATCCCCAGACACCCACCGCGGGTCGGGAGCCTGCCGCCATGCCGCGATTCGAGCACATCCGTCACAAGCCTCCGGTGGTCCTCGCCGCGCCGCGGCAGCTCATCGTGGCCTGCGCCGTCATGCGGAGCCACGTGAACCTCTCGCATATCGTACGGACCTGCGGCTGCTTCGGCATTCCGCGGGTGATCGCCTGCGGGGCTGCCGGCATTCACGGGCGGATCGCCCGCGATGGCGCCGAGTCGGTCGAGGTGGTGGTGCATCGCAGCCTGCCGCCGGTGCTCGACCGGCTCAGGGCGGAGGGCTACGAGATCGTCGGCCTCGAACAGGCCACTCGGTCAGAGAGCCTGTTTGCGTTTTCATTT
>JAGWWA010000122.1 GCA_018970605.1 Planctomycetota bacterium | reverse complement strand
GCTTCCTGCGGCCATGCCGCACGCCTCACGGCGGGCTCAGGAAGCCCAATCGCGTGAGCGATGGGGGCATGACCGCGTGTGAGCGCCACCCCGACTCGGCCGTACGCCTTACGGCGTTACGCTTCCTGCGGCCGTGCCGCACGCCTCACGGCGGCCTCAGGAAGCCCAATCGCGTAAGCGATGGGGGCATGACCGCGTGTGAGCGCCACCCCGACTCGGCCGTACGCCTTACGGCGTTACGCTTCCTGAAGCCATGCCGCACGCCTCATGGCGGCCTCAGGAAGCCCAATCGCGTAAGCGATGGGGGCATGACCGCGTGTGAGCGCCGACCCGACTCCCGCCGTACGCCTTACGGCGTTACGCTTCCTGCGGGGTCGGTGCGGCGGGCGTTGGTGGCGCAATGCACGTTGCCGTGGTTCTTCTGATACACGCCGTCATCGATGAACTCGACCCGCTCGGCACCCGCGGCCAGAAACCGCTCGCGGCAGACCTGCCGCACGGGATCGGGCATTCCCGCTGACCCGCAGATCACCGTGCCGTTCACCACGAGCGCGTTGACGGGATTGCTCCAGAGCGTTGAGGCGTTGGTCACGCCGCCGTCGTCGAGCAAGCCCGCCGCCGGCACGTCGAAGGCCACGGGAAGCCTGACCACGCGGCTCTCGTCGAGCCCGAGCAGGTCGAGCAGGCCGGTCGTCCCCGATTCCCCCGCGGCGCCCGCCCGCGGCGCCTGCTCGTCGCCCGCGAGCATCGCCTCGATCGCCCGCCCAATCCGCGCGTTGGCCTCGCGGCGTCGGCCGGCCACGGGATCCGCGTTGTCGTGATCGTCGAGCATCCGCAGACCCTCGGCGGGATCGGGCACGAGGATCACCCCGCGACCGTCCGGCCCCGGGAGAAACGCCACGATCTCGTCCACGTGCTTGATCAAAAGCCAGGAGGTGTCGATCCACACCGGCGGCTGGACATGCTGGGCCGTCAGGAAGGCGATCACATCGGGATGGAACGAGCAGCCGGTGAGGCGGTTGCGGCCGTGGATCACGCGGCCATTCGGCTGGGCGGGCGTCGGAATCGAGACCTCCAGGTTGCCATACCAGTCGGCCCATGAATCACCGCCGGCCAGTTGCCGCGGCTCGGCGATGCCTGCCACCGCCACATCGGGCCCGAGGAGCGTCGGCGGAAACGTGTCGGCGCCACGGAGGCCGGCGAGCACCACGTGCATCGACGACGAGCCGGTCGTCGCGACGGCGACCTCCATCGTGTCCTGCATCCACATCTCCCGCCAATCGCGGGTGGGGTGCACCGTGAGCGGCACGTCGAGGCCCTCCAGGATCCCGCGCAGCCTCTCGACGAAGTCGGCATTGTCGTAGCGGCCGCTGGCTACGAACGCCTCGTCCACGGTCGCCGTGCCGGGCAGGAGCCGCACCGGCGCCACGCGAACGGTGAGGTCGTGGACCAGAATCGAGCCGTCGGGTCCCTCGAACGTCACGGCCACGTTTCCGCGGCCCGTCCACGACGCGGGCACCCCGGCCCAGTCGCGGGCCTCCACATGGAGCGTGAGCGTGTCGGCCCCGCCGGCGGCCAGCGGCAGTTCCGCCCGGCCGAGGCCGAGGTGACGCCAGCCGTCGCCGTCCCGTACGAAGAATCGCAGCGGCGCATCGTCGGCCGCCACCCGCACGAGCCGGGCACCGGCAGGGCAGGGGAGCACGATCGCCGTGAGGTCGCGCTCGTCGGTCACTCCGTTGACCCGCTCGTCATCCGCATCGGGCCGGCCGTCGCGGTCGTCGTCGTCGCGATTGGCGAGCACCACGATCCCGTCATCAGCGCGGGCCACATGGCTCTCCCCCGCCACCGCGACCATGAGGACGGTGCAGATCGCGACGACCGCCGAGAGTGGAGATGCCTCGCTCATGCCCACGGTTGTACCATCCCGCACGGCGGCCCCAGGAAGCCCAATCGCGTGAGCGATGGGGGCATGACGCGTGTGAGCGCCACCCCGATTCGGCCGTACGCCTTACGGCGTTACGCTTCCTGCGGCCGTACCGTACGCCTCACGGCGGACCCAGGAAGCCCAATCGCGTAAGCGATGGGGGCATGCCCCGTGTGAGCGCCACCCCGATTCGGCCGTACGCCTTACGGCGTTACGCTTCCTGCGGCCGGGCCGTAGGCGGGTATCATCGTCACATGATCGAGTCGCCCGCCGCCTTCGCCGCACTGCTCCTGCTGATCGCCGGCGTGTTTCCCGTGGTGGCCGCCCGATTTCCCGCCCGCCTATTCGAGATCCTGCCGCCGATCGTCCTCTCCTACGCCGCCGCGACGGCGCTGGCCATGGCCGGCGCGTGGCGGTCCACCCCCGAGATCGAGACGGTCAGGTCGGCGATCCTCACGCACCTCCTGCCGGCGCTGGTGTTTCTGCTGCTGGTCCGCTGCGACCTGCGGGCCGTCGCGGCCCTCGGCCCCCGCGTGCTGCTGGCCGCGGCCTGCTCGACGATCTCGATCCTCGCCGGCATCGTCGTCGCCTGGATGCTCTGGCGATGGTGGCTGCCCGCCGACGGCTGGCGGGTGCTCGCCTCCGTGGGCGCCACCTGGATCGGCGGCACCGCCAACCTCGTGGCGGTGAGCCGCGCGATGAACGCCGAGCCCGATGTCGTCTCGCTCGCCCTCCTCACCGACACCGTCTGCTACACCGCGTGGGTGCTCGCGCTCTTCGCGAGCGTGCCGGTCGCCGCCCGCTTCAACCGCTGGGCCGGGGCCACGCAGGCCGACGACGCCGCGGGGCAGGCCCACCCGATGGCGACGACGGGCCGGCTCGTACCCGGCGACGTGCTCGTCTGGCTCGGGCTGGGGCTCCTCGTCGGCACGCTCGCCGCGGCCGCAGCGCAGCGGATGCCGCCCGTGGCCTCGCTCACCCCCGTGTCGTGGACGCTGATTTTCGCGACGGTCGCGGGCTGCGTTGCCGCCGTCACACCGCTGGCGCGGCTGCCGGGCTCCGATGGCGTGGCCTCGGCGCTGCTCGCGGTGGTGATCGTCACGATGGCGTCGAAGGCGAGCGTCGAGGGCATCGGCCGAGCCCCGATCTTCGTGGCCGCCGGGTTCACCGTGCTCGCCTTCCACGCCGCGGCCATGGTCGCGGCCGCGCGGCTGTTGCGTCTCGACCTGGGCCTGTGCAGCGTGGCCTCGCTGGCCAACGTCGGCGGCGTCGGGTCGGCCCCGATCCTCGCCGCGGCCCACTCCCGGGCGCTCGTTCCCGTGGGAATCCTCCTGGGGCTCCTCGGCTACGTTGTCGGCACGGCCGCGGGCCTCGGCCTCGCAGCCCTGCTTCCCGCCCTCGGCTCCGGAGGGCAGTGAGATGACCCGCTGCGGGTGGTGGACGTGGTGCCCCGTCGCTCTCGTCGTGATCGTCGCCGCCGCGGCAGATGGCCGCAGCGCAGGCCCGCTCGAGGCGGCGCACTGGATCGCGCGGTGCCCCGAACCAGACCGCGTCGTCGCCGATGCCACCGCGATCGCAGCCTTCAACCGCGGGCTGCTTGCGGACGATCCCACGCTCACCGATCTGGCGGCGCTGCCGACGGCTATGACTCGCGACGCCGTCGCCGACCGCGTGCGGCGACGCTCGACGGTTCCCGACCGGCCACTCGTGTTTGGCGACGGCACGCCGGCCGACGATGCCGCCCGCCGCCGCTGGAGCCAAGCGATCAATGTCGATGACGCGGTGATCCCGGCCACCGTCGAGCCCCGATTCGCGCTGGTCGTCCGCCGCGCAGCCGTCCGCCGCCTGCCCACTCGCGAGCGGGTGCATGCCTCGGCCGCCGACACCGACATCGACCAGTTCCAGGAGACGGCGTTCTTTCCCGGCGCGCCCGTTGCGGCGATTCATGCCACTGCCGACGGCCACTGGCAGTTCGTGATCGGCACGACGTACGACGGCTGGATCGAGTCCGAGGCACTGGCTTTCGGACCCCGCGCCGACGTGCTTGGCTACGCCGCCCGGGCGTCGCGGGTGATCACGGCCGCCCGTGCCAGCACGGTGTTCACGCCCGACCTGCCCGCGGTGTCGGCGATCACCCTCGACATGGGCACCACGCTGCCGGAGCGAGCCGACTGGCCGGCGGCAGAAGCGGTCAACGGTCAGTCGGCCGCCGCGGCGACGGTCGTCGAACTTCCCGTCCGCGACCCTGCTGGATCCCTCCGTATCGCCCCCGCGCTCCTGCCGCTCTCCGCCGGCAGCCACGCCGGCCCGCTCCCCGCCACGCGGGCCAACCTGCTGCGGCAGGCCTTCGCCTTCCTCGGCGAGCGGTACGGCTGGGGCCACGATTTCGAGGGCCGCGACTGCAGCGGATTCGTGGGCGACGTCTACAAGAGCCTCGGCTTCCTCCTCCCCCGCAACACCGGCGATCAGCAGGTTTCCCCGGGCCTCGACCGCACCCCGCTGCCGCCGGAGTGGCCCCGCGAGCGGCGGATGGCGGCCGTCGCGGCCCTCAGGCCCGGCGACCTTGCCTACTCGCGGCGGCACGTGATGATGGTCGTGGGTCACGACGAGGCTGGGCCGTGGGTCATCCACGACACCCGCGAGGGTCGCCCGGCCAAGGGCGCGGCGGCGGCCAACGGCGTGATCGTGCAGCCGCTGCTCGCGGTCGATCCGTCGCTCGCATCGCTCACCACGCTCGTCCGCATCCTTCCGTCGAACCCCACCGAGGCGCCATGAAGATCACCGGCTTCCGATTCGGCAGGCTCCGCGTGCCGCTGCAGACGCCCTTCAAGACCTCGACTCGCACCGTCGATGCGATCGACGACATCGTCGTCATGATCGACACCGACGACGGCCACGTGGGCTACGGCAGTGCCACGGCCACCGCCCGGATCACCGGCGACACCCACGGCGGCATCCTCGACGCCATCCGGCATCACCTCGCGCCGCTGCTCGTCGGGGAGGATGCCGAGAACCTCCACCTGCTCACGGGCCGGGTCCGCTCGGCGATGAAGCGGAACACGAGCGCCAAGGCCGCCGTGGACATCGCGCTGCACGACCTCTTCGGCCAGCGGTTCGCCGCCCCCACCTACAAGTTGCTCGGCGGCGGCGAGCCGGCGATCACCACCGACGTCACGATCAGCGTTGACTACATCGACAAGATGGTCGCCGACGCCGTGGCGGCGGTGGAGCGGGGATTCGAGGCCCTCAAGATCAAGGTGGGCAAGGACCCGGGCGTGGACGTGGAGCGGGTCAAGGCCGTCCATGCCGCGATCGAGGGGCGAGCGGTGTTGCGGATCGACGCCAATCAGGGCTGGACGGCGAAGCAGGCGGTGCGGGCGATCCACCAGCTCGAAGACGCCGGCGTGCGTCTCGACATCGTCGAGCAGCCGGTGAAGTCGTGGGACATCGCCGGCATGCAGTACGTGACCGAGCGGATCGACACTCCGGTCGTCGCCGACGAGAGCGTGACCGGGATCACGGGCGTGGCAGAAATCATTCAGCGACGGGCGGCCGACATCATCAACATCAAGCTGATGAAGACGGGGGGCCTGACCACCGCCGTGCGGATCGCCGATCTCGCGGCCACGTACGGCGTGGAATGCATGATCGGCTGCATGCTCGAGGGGGCGATCAGCGTGGCGGCCGCCGCCCACCTCGCCGTCGCCCGGGCCGACGTGATCACGCGGGTCGACCTCGACGGGCCGACCCTGGGCCGATTCAACCCGGTGGAAAGCAACGTGTGCTTCGCCGACGCCGAGATTACCATTGGCGACGCTCCGGGCCTGGGCATCGCCGCGGTGCACGGCCTCGAGCCGCTCGACGCCTGATGCCCGCCAGCCCCAACCGATGACAGCACTCGCCAAGCTCCGCACCGAACGTGGCCGCATGTCGGCGATGGATCGCCGGATCGCGGACTACATTCTCGCCAACTCGCAGCTGCTCCGCGACTATTCCTCGCAGCAGCTCGCCGACGCGCTGAAGATCAGCCAGTCGAGCGTGGTGAAGTTTTCGCAGCGGCTCGGCTACAAGGGCTACCCCGACCTCAAGCTCTCGATCACCGAGGCGGTGGCCCGCGCGTCGGCCGTGGGTGCCGCCGGGGGCATCGCCGCCAAGCCCGACAGCGACCCCGAGGCCGCGCGGGCCGACGCGCTCTGGCAGAGCAAGACCGCCGCCGCCCGCGAGACCTGCGGCCTGGCCCGCGGCGCAGCGCTCGCCGACGCGGCTCACCGCATCGCCGAGGCGGAGATGCTCTTCGTGGCCGGCGAGGGGATCGACGGCGAGGCGGCCCGTACCTTCGCCGGGCGGATCGCCCTGCTCGGCCACCGGGCGGTCGCCCACGGCCAGCCTCACGACCTCCTGGCCAGCCTCTCGGCCGCCACGCCGCGGGACGTCTTGCTCATCATCTGCGGGCACGGCGGCGGCGAGTGGATGCGGGCCTGCCGCGAGATGCGGACCGCGGGCGGGCACGTGCTCGTGATCGCCCGCCGAACGGGCCGGCTGGCCGCGACGGCCAATGCCTGCCTCGCCGTGTCGGCGCATGACTCCCAGCCGCACATCGAGGACCTCATCTACGAGGCCGCCACGCGGCATCTCCTCGACGATCTCTTCCTGCGGGTGGTCGCCGCGCGACCGGCGTCGCTCGAGACGTTTCTCGCCAACCGCCGCCGGATGCACGACGACGCCGGCGAGTGACGCGGCAGGAATCCTCACGCCATAAGGCGTACGGCCGCAGGAAGCGTAACGCCGTAAGGCGTACGGCCCCAGGAAGCGTAACCGCGTGAGCGGTACGGCCG
>JAGWWA010000121.1 GCA_018970605.1 Planctomycetota bacterium | reverse complement strand
GGCTTCCTGGCGGAGTGACACCGCCGCAGGATCGCCTCAGGATCACGGGTGACGCGGATTCCATGGATGACGGCGAGAGGCTTCCTGCGGGATCAGGACGCGAGGCACTCGGCGGCTGCCGCGATCGTGCGATCGATGTCGGCCTCGGTGTGGCAGGTCGAGAAGAACAGCGCCTCGTACTGACTGCACGGCAGGTAGATGCCCCGGTCGATCATGCCCCAGAAGAACTCGGCGTAGCGGCCCGTGTCGCTCTGCGACGCCGTCTGCCAGCCGGTCACCGGCAGCGGCGTGCGACCTCGCTGGAAGAAGATCGTCATCATGCTGCCGACGCGGGCAATCCAGACCGTCTCGCCAGCCTCGGCTGCCGCGCGGCGGAAACCGGCCTCCAGCCTTTCCCCGAGCCGCTCGAGGGCTGCATAGGGCGGGTGGTCGCGGAGTTCCTCGAGGGTGGCCGTGCCTGCGGCGACGGCGAGCGGGTTGCCCGAGAGCGTGCCGGCCTGGAAGACCTTGCCGGCCGGCAGAATGTGGTCCATCACGTCGGCGCGGCCGCCGTAGGCGCCCAGGGGGAGGCCGCCGCCCACGATCTTGCCAAGCGTCGTCAGGTCCGGCTCGATGCCGAGGAGCTCCTGGGCGCCGCCGAGGGCCAGCCGGAAGCCCGTCATCACTTCGTCGCAGACGAACAGCGCGCCGTGGCGGCGCGTGAGATCGCGGATGGCGGCACGAAACTCGGCGGTGGGCACGACCAGCCCCATGTTGCCGACCACGGGCTCCATGAGCACGGCCGCGATCGCGTCGCCCCGGCTGCGGAAAAGGTCGGCGAGCTGCTGCGGCTCGTTGTATTCGAGCACGAGCGTGTCTTTCGCCGTGCCGGCCGTGACGCCCGGCGAGTTGGGCACGCCGAGCGTGGCCGCCGACGAACCGGCCGACACCAGCAGGCTGTCCGCATGGCCGTGATAGTTGCCGGCAAACTTCACGATCAGGTCGCGGCCCGTGAAGCCGCGGGCCAGTCGCACGGCACTCATCGCCGCCTCGGTGCCGGAGCTCACCATCCGCACCTTCTCGATCGACGGCACCGCCGCGACGATCAGCTCCGCGAGCCGGCTCTCCGCCTCGGTCGGCGCGCCGTACGTCGTGCCGGTGGCGAGCGCCCCTTCGATCGCCGCGACGACCCGCGGATGCCGGTGCCCCAGGATCATGGGGCCCCAGGAGCCGATGTAGTCGAGATAGGTCGCGCCGTCGATGTCGGTGAGGTGCTGGCCCTGGGCGGAGGCGAAGAAGATCGGCTCGCCGCCGACGCCGCCGAATGCCCTCGCCGGTGAGTTGACGCCGCCGGGGATCAACGCCTTCGCCCGGGCGAAGGCCGCGTGGCTCCGGGGACGACGGGAGGCGGTGCGTTCGTGTGGTGCGGGGGCGGCTTCGGTCATGGTGAGTCTTGGGGTGGGGTGAGCAGCCGTCGGGCCTCGGCGACCTCCGCGGCGGCGTGCGGCCGTGATCCGTAGATTTCGATGATGCCCGTGAGCAGCGCGCGTCGGCGCTCCAGCAGGGCGACCCGGGCGGCTTCATCGGCTGCCGTCGTGGCCTCTGCGGCGAGGTCGGCGGCCTCGGCGAGTGTCGCGGTCGCCCGAGCCACGTCCTGTTCCCGCTCCCGGTCGGCGAGCGGCCCGAGCCTTTCGATCTGGCGGCGGACGAGATCGAGCCAGAGGGCGGGCCGCGCCTCGGGCGGGGCGTCGGCGGCCGGTGTCGGGATCGCGTCGTCGGCGTGGAGCGTCAGGATCGCCTCGAGTGCCGCCAGGCATGCCAGCGGGCTTTCGTCCTCCCGGGCCATGGCGGCGCGATACTCCCGCTCGAGGGGCGTCATGGCGCGGTCGTCATCACGGCGACGGCGAGCCCTCTTCTCCAGAACGTCGAGGTCGAGTCGGTGGTCGAGGTCGCGGACGTCGGCGGCCCGCTCGTCGGCGGCATGCTCCGCGAGGAAGCGATCGACGTGCGGCCGCGCATCGCGCAGATCGGCTTCCGGATCGTCGACGATGTCGCGGATGCGGTCGTGGAGTTCGTCGGCCGTCGGCGGCCGCAAGAGCGTGTAGGCTGCAGCGGCGACGAGCACCAGCATGCCGACCGATGCCAGGATGCGGATCCAAAAGTCGCGCCGCTCCTGCGCGGCGGCTTCGGAGCGGCTGACCCGCTCGAGCTCTTCGACCGTCGTGAACCTGGTCGTGCGGGAGGCGGCGGCCCGGGCCGCGTCGGTCGCCGGCACGGTCACCCGCTGCGGCAGCCCGGTGGGCGGATCGGGCTTGGTGGCCATCGGCGACGTCTGGGAGTTGGCGTCGCCCGTACCGGCGAGCGTGGCGGGAATGATCGCGGGGTCGGGGGGCGACGTTTCGCCATGCGCGAAATCCATGGTGGGAGCTTCGAGGTCCACCTCATCCCGCCGGGGTGTCGCTGCCGAGGCGTTCGTGCCCGCCGCCGTGCCCCGGCGACTCTCGTCACAGTCGGTCGCCGCACTGGCCGGGCCGAGCGTGATGCCCGGATCGACCCCATGCCCGGCGGTCGGTGGGCGCGGCACGTCGGCATCGCCGGCCGTCGTGGCGATCACCGCGAGCTGGCGGCCGACGGCCAGCGCGCTGGCGGGCCGCTTGGCGGGGTCCTTGGCGAGCAGCCGGTCGATCAGGTCGTCCAGTTCCGCCGGCACACCGGCGACGCGGGATGAGATCCGCGGGGCGGCCTCGGTGCGCTGCCGCCTGAGGACGTCGGTCACCTGGCCGCCCTGGAACGGGGGCCGACCGGCGAGCATCGCGAACATCACCAGCCCGAGCGCGTAGAGATCGACGCGGTGGTCCACCGCCGCGCCTGCGGCCTGCTCCGGGGCCATGTAGTCGGCCGTGCCCACGATCGTGCCGTGCATCGTGTGACCGCCGGAGCCGAACAGCCGGGCGATGCCGAAGTCGGCGAGCTTGACCGTGGCGTCGCCGACCGGCTCGTCGGGAAAGAGCAGGTTTGCCGGCTTCAGGTCGCGGTGCACCACGCCGTGATCGTGGGCCGACTTGAGGGCGCGGGTGACGACGAGCGCGACATCGACGGCCTCCCGCCACGTGAACGTGCGGCCCGAGCGGAGCAGCTGTTCGAGGCTCCTGCCGCGGACGAGCTCCATCGCGAAGTAGAGCTGGCCATCCTCCTCGCCAAACGAGAGCAGCTCCACGATGCAGGGATGCCGCAGGCTCAGGAGTGCCTCGATCTCGCCCTCGAATCGCCTGCGGAGGCCCGGGTCGTCGCCCAGGTGGGAGGCGAGGGTCTTCACGGCCACTGTGCGGCCGGTGTCGCGGTGGACGCCTTCGTAGACGGCCCCCATGCCGCCGCGGCCGAGCAGCGAGGAGATGGTATACGGTCCGAGCTGCGTCGGGTGCATGGTCCGAGTGTAGTCGCCCCGGTCCGCCAACGGGACGGCCCCCGCGCCGCGGCGGTCGGGTACAACATCCGCGACGGCCACGAGATGCGGCCGGATTCGAGGAGGCACGATGAATCACCAGGGCGACACCCGGCTGCTGCCGGCCGACACCAACCAGGCGCGGGGCCTGGCCGACTACGCGATCGACTTCCTGTTTCGCGATCCGCGGCCGATCGGAGCGGCGACCGTCCGCCTGCTGGAGCGGTTTCACCTCGACAGCGTCGGCTGCGGGGTCTCGGCGATCGCGGCGGGGGCCAATGCGCCGACGGTGCTGCGGCGGGAAGCCCTGGCGACGCCGCCGATGGCGGGCAGCCGTGGGGCCGTCTGCTTCGGCTCGCCGCGGCCATGCCTGGTGGAGCGGGCCGTGGCCGCCAATGCCTCCGCGGTCCGCGAGTGGGATTCCAACGGCACGAACTTCGGCCACGACGCCGCTCGGGGGCGGACGGCCGGGGAGTTCGGGCACAACGACTACTACCCCGTGGCCGTCGCCGCGGCCGGCGAGGCGGGGCTCGACGGCGCAGCCACGCTGCGGCTGATGCTCCTGATCGATGAGATCCGTGGCCGTCTGGCCGAGGTCTTTGCGCTGCGGAAATACGCCATCGACCACGTGCATCACGGCGCGGTCGCCTCGGCGGCGGCCTACGCCGCGGCGCTCGGCGGCACCGCCGACCAGATCGAGTCGGCGATCGGCATGGTCGTGGCCCACTACGTTCCGTTTCGCGCGATCCGCGCGGGCCACCAGCTCTCCGACAGCAAGGGAGCCTCGGCGGCGCTCTCGTCGGAGGTGGCGGTGATGTCGGCCCGGCGGGCGCTCGCCGGGTTCGTCGGCCCGCGGGACGTATTCCGCAACCCGCTGGCCATCTATCGCAAGAACGAGCCCTGCCCCGCGGGACGAAGTCCGTTCGACCTCGAACTCGGCGTGGCCGGCGACGCCTTCGCGATCCATGCGATGCACTTCAAACTCGGGCTCTACGAGCACCAGTCGGCCGGTGCCCTGCAGTCGCTGGTCGATCTGTTCGCGGCGCATCCGGGACTTGCCGCCGACCTCGATCAGATCCGCGGGATCACCGTGCGGATCTACGAGCCGGCCTTCTCGATCATCGCCGATCCGGCCAAGCGGACGCCGACGACGCGGCAGTCGGCAGACCACTCGCTCCCCTTCATTCTCGCGAAGACGCTCCTCAAGGCCCGGCGCGCTGCGCAGACGGGGATTCCGATCGGCTGGGAGTCGCTGATGCTCCTGCCGGACGACTACTCCGACGAGGCGATCCGCGACCCGGCCGTCGCGCGACTGATCGCCACGATGGCGATCGAGCACGGCGGCGCGGAGTACGACGCGCTCTATCCGGAAGGGATTCCCACGAGCGTGGCCATCGACCATGCCGCGCTCGGTCGGCTCGGCGGCGGGCTCGTGAAGTATCCGCTCGGGCATGCCCGAGCCGATGCGGCGCGGACGGCCGCGGTGGTCGACCTCAAGTTCGACCGGCTCGTCGCCGGGGCCGTCGAGGACCCCGCGGCACTGCGGGGCCGGATGTCGCTGGCGGCCGCGTCGCCGGCCCAGATCGCGGAGCTGTATGCGTTTCCCATTCACGGGTGTGATCCCGGTTGACAAGCCGGTCGGCACGACGTCGCGACGGGTCGTGGACGCGGTTGCCCGCGCGCTCGGCATGTCGGCGGTGGGCCACGCGGGCACGCTCGATCCGCTTGCGGAGGGCGTGGTGGTGGTGTGCGCCGGGCACGCCACGAAGCTCGTGGACTACGTGCATGGGCTGCCGAAGCACTACACCGCGGCGTTTCTCCTCGGCCGTTCGAGCCCCTCCGACGACTTCGAGACCCCGATCGACGTGGAGGCCGACCCGCGGGTGCCCACGATCGCGGAGATCGAGACCGCCCTGCCCTCCTTTCGCGGCGACATCCTCCAGCGGCCCTGCGACTATTCCGCGGTCCACGTCGACGGCAAGCGGGCCTACCGGCTCGCGCGGAAGGGGCGGCCGATCGAACTCGCGGAGAAGCCGGTGCGGATCGACCGGCTGGAGGTCACGGCCTACGAGTGGCCCAGGCTCGGCCTCGAGATCGTCTGCTCGTCGGGAACGTTCGTGCGGGCCATCGGTCGCGACGTGGCCACCGCGCTGGGCACGACGGCCGTGATGGAGTCGCTCGTGCGGACGGCGGTCGGGCCGTTCGCTCGAGGGGCGTCGCTCGCGATGGCGGCCGTGACTCCGGAGTCGGCCCGGGCCGCGCTCCTGCCGGCGGCCGTGGCGGTGCCGTCACTGCCACGGCTCACGCTGGGCGGCGAACTCCTCGACAAGGCCGTTCGCGGGGGCCTCGTGGCTGCGGTCGAGCCGGCGGTTGCGGCCGTCGCGGCGGTCGATGAGGCGGGTGATCTCATCGGCATCCTCAAGCGGCACGAGTCGGGGTTCTACCGGCTGCGGCCGAACTTTCGCGGGGAGGGCTGAGTCGATGCGGATCGCGCCGAGCGTGGCTCTCATGGTGTGTCTCGTGGGGGATGGGGGGACCTCGGCCGCTGATGCCGTCGAGCAGATTGCCAACGGCACGGTGACCGTTCGGATCGACGAGGACAAAGGGGGCGCGATCGTCTGGCTGTCGTGGCGGGGCCATCCGGGAAACGCGGTCAACGTCCACGATCCCGGCCGCTTCATCCAGCAGTCCTACTACGCCGGAAGCGCGGTCGATCGCCGGTCGGAGGGACAGCACGCGGCCTGGAGTCCGTGGCCGTGGAATCCGATCCAGGCCGGCGGCGTGGCGAGTTGGGCGCGGATGACGCGGCTCGAGCGCTCTGCCGACGGAGGCCTCGTCGGCGAGATCACCCCCAAACTCTGGGACATGCCCGACGAGGAGGCTGCGGCGGTGATCCGGCAGGTGACGCGACTCGAGGAGGGGTTCGACAACGTCGTCTCGCTCGAGGGTGAGATCGAATGCCGTCGGCACGAAGGCGATCGCTGGGGGCCTCCCGTCGCGCGGCATCAGGAACTGCCGGCCTGCTACCTCACGCGGTCGTTCGGCACGGTGAAGACCTATCGGGGTGACGGCCGCTGGCAGGAGGAGCAGATTCCCGCCGGCCCTCCCTGGGGCAACGTGATGCCGCCGCGGTTCACGCTGGCCTGCTTCGACGCGGACGGACAGGGCGTGGCGGTTGTGTCGCCCGCCGCGACGGAGGCCTGGAACGTGGGGCCGCACGGAGAGGGGGCGAGCGACGAGGCCACGGCCGATCCCTGCATGCACATGGCCCCGATCGCGACGGCGAGCCTCGGTCCGCGGAGCGTGTTCCGGTTTCGCGCCTGGCTGGTTGTCGGCGACGAGCGGGCGAT
>JAGWWA010000120.1 GCA_018970605.1 Planctomycetota bacterium | reverse complement strand
CCGCTGATGGCCGCCCTCGGCCGGCCGAACCGCGACCAGGTCGTCACGAGCCGCCCCCCGGACCTGACGACGCTGGAGGCGATCCTGCTGGCCAACGACCAGTCGCTCGCCGATGAGATTGCCAAGGGAGGCGGTCGCATCCTCGCGGAGCATGGCCCCGATCCCCATCGAATCGCTTCGTGGATCTTTTCGGCCGCCCTCTCCAGGCCGCCGACGGCGGACGAAGGTGCCGTCGCCCGGGCGTTGCTGGGCCCGACGCCGACCGCGGAAAGCGTGGCCGATTGCCTCTGGAGCGTGGTGATGCTGCCAGAGTTCCAGTTGGTGCGATAATGCAGCAGGAGCATCCGACATGAAAAGCCGCCGCCAGTTCCTCGAGTGCCTGGCCGCCGCTGCGACCACCACGCTCGCCCTGCCGGAGCCACGGGCCCGCGGGTCGGAGCAGGGCCCCAGCATCGTGCATCCTGCGCCCCGGGCCGACGCGATGATCGTCCTCTGGATGGCCGGCGGCATGGCGGCCCCGGACACCTTCGACCCGAAGCGATACAAGCCGTTCGAGCCGGGCCTCGCGGTCGCCGACGTGATCAGCACCTTCCCCGCGATTCCCACCGCGATCGACGGCGTGCAGATCTGCAATGGCCTGCCCGAGATCGCCACGGTGCTCGACCGGGCAACGCTCGTCCGCTCGCACGTCCAGCCTGACCTTGGCAGCATCCTCCACTCGCGGCACCAGTACCACTGGCACACGGGCTACGTGCCCCCACAGACCGTAGCCTGCCCGCACATCGGCGCGTGGATGGCTCGCGTGCTCGGGCCGCGCAATCCGGTCATGCCCGCGTTCGTGAACATCGGCCAGCGGCTCGAGGGAGTCGGCGAGAACGAGGAGATCAAGGCCTTTACGACCGCCGGCTTCTTCGGCAGCGAGTTCGGGCCGATGAACCTTCCCTATCCGGAACAGGCGGCCTTGGCCGTACGCCCCCCGGAGGGCATGTCGGCGGAGCGGTTCGCCGAGCGCTACGCGGCCATGAGGCGGCTCGCGGCGGCGTCGGCACACGGCGAGTTCACGAGCGACTTCCACCAGGAATCGATGCTCCGCAGCATCGACAATGCCCACCGGCTGCTCGGTGCCAAGGAGCGGGAGGCCTTCGACATCACGCGCGAACCAAAGGAGGTTCAGGAGCGGTACGACACCGGCCGCTTCGGCCGCGGCTGCCTGCTCGCGCGGCGGCTCGTCGAGAACGGGGTCCGCTACGTCGAGGTGACCACGGAATACGTGCCCTTCGTCCACTGGGACACGCACGAGAACGGCCACGAGCGGGTGGCGGCCCTGCACGCCGAAATCGACCGCCCCATCGCGGCCCTCGTCCGCGATCTCGAGGAGCGGGGCCTGCTCGACCGCACGCTGGTGGTGATCGCCAGCGAGTTCAGCCGCGACATGATCACCGAAGGCCAGCCCGGCTCGGATGCCAAAGACCAGGCGAGTTCGCCCAAGGACTTCCTGCAGCTGCCGTCCCACTACGGCCAGCATCGTCACTTCACCGCCGGCTCCACGGTGGTGCTCTTCGGCGGCGGCATGAAGCGGGGGTTCGTGTACGGAAAAACCGCCGACGAGCGGCCCTGTGTCGCGATCGAGAACCCCGTCTCGATCACCGACCTCCACGCGACCTTCTTCACCGCCATGGGCATCAGCCCGAAGACGGTCTTCGACATCGAGAACCGCCCCTTCTACGCGACGCTCGACGGCAAGGGGCACGCCGTGGAGCCACTGTTCGCGTAGCGCACGGGTTCGGCCCCGGCCGGGGTTATGCAGCCTCGACGTATCGCCACAGCCCAATCCCCTCGCTCGCGCTCGGGGCTTCCTGGCGAGCATCGTGCCCAAAAAGCCCCGAGCGGAAGCGAGGGGATCCCGCGTCGTCTCGCCACGCGACGTCGACAGATTCGTAAAGCCCCCACCCCTCGCTCGCGCTCGGGCATTCCCGATTCGGTCGGGGCGGGCTGCCGCGGTATCCTTCCGGCATGGTCTGGGAACACACCTACGATCCGCTCGGCGCGCCGATCCTCTCCACGCTCCTGGCGGCCGTGCCCCTCGTGGTGCTGCTGGGCCTGCTCGCCTTCGCGCGGTGGTCGGGCATGCAGGCGGCGGTGGCGGGCCTGATCTCCGCACTCGCGATCGCCATCGGCGTCTTCGGCATGCCGGCCGATGCCGCGGTCGCGGCCGCCGCGCACGGCGCGGTGTTCGGGCTGTTTCCGATCGGCTGGATCATCGTGACAGCAATGTTCCTCTACCGGCTCTGCGTCGAGGCCGGCGCGCTCGACGTCATGAAGCGGTCGGTGATGGGGCTCTCCGCCGACCACCGCCTCCAGGCACTCCTGATCGCGTTTTCCTTCGGCGCCTTCTTGGAGGGGGCGGCGGGATTTGGCGCCCCGGTGGCGATCTCCGCCGCGCTGATGGTGGGGGCCGGCTTTCCGCCGCTGGAGGCGGCATGTCTGGCACTCCTGGCCAATACCGCACCCGTGGCCTTCGGCGCCCTCGGCACGCCGATCATCACGCTCGCGAAGGTCACCGGCCTCGAGGAACGGGACATCTCGGCGATGGCCGGCCATCAACTCCCGCTCTTCTCGCTCATCGTGCCGGCCTGGATGGTCTGCATGATGGCTGGCTGGCGGGGCCTTACGGGCGTCTGGCCGGCGGTGCTCGTCTGCGGCGGCACGTTTGCCGCGGTGCAGTATGCGATGGCCACCTTCGTCGGAGCTGCGCTCGTCGATGTGGTCGGCGGTGTGGCCAGCCTTGTGGCGCTCGCCGCGTTTCTGCACTGGTGGAAGCCCGCGTCGGTCTGGCGCCATGGTCATGGCTGGACCGATCGCGTCACGGCTTCCCTGATCCAGGGTGATTCCGCGGCGCGGATCGCCTGGGCTTGGATGCCGTGGGTGTTTCTGTCCCTGGCGGTCTTCACGTGGGGGCTGCCCGTGGTCAAGGCGACGCTCGACGGAAAAGACACGCCTCCTCGCTTGTCACGTGTCGCCGTGGCGCCGGAGCTCCCGGTGCCGTTCCTCGACGGCCGGGTCGCAAAAATGCCCCCTGCCACCCGCGACTCGCGGGAGATCGAGCGGGCCGTCTATCGGTTCAACTGGCTCTCGGCGGCGGGCACCGGCATCCTGGCCGCGGCACTGGTGTCGATCCCGTGGCTCGGGATCTCCTGGCGGCGGGCCCTGACGATCTGGCTGGAGAATCTCCGGTCACTCGGCGAGTCGCTCGCCACGATCGCCGCCATGCTCGCGCTCGCCTTCGTCACGCGCTATTCGGGCACCGACGTCACGCTCGGCCTCGCCCTCACCGCCACCGGCGCGGCCTACGCCTTCTTCGCGCCGCTCCTCGGCTGGCTGGGCGTGGCGCTCACCGGCTCCGACACCTCGAGCAACGCCATGTTCGGCAGCCTGCAACGGGTCACGGCGGAGCAGCTCGGTCTCGACCCGCTGCTCATCTGCACCGCCAACAGCACCGGCGGCGTGATGGGCAAGATGATCGATGCCCAGAGCATCGTGGTCTCCGCGACGGCCACGGGCACACACCGCCGCGAGGGCGAGATCCTCCGGCGGGTCTTTCCGCACTCACTCGCGCTCGCCGCCCTGATGGGTTTGCTCGTCTGGCTCCAGGCCGGCCCGCTCTCGTGGATGGTCCCGGCGGCCCGCTGATGCGGCCGGCGCCATTCAGCGACGCACACGCCGCCGGATCCGGCCGGCCGCCGCCACCGCTGCCGCCAGGCCCATCATGCCGAGCGACGCCGGCTCCGGCACCGCGACGACCGCGGCACCGCCGCCGCTGCCCGGAAGCATCGGCAGGGCGCCGGCCGCCGGGAGGTACGAGCCTTCGTCGTAGAGGCCGGCGCTCAGGAAGAGCACGATGTCGAGAATGTCCACGATCCCGTCGTAGTTGAAGTTGCCTTCCGACCAGACAGACGCGGCGTCCCACCCGAATTTGTCGGCCGACATGATGTTCAAGGCGTCGAGGATGTCCACCATGCCGTCGAGGTTGGTGTCGCCTGGTGCCGCGAAGCCGATCGTAGCGACACCGGCGGTGTCGACGATCCAGCCGACGGACCGCTCAGTCCCGGCCGACGACGACCGGATGCCACTCGTGCCGTTCCACGACCCATCGCCGAGGCCGGTCGCCAGATCGGCCTCGATCGCCGCGCTGGTGATGCCGCCGGCCGCCACCGTGATTCGTCCGGTCCCGACATCGATCACGCCGGTGGTCGCACGACCGAGCGCCGTGACGACCAGCGACGTGGATCCGAGCGCGAGTCCGGCACCATCGGCCACGGTCAACGGGCCTGTCCCCAGCGCCAGCGGCGACGCCACCGTCAGCGTGCCTGCCTGCACGACCGTGCCCCCGGTGAAGGAACTCGTGCCGCCGCGGACGAGTTCGCCGGAGCCCTGCTTGACGAGTCGGCCGGGCCCCGTGATGACGGCCGAATCGACCACGCGCTCGCCAGCCGCAACGATCCTGACCGTGTCCACCGGCCCCGAGGGCACGACGGTGCCGCGGACGGTGAGCCGGAGCGTCTGGCTCGTGGCGCCCGCGAGATCCTCGTCGGAGGCGTTGAGGAGATAGGTCGCGGCAAAGGAGCCCGTGGTCGCGGTCGACATCGACAGGCTATACGTGCGGGACGAGCCGGACGCAAGGTTGGAGAAGGGAGCGAGGGTCGTCGAAAAGATGCCCGCAGCCCCGCTCGTCGTGACACTGTCGAGGTCGAGCTTCGCCGTCCACTCCGACCCAAGCGGTCCAGCGCGGCCGTAGATGCCAAACGACCGGCTCGCCGCCGTGCCTCCCTGGGTGAGCGTGCCGAAATCGAGGTCGTACGTGGTCATCGTGGTCGCGGCGGCGAATGACCCGATGGCGTGGTCGAGCACGCTCAGCGACAAGCCCTGCGTAAACAGGCTCGACATCGCCTGCGGGCTCGACGCCGTCACGGTGGCACTTCCGCTCCGCAGCCCCACGACCGAAGTGTCGACTGAAAACGCGTGGCTGTTCGCGGAACCGAGGGCGAGGGCGCTGCTGCTGCCGCTGCCGGCGAGAACCCCAGTGGCCGCGAAAGTGTAGTCGAGTCGGTCGGCGCCCTTGGCCGCCGTGACCGGCGCCGCGTTCGACACCGTGAGCGTGTTGGTGACCGACGCCCCCCGAATCACCCGGGCAGGCAACGCAGCCAGGCTCGCCGACATCTTCGCCGGCAGCTGGTAGTCGGCCACGACGGCGAGATGGTCGGTGACCTTGGTGAGGGTCGTGAGCACCGACCGCGCCTGGGCGGTGGTGTAGCCGGGGATCAGCGCCGCCAGTGCATCGGCGCTGCCGCTGTCGATCGCGCCCTTCATGGTGTGGGTGCCGGTGTTGCCGAAGGCCCAGTAGGATCCGCCGACGTAGTCGAATCCGCGTCCATCGAGCACCTCGCCGCTGGTCATCTGGAAGTCGAACCGATCGTCCATGCCACCGGTGACCTGGCCACCGAAGGCCGCCACCGTGGCGGGCGACTGCGTGTGGACATCCATGAATGAACTGGAGCCATGCCAGGAGCCGATGCGATTGATCGGATCGAACGCCTGACCGTTACCGGTGCCGGTCAGTGTCTGGAATCCAGCTTCGCTGGCCGTGTAAAAGTTGAAGTCACCCGCATAGATGATGTTGGCTCCCTGCCCGAGCGCGTCGGCGTCGGCCCGATTGACCGTCACCTCGAGGTTCCGCTCCGCCACGTTCGTGGAGCCGGTCGAGGCCTTGAGATGGCTCGCATAGATGTAGAAGTCGGCCGACGCGTCATAGCCCACCGGCCGAAACTGGTATCGCATCGTCTGTCGTGCCTGCGTCGCAAGCGACCCGAGCGGCTTCTCGCCCACCAGCGTCACGCTGTCGGTGTTGTAGACCACCACCGACCGTCCGCCCCCCGTCGATCCGGCATTGATGCTGTTGCGGTCGTAGCTGCTGCTGTTGAACACGCTGTCGAGCAGATTTGCGTACTGCACGCCCGTCGTCGAGACGGTGTTGGCCTCATCGAGCAGCAGGATGTCGATCGGCCGCGAGAAGCCACCCTTGGCCGACGCGCCGATCGCGGAGATGATCGAATCCATGCCGGCCCGCGGTGCCGTCAGCGACGTATCGCTGGCGTTGATGTTGTAGGCGACGATCCGCAGCTGCGCATGGGCGATCGTGAGCGGCAACAAAGCGCTCGCGACGGCGATCGCGGCCAATCGGAGGTGCGGCACGCGAACCCCTTCACGGAAGAGTCGAATCCGGGGAACCCCGGAGCCGAAGACCGGCCATTTCTAGCGAACCGCGAGCCGCCAAACCATCCCAAAACCCCCAGAGTTCGTGCCGGATGGATCGACGAGCCTCTGGCCTGTCCGCGTCGCAGCAAACCCCGCTGGCTGTGAGGCCGCGGGCCGACCAGGCTGACCACGACGACGGGTGGTGATTCACCCCACGCCTCATGACGTTGGGCTTGCGGGCGCGCTGGAGGTCGCACAGGCTCCACGGTGGTGACTCGCGTGGCATCCGTCATCCACTCGCCGCCATACCATCTCGCCAGACGCGAGACGTTTCTCCCAACCGGCCTCAGGAGGCACCTCCGATGACCCTCACGCCAGACGCGTTTTTTCAGGTCACCAACACCATCGCCCTGGGCGCCTGGGTAGCGCTGGTGCTCCTGCCCACGAAGCGGTTGGTGTCGCACGTGCTCTGCGGCATCCTCGTACCGGCCGCGCTCGCCTGCGGCTATGCCGCCGTGATCGGTTGGAAGCTCGCGCAGAACGGCCCGCCCCCCGGCGAC
>JAGWWA010000119.1 GCA_018970605.1 Planctomycetota bacterium | reverse complement strand
AGGCCTGGCAGCAGGAGCACGACGCGGAGGTGACCGTGCTCGGGGGCACGCTCGATGCATTCGCCGCCACGCTGCCACCCGCGTTCCGGACGGCGACGCCGATCGTCGCTCAGGGCAATCCCGGCGACAGCATCATCGCGACGGCGAAGGACCGAGGAATCGACCTGATCGTGCTCGGCCGGACGCCATCCGATCCGCTGTCGCGATGGCTGATCGGCAGCACCTCGGAGGCGGTGTTCGGCCGCGCCACCGCGAGCGTGCTGATCGTCCCCGTGGAGAAGTAGCACGGGTTTCCAACCTGTGTCTCTCGTGCCGCTGGTTGAAAACCAACGATCCTGTTGCGATCCTCAGATGTAATACATCGAATCGCCGGTCGGCTTGCAGCGGGCGGCGAGGCTCGCGAGGGTGATCTCGGCAAGTGCCTCCGCCTCTGCGTCCGCGGCCTTCTCCCAGGCGGCGGCCAGCACGGCGGCGGTCCGAGACTTCTTCCCCATGTCCACCGACAACGGCGCCACGGCATCCGCCGGCCCCTCGACCGCATCCCGCACGTCTTGGAGCGTCACCTTGTCCGCCGGCTTGGCCAGCCGATAGCCGCCGGCGGCCCCGCGGATGCTCGCCACGATGCCGGCGGCTTTGAGTTGCAGCAGGATGTGGACGAGAAACCGCGGCGGCACTCCCTGCGCCGCGCAGATCTCGCGGATCCTCACCGGGGCAGGGGCGTCGATTCGCCTCGCCAACTCTACGGCAGCGAGAGCCGCGTATTCGGTTTTGGCGGAGAGACGCATCGCACGGGTCCTTGTGTCACCGTGAGTGCAGGCCGCACTCGGTCTTGGCGGAGCCGCTCCAGCGGCCGGCCCGTTCGTCCTCGCCGACGCTGACGGCGCGGGTGCAGGGCGCGCAGCCGATGCTCACGTAGCCCTTGTCGTGCAGCGGGTTGTAGGGAACGTTCTCTTTGACGATCGCATCCCAGACCTTCGCCTTCGTCCAGTTGGCCAGCGGCGACACCTTCACGACGCCGAACTTGTGGTCCCAACCCACGATCGGCGCGGCGGCACGGTCAGGACTCTGGTCGCGGCGGATTCCGCTCATCCAGGCGTCGTAGTTCGCCAGCACCCGCGTGACGATCGAGAGTTTCCGTTCGCCGCAGCACCGGTCGGGATCCGTGCGATAAATCGGACCGCCATGCGTCCGTTCATACTCTTCGACGGTGGTCGAGGGCTTCTCGAGCACCACGTCGATCCCATACCGCCTGACGATCCGATCGCGAAGCTCGAGCGTCTCCGGGAACTGATAACCGGTGTCGAGATTGAAGACGTAGGTCGCCGGCGCGATCGCCGCCAGCCAATGGATGATCAGGCATCCCTCGGGGCCGAAGGCCGTGGCCATGGTGAGCTTGCGGCCGAAGCGATCCACGGCCCAACGGATGATCTCCGGGGGGGTGGCCGACTCGAGCGACCGGCTCGCCCGCGCGAGGTCCTCCCGGATTTCGGGCGTCGCTTGACGAACTTCGGGCTGCTCAACAACGGCTGCCGGCACCATGCCCATACCTTACCTTGTTGCTCAACTATGAGAGGAATTCTACCGTGAATCTCAAAATCGTCCAAGACGAAGGGGGCATCGCGTCCAATCCCGTGCAAGCCGCAGAGTTTCCCGACGTTTCCCGCCTTCCGTGGCGGCCACTCGCCAACCCCTGTCAAAAACGCACAATCGCGACCACGAAGGTCGCACATTCCGCGGTAGTTCGGAGGCAGGCATGGCACGCAACGTGGCTCTGGCGGTCGATCTGGGGGCCTCCAGCGGCCGCATCGTCTCAGGCGCCTTTGACGGCAGGATCCTTGAACTGGAGGAACTCCACCGCTTCGACAACGGCCCCGTGGCCATGGGTGGCCAACTCGTCTGGGATCTGCCCCGCCTCTGGCACGAGGTCGTCGTAGGCCTGAGGACGGCGGCAACCCGCCACGGCCGATCGATCGCCACGGTCGGCGTCGACACCTGGGGCGTCGATTTCTCGTTCCTCGGGCCCGACGGCTGCCTGCTGGCCAATCCGGTGTGCTACCGAGACGCCCGCACCCGGGGCATGCTCGCGGCGGCGGAGAAGGTGGTCCCGCGGGCTGAGATCTTCGCGGCCACCGGCCTGCAGTTCATGGAGCTCAACTCGCTTTACCAGCTTCTCGCGTTGAAGGCATCCCACTCCAGCGTGCTGGCGACGGCCGACCGCATGCTGATGATTCCCGATCTCTTCCACTGGCTCCTCTCGGGCGAGCAATCCAACGAACGCACCAACGCCTCCACCACGCAGTGCTACGACCCGCAGGCGGGCGACTGGGCTTTTCCGATGCTCGACCGTTTCGGACTGCCGCGGCGGGTGTTCGGGTCGCTCGCCGACCCGGGGACCGACCTCGGCGAACTCCGCAGCGACGTGGCGGCGGAGACGGGCCTCGCCGGCGTCCGCGTGATCCTGCCGGGCACGCACGACACCGCCAGCGCCGTGGCGGCGGTGCCCGCTTCGGAACCGCCGAGCAGCCGCCCCGACTGGTGCTATGTGAGCCTCGGCACCTGGGCCCTCGTCGGCGCCGAACTCGACCGGCCCCTGGTCACGTCCGACTGCCTGGCCCGCAACTTCACCAACGAAGGCGGCGTCGGCGGCACCACCCGTCTGCTCAAAAATGTCTGCGGCCTCTGGCTCGTGCAGCAGTGCCGGGCGTCCTGGCAGCGGGCCGGCCAGGACTGGACCTGGGATCAGCTCACGGCCCTGGCCGCCGAGGCGCCGCCGCTGATGACGCTCGTCGATCCAAACGACCCGGCGCTCGTCGCCCCAGCCGACATGCCCGAGGCGATTCGCAGCCTCGCCCGCGCCGCGGGCGAGCCGGTGCCTGAATCGACCGGTGCCATGGTGCGGGCGGCACTGGAGAGCGTGGCCGCAGCGGTCCGCCGCACGCTGGGGGAACTCGACGCGCTGCTGGGCCGGCGCGTCTCCCGGGTGCACGTGGTGGGAGGCGGCGTGAAGAATCGCCTGCTCTGCCAGATGATCGCCGATGCCACGGCGCGGCCGGTGGTGGCCGGCCCTGTCGAAGCCACAGCGATCGGCAACCTCCTCGTGCAGCTCGCGGGCCGCAAGGGCACGGTGGACCTCCGGGCCGTGCGGGCGATCGTACGCGACAGTTTCGAGCCGGAGCGATACGAGCCCCGCGACGCGGCCCGGTGGCAGGACCGACTCGGCGGGTGACGGCGCGCCAATCGGCAGCACACGGCGTCGTCCCGACAGGAAGCCCCGGGCGCGAGCGAGGGGAGTCAGCGCCGTCGGCAACGTGGCGTCTGCTTCATTGCCACGCCCATCCCCTCGCTTCCGCTCGGGGCTTTCTGGAACGCGGCTCAGGCGGCCTGCTGCTGGCGGGCAGGCCGCTTCGTGACCACGCCGTGATCGACTTCGATGATCGCGTCGGCCAGGGCCAGGGTGCTCGCCCGGTGGGTGATCATGATCACCGTCCGATTCTCGACGTAACTCGCGAGCGCCTCGTGGATCAGCCGCTCGCTCTCCACGTCGATCTGACTGGTGGCCTCGTCGAGCACGAGGATCTCCGCGTCGCGGAGGAATGCCCGGGCCAGGGCGATCCGCTGCCGCTGCCCGCCCGAGAGCCGGAAGCCGTTGGGCCCCACCATCGTCCGGTAGCCCTCGGGAAACTCCGAGATGAACTCGTGCGCGTGAGCCTTGCGGGCGGCTTCCTCGATCTCCTCCTCGGTGGCATCCCAGCGACCGTAGCGGATGTTGTAGTGGATCGACTCGTTGAAGAGTTCGGTCTGCTGGGTGACCATCGCGATCCGCCGCCGCAGGTCGTGCAGCGCGAGTTCGGTGAGGGGCACGCCGTCGAGGAGGACGCGGCCGGAAGTCGGGTCGTAGAACCGGCAGATCACGTTGACGAGCGTGCTCTTGCCGCCGCCGTTGGGGCCGACGATCGCCACCCGCTCACCGAAGTTGATGGTGAGATCGACATCCTTGAGCACCGTGTCGATGCCGTCGTAGGAGAACGACACCTTGTCGAGGCGGATCTCGCGGTGCGGCGAGGGGAGCGTCTTGGGCTGGACGGCCTCGGCGAGCTTCGACGGCGTGTCGAGCAGCGGGTAGAGCGCCTGGGCGCCCACGATGCCGATGTTGAGGCCGGTGATCACGCCCGAGAGCTTCCGCACCGGGTCGCTGGCCCCGATCAGGAAGCCGAAGAAGATCATGATGCCGGGCACCGTCATCGGCTGATCCGTCATCGTGATCCCGAAGATCTGCGTCTCCTGGTTGATCACGAGCCACGCGCCCACGGCGATCGACGTCGCCACCATGCCGATGCCGAGGATCTCGGTGATCGGATTGGCGAGGGCGAAATAGAAGGTGTGCCACATGCCGGTCCGCATCATGTCGCCGGTGCAGTTGCGAAACCGCTGCCGCTCGAAGTCCTCCATCGTGTAGGCCTGCACGGTGAGCACGTTGTTGAGCGCCTCGAGCAGCACGTGGTGGAAGCCCTTGGAGCGGGCCAGGATGTTCTTCGAGACGCCGCGAATCCGGCGATTGAGCCAGACCATCAGGAAGCCCACCACCGGGGCGAGCGTCAGGCAGGCGAGCGTCAGCCGCCACGACACCATGAAGGCGAAGCCCAGGCAGGTGATGATCTTGAGCGGCTCGGTGACCGCCCCGCCGTAGACCGCCGTGATGCCGCTGGCGAGCATGTCGGACGTGCCCGTCACCTGGGCCATGAAGCCGGCCGAGCCCCACTTCATGAACTGCGCCCGGTCGAGTTCGAGCGCCTTGTCGAAGACCTTCAGCCGGATGTTGCGGCTGATGCTCATCGCCACCCAACTGACGAGCAGCGTGGACCCCATCAGCAGCACGTGCTTCACGAACGTGCTGATGACGACGAACGCCACCACGAGGAGCACCGTGTTGAAGGGGTCCCGCGGCAGGAAGCGGTCGAGCCACGGCGAGAGCCGCTCGCCGGAATAGATGATCGTCTCGTCGCCCCGCTTCGAGAGTTTCAGGGTGTCGAGCAGGTTGCGATCCCGCTTGGTTTCATCGGCGTCCCCCGCCGCCTTGGCCACCGCCGCCTCGAGGTCGGCGATCTGCGAGGTCGCGGCGGTGACGCGTGCCTTGGCCTCCTCGATCCGCCGTTCGTTCCACGACTGGAGTGAATCGCCCTTGAGCGTCACCTCGATGATCGGAAACAGGGCGGCGATGTTGGCGCCCCAGAGGGCTGCCACGCCGGCGGAGCAGAGGAGCGCCGCGGCAAGCAGCGGCCAGCTTTTGGCGGCCTCGCGAAGCGCCCTGAGGAAGTAGTTCATGAACCGGCGTCTCGGTGGGGCGGTGGGAAGGCCCCGGATGTGATCGGTCAGGACGGCAGCACGGCCCCAGCGCGGGCCTCCGTCGATCCGACGGCGGAGGCTGCGAGGGGCGTGGCAGGATGGGCGATTGGTGGCCGCCGGCACCTGCTCTGCGGGTCGGGAAAGTAGTGACCCCGCCAAAAGCGTTCAAGGGCGGGTTTCACCGACGAAACGCCGGGGAATCCGGCCCGGCGGGCTGAAGTCACCGCCTGCCGAGGCGGAGTTCGGCGGCGAGGAGCGTGTTGGCGATCAGCATCGCCACGGTCATCGGGCCGACGCCGCCGGGCACCGGCGAGATCCAGCCGGCCACCTCGCTCACCGGGCCGTAATCGACGTCGCCCACCAGTTTCCCGTCCACACGGTTGATCCCCACGTCGATCACGGCCGCTCCCGGGCGGACCATATCGGCCGTGATCAGCTGCGGTTTTCCCACCGCCGCCACCACGATGTCGGCCTGCCGGGTGAAGTGGCCGATGTCGCCGGAGCGACTGTGGCAGATCGTCACGGTGGCATCGCATCCCCCGGTACCGTCCGCGGGGCAGCCGAGCGGCGGCCGCTGGGCGAGCAGGAGCGCCAGCGGCTTTCCCACGATGTCGCTGCGGCCCACGATGACGACGTGCTTTCCCGCCGTGGGAATCGCCGCGTCGATGAGCATCCGCTGCACGCCCGCCGCCGTGCAGGGGATGAACCGCGGCCGACCCTGCGAGAGGAGCCCGGCGTTCTCTGGATGGAAGCCATCCACATCGCGGTCGGCCGGCACGGCGTCGAGCACCGCCACGGTATCGACGTGCGGCGGCAGCGGCAGCTGCACGAGGATCCCGTCGGCATGCCCGTGCTCGTCGCGGGCGATCGCCTTCACGAGAGCCACCAGTTCGCCGGTTGTCGCCGTCGCCGCCACCGGCAGCACCGTCGATTCCATGCCCACGCGGGCCGCTGCGGCCGCCTTGCTCTTCACGTAGGAGCCGCTCGCGGCCATGTCGCCGACGAGCACCACCACCAGCCGCGGCTTCCGGCCGAACATCGAGGCGAAGGTCTCCACCTCCTGGCGGAGCGACGACTCGATCCGTCCTGCGAGCGCCCTGCCGTCGAGGATTCGAGCAGCCGGGGCCGTCATGGAGCCGCCTTCTCACCAGCGGCCGCAGACGCGTCATCTCGCGCAGCCCACTGCTTCCAGAGCCCATCGATGCCGGCGGCCTCGGGGTCTCCTTCGTGAAACACGAACAGGTATCGGAACGTCAGCGACTCGCCGGCGGGGATCGTGTAATCGCCACTGCCCAGGTCCGCCCCGGTGAAATCGTGGAGGCCGAAGGGGTTCGCCGCCACGAGCCCGTAGTCGCGGGCATGCCAGTGGGTTGGGTGTCGGAGGTTGTGCGGGTGGTCGAGCACGGCGATGCCCACCGTCCTGCCATCGATCGGCCCCCAGTACCCGACCCAGCGTGCCGCCTTGCCCCAGGCGTCGGTGTCACGCTGCCCCTCGGAGTTCAGGCAGTGGCCGGCGGCCCCC
>JAGWWA010000118.1 GCA_018970605.1 Planctomycetota bacterium | reverse complement strand
CGCCGCCACGGCGACCGCTGCTCCCTCCTCCGGCTGGCGGCTCGTGGCCTGCGGACTCCTGCTCCTCGTCGCCGCCGCGTTTCCCTACATCACCGTCGGCCAGGCGATCATGGCGCATGGCTGGTGGTCGCGGAGTTGTGTCCTTCTTCCCCTGCCGATCGCGATGACCGTCGTCGGCCTGCTCGTCGCGGCGAACCGTAGTCTTCTCCCCTCGCACCCTGCCGCCTGGCTCGCCGCCGCGGCCGCCATCGCGGTGCTGTTCGTCGGCGACTGCTGGCGGAACACGCTCCTCATGCAGGCCTACGGGGCCAAGCAGGCGGCGATCCGCCGCGATCTCCGCGAACTGATCGACGCCCGGTCACCGGCCGTCATCCAGCTCCGCGACTACTTCCCGATTCGATACACGAACGACTTCTACCCCATCGCCGTCTGGACGTTCCTCGCCGCGCCTCCCGACGGCCTGCCGACCGCGTTCGTGCTGGAAACCGGCGGCTCGGTGCCGGGCCGCACCTCGGTGGGCGACGAGCAGACCGTGGGCGCCGATGGCCAGCCGGCATTCACCATGGGCCGCCTGCCGATCTCCGGCGCCGAACTGGAACGGCTGATCGAGACGGAGACAGGGATGCCCTATGCGATGACAGACATTCGCCGCAAGGGCCCGCACCTCCTCGTCGGCATCGGCCCTGCCCCGAACGTAGGCGACGATGGGCCGAGGATCGGTGCGGAGTATCTCCGGCGGCGCTGGCTCGCCCCGGCCACGCTCGACGAGTACGTGACATCGCTCACGCAGGCCCGCGTCGAGCAACTCCCACCGATCGAGTAGGAGACGCAGCGGAGTTCGACACAGGGAGAAAACCTGTGCTACCCGTAGGTGCAGGTTGCCAACCTGCACATGCCGCAGAGACAGCCCCGGTCACCGCAGAGTGAAAACCTGTTCTACGGGTCGGCAGGCTTGAAGCCCACGGCGGCGAGGTTGCCCACGGGCAGCGGAAGCTGCAGGCGGCCGAGCCAGGTTGCCCGCGCCGCGTCGCATAGTCTCCGCTTCAGGGCCATCGGCAGCGGCGCGAGTTTCAGCCAGTAGTGGAGCGGATAGCGGTTGGTGATGGGCCGCACATCGATCGATGTGAAGCCGGTTCGCCGCAGCATCTCGCCGAGCGCCCGCCGCGAAAAGAGTTGCAGGTGCTCGATGTCGTAGATCGGCGACCGGCGGCCCATCAGCCTGTTCGGCAGCGCCCGGTAGTCGTGCCCCACGAAAAACACCGCGCCGCCGGGTTTCAGCAGCCGGAACGCCGAACGGCTGAAGGCCGCCGGATCAGGAAGGTGCTCGAGGGTCTGAAAGCAGGTGACGAGGCTTGCCTCGCCCGCCGCAAAGTCTTCCTCCCGAAACGTGCCGTGGCGGATCCACGGCCGGACGCGCTCCGCCGCAGCTGCGATCGGCGCCGCCGACGGCTCCACGCCGATCACCGTGGAGAAGCCGGCCGCCGCGAGCTCCCCCAGAAACGCTCCGTCGCCGGTGCCGACGTCGATCGCCGTGCCGCGGTCGGCCAGGCCGCCGACAAGCCCCGCCAGCAAACGGCCGTAGGTTCGTGCCGCGCAACCAGCCTCCTCCCCCGAGTCGAACGCCGCCTCGTCGTAGGCCCGCGCCAGCCCCTCCGCCGACGGCACTGGGCTCGCATACACGAGGTCGCACGTCGGGCAGAGCACGAGCCGGTAGTGCATGTACTCCGGCACCTTCCGCGACGCGAACGCATGGCTGTCGAGTTTCGCGAGGTCGTACCGGGCCTCGGCAAACACCCGCGACTCGTCGCCACTCCCGCAGACCGGGCAGGGCCGCGTCACCTCCGGAACGGGCATCGCCCCGGCGGCGGCCATCATGACGTCGCCCGCGGCCCGGCCTGGTCCGTCGCCGCGCCGAGGCCGGGCGCCGCCGGCCGGATTTCGCCGTCGCGGATGATGCTCCGCCGGATGAACACGGGACGCCGCTTCACCTCCTCGAAGATCTTGGCGATGTATTCGCCCACGAGGCCGACCGCGAAGAGATTGATCGCGCCGAAGAACAGGATCAGCAGGAGCACGGTGGTGAGGCCGCTCGGCGTGCCCGCCGGATAGAGCACCCGATACGCGAGTTGAAACACCGCCACCGCCACGCTCGCGAGCAGCAGCACGGCCCCGCTGACGCTGAGCATCGTGAGCGGCACGTTGCTGAACGAGAGGATCCCCTTCTTCGCCCAGCCGATGTTCCTGGCGAGGCTGTTGGTCGTCGTGCCGAACATCCGCTCGGGCCGCACGTAGTCCACGCCCGTCTGCCGGAAGCCGGCAAAGGCCCGCAGGCCCCGGAGAAAGAGATCCCGCTCCGGAAACTGCAGCAGCACGTCCACCACCCGCCGGTCGAGCAGCGAGAAGTCGCCCGCGTCGTGCGGGATCCGCACATAGGAGAACCAGTCGAAGACGCGATAGAAGGCCTTGTAGGCGACCTGCATGAAGGGAGTCGCTTCCCGCTTCACGCGACGGCCGTAGACCACGTCGTAGCCCTCCCGCCACTTCCCCACGAACTGCTCGATCAGCTCCGGCGGATCCTGGAGGTCGCCGTCGAGGAGCACGCAGGAGTTCTTCGACGCGAGTTCCATGCCGCTGCGGAAGGCGGCCTGCGAGCCGAAGTTGCGGGAGTGCGAGATGCCGATCACGCGGCGGTCGTCGCGGCTCAGCCGGGCGATCACCTCTTCCGTGTCGTCGGGGCTGCAGTCGTTGACGAGGATGATCTCGTAATCGACGTGGAGCTTCGTGAAGACGGCGGTGAGCCGCTCGACCATCACCGGGATCGCGAGGTTGTCCTTGTAGCAAGCGACGATCGCACTGACGCTGTGACGGGTGTCGAGGCCAAACTGCTTCGACGCCCGGCGATACCGCTCCTTGTCAGGAATCCCGCGATACCAGTCGGCCGTGCGGCGGAGGCCTTCGCGGAGATCGGTCTTCGGAGACCAGCCGAGCCGCTCCCGGGCGCGGTCGATCGTCGCATACCAGTCGCTCACGTCCCAGCGCCGCTCCGGCATCGTGAACACCGGCGCGGCTTCGACGCCGAACAACCCACGGGCGGTCTCGGCGAGTTCGCCGATCGTCGTCTTCCGGCCCGTGCCGATGTTGAACGACTCTCCGTAGTCCTCCTCGCGGAGGTTGAGGGCGGCGTCCACGAAGGCTTCGGAGGCGTCGTCCACGTAGAGGAAGTCGCGGGAGACGTCGGGGCGGACAAACTCCGGCAGGCCACCCTCGAGACAGCGGGCCACGAGCGTCGGCATCAGCCGCGAAGAATCCTCGAGCGGACCGTAGACCGAGTAGAGCCGCAGATTGACGCACGGCATCCGCTTCTTGCGGCCATACATCCAGATCAGATGCGCCGCGGCGAGTTTCGAGACCGCGTAGTCGCTGTTGGGAGCCACGGCCGCCGTCTCCGCGGGCCCGGCCGAGTTGTCGCCATACTCCGACGAGCTGCCGGCGTGGACGTAGCGGTCGATGCCCCGCTCGAACAACCTCGGCATGAGCCGCGTGACGAAGTCGAAGTTGGTTTCGTAGATGAGGCGGCTGTCCTCCTGGAACGAATAGCCGCCGTAGGCCATGCAGTCGAACACGGTCCTTGGCTTCACCTCGTCGAGGAGTCGATCGAGGTTGGAATCGACGAGCAGGTCGGCCACCTTCACCTGGCTCGCGGGCACGCCCTCGAGCCGCCAGGCGGGCAGGCGGGTGGCCGTGCCATACACGTCGGGCCGGACGGCGGCGAGCAGCCGGAACAGGCTCGCCCCGACAAAGCCGCTGCCACCCAGGATCAGGATGGGCCCCTGGAGCCGACGGATTTTCTCCGCCAGCGCCGGGTCGAGGGTCTGTCGGTCCATACGATCGCTTTCAGGGGCCGGGCAGCCACGGTTCTGGTGCGGGAGGCCACGAGTGCCACCGAGTGTAATCGGAGCGGGTCGGACGGTCAGGAAGCCCCTGCCACTGCTGTCCCAGCCCAACGCCGTGAGGCGTGGGGCGAATCGCGACCAGACACCGCGTCCAGCGTCGGGCAGCCGTACGCCTGACGGCGTTACGCTTCCTGAGGCCGTACCGCTCACGCGGCAACGCCGCCGGGGCGACGTTCAACGTCAGCCGAGCGCCGCGAGTATCGACGCGGCGTCCAGGCCACTCTCGCGGCGATGGAACGCCTGCGACCCGTAGCGGCCCGACGGATAACCGAGGGCACAGCGATGCGTGAACCGCCGCGGCGCGACACCGCGGAGCAGAAGTTCCCGCGCCAACCGCTCGCCGACGCCCCCCGTGGCCACGTGCTCCTCGACGGCCATGAGATGCGGCGTGCGCCGGACGTCGGCGAAAAAAGCCTCCGGCATCGCGTCAAGCGGCAGCTCGCTCACCAGCCAGAGGTTCGGCCGCCGCTCCCGCGGCAGGTCGCCAAGCGCCGCGAGCAGGCCGCCCGCGAGCGGCCCGCAGACGAGGATCGTCGCCGCGTCGCCCTCGACGAGCCGCCGCCACGGCGCGAAGGGCGGCCGCTCGAACCCCTTCGGAGCCTCGTCGAGGCCGAGCCGCAGGTAGGCGGGCCGCGACTGCCCAAGGATGCTCGCCACGGCCTGCGAGACGTCGGTGTCGAAGGCCGGCACGAGCACGCGGATCCCGCCCAGCGCGAGGACCGCGCCGTAGTCTTCGAGCGCGTGGTGCGTGGCGCCCATCACACCGTAGCCATAGCCGCCGCCGTTCCCCACCATCGTCACCGGCAGGGAGTGCATCGCCACGTCGTTCCTGAGCTGCTCGTAGGGCCGCGCATAGATGAAGGGCGCGATGCTATACGCCCACGGCCGCCAGCCGTCGCGGGCGAGGCCGGCCGCGACGCCGATCATGTTCTGCTCCGCCACGCCGGCGTTGATGAATCGCCTGCCGAGCGCGTCGCGAAGCGGCTCGAGCGCCATGAAGCCGAGGTCGCCCGTGAGAAACACGAGGTCGGGCCGCCCCGCCACCGCCACCATCGCCGAACAAAACGCGGTGCGCATCCGACTCACCCCGCCGTCGCTGAGGGGGTGTCGGCGGCGGCCCGCACCTCGCGGACCGCCTGCTCGTAGAGCTCCGGAGTGAGCGGCAGATAGTGCCACTCGACCTTCCCTTCCATGAACGACACGCCGCGGCCCTTCGTCGTGGACGCGAGAATCGCCCGCGGCCCGGCCGAATCCCGTCGGGCTGCAGCGACGACCGCCGCGACGTCGTGACCATCGACTTCCTCGACATCCCAGCCGAAGTCGCGGAGCTTGGTGGCCAGCGGCCGCAGGTCGGCCACCTCTGCCGTGGTGCCGAATCCCTGCAGGCCATTGAGATCGACGATCACCGTGAGATTCCCGAGCCCCTGCTGGCGGGCGAAGATCAGCGCCTCCCAGTTCGAGCCCTCGTTCCACTCGCCGTCCGACATCAGGCACCAGACGCGGCCCGCTTCGCCGCGGAGCCTCCGCGACAGGGCGAGCCCGCAGGAGAGGGGCAGGCCGTGGCCGAGGCTGCCGGTCGCGAACAGCACGTCGGCAAGGCCGGCCGGCGGCGGATGGGCCGCAAGCAGCGTATCGTCCCTGTGGAACGTCTTGAGGTCATCCTCGGCGAGCCGGCCGAGCGCCCAGAGCGTGATGTAGAGCGCTCCGGCGGAATGGCCTTTCGAGAGCACGAACGCGTCGCCCTCCTGCATCAGCTCGTGATGGATGGTCATCAACAGGTCGAGCGCCGACAAGTTGCCGCCGATGTGGCCCACGCCCGCCTCGAAGTGCATCTGCAGGAGCCGGAGCCGGGCTCGCGTCAGGTCGTCGCGTGTCAGACGGTTCGGCATGGAGGCATCGGTCGTCAGAGCGGATTCACAGCAGGCTCGAACGGTGTGTATCGTACCCGACCGTCAGGGCCGCGGGGCGCCGCCCCGCGGCCGCAAGCTAGCAACCTGCGGTGAACCACGCCCGCCGCCGCTCCCTGTCCTCGTTCACAACGTGCACGTCCGTGGTGGCACCGTGCACCGGCATGTCACATGCTCGCCTGGCCGAGCACCTTTCGCAGCGACGTCATCGCGATCTCGCCGAACTGCCGCGGCGGCACCCGCCAGAGTGCAGGATTGTGGAGTTCGACCGCGACGGCCCCTTCGTAGCCGATCTCCCGGAGCCGGGCCACCAGGTCGTCCGGTGGCGACGTGCCCTCGCCCGGCAGGATGCGGTCGGCGTCGGCCGCCATCTCACGGGGCACATCGGCGATGTCGGCGAGTTGCACGTGGGCGAGGTTCTCCTTCGACAGCAGCCAGAGGTCGAGCGGCTTGCTCGGGCCCACCGTGTAGTGAAACCAGTCGAGGCAGAGGCCGAGCGCCGGCGAGCCCACCTGCTCGATCACCGCCACCGCCGACTGGAGGTTGTTGGGAAAGCTTGCCCGGGCGTCGAACTCGAGGGCCAGTCGCACGCCCGCGTCGGCCGCCCGCGAGGCTGCGTCCGTGAGGCTCACCGACAATCGGCCGAGATCCTCCGCTCCGAGCGGCCCGAAGGCATCGCCGGCGATCACGAGCACGGGAATACCGATATCGCGGCAGAGCCCCAGCCGCTCGCCGAAGTGCCGCCAGTGCTCGCGGCGGGCTTCGCCCTGGCTCGTAAGCAGGCCGCCCTGGAAACTGGCGGCCACCGGCGTGATGCCGGCGGCCATGAACTGTTCCCGCAGCGCCGCCACGCCGTGTTCGCCAATGAAGGCATCGGCATGGCCGAGCCAGAGGTCCACGGCGTCGACGTGGCCGGCCGCATAGTCGTCGAGCACCGTGCCGAGCGACGCCTCGAGCGAACAGACCGTGGCGATCGCGGGACGCATCAGGAACGTTCTCCGAGTTTCACTTGCCCCTCG
>JAGWWA010000015.1 GCA_018970605.1 Planctomycetota bacterium | reverse complement strand
ATGAGGATCAAGTGTGACGCGTATCACGGCGTTACGCTTCCTGCGGCCGCACGAAGCCCAATCGCGTGAGCGATGGGGGGCAGCGCGAGGTGGTGAGCGATGTCGATTCGGCCGTACGCCTTACGGCGTTACGCTTCCTGTGGCCTCAGGAAGCCCAATCGCGTGAGCGATGGGGGCAGCGCGAGGTGGTGAGCGATGTCGATTCGGCCGTACGCCTTACGGCGTTACGCTTCCTGCGGCCTCAGGAAGCCCAATCGCGTGAGCGATGGGGGCAGCCTGCTGCTCGCGTTGCCCTGTCCCGCGGCAAACGCCTCAACGGGCGCGGGGATGCGCCTTGTCGAAGGCGTCGAGCAGGCGGCTGGTCGTCACATGGGTGTAGATCTGCGTGGTGACGAGGCTCTTGTGGCCGAGGAGTTCCTGGACACTCCTGATGTCGGCCCCGGCGTCGAGCAGGTGGGTCGCGAAACTGTGCCGCAGCGTATGGGGGCTCGCCTTGCCGGCCAACCCGGCGACGGCGAGGTGTTTTTCAAGCAACCTCGCCACACCCCGGACGGACAGCCGCCCGCCGAACTTGTTGGTGAACAGCGGCCGCGCGGCGGTCCGGCTGCCGGTGGCGGCGGGCCGCGCCGCCAGCCAACTCCGCAGGGCCGCCTGGGCATGCGACCCCACGATGCCCAGCCGCTCCCGCCGCCCCTTGCCTCGAATGCGGACGGTGGCATTCCGGAGGTCGAGGTCCCCGTCGTCGAGGCCGACGAGTTCACGAACGCGGCATCCGGACGAGTACATGAGCTCGAGGATCGCGCGATCCCGAAGACCTCCGGCCTGACCGGGGCGGGGGGCCGCCAGCAGCCTGGAAATCTCGTCGCCGGTGAGGAACTTGGGGAGCTTCCGTGGCTTTCGCGGGCTGCGGAGCGGCTTGGCGGGATTGCCCCGCACCCAACCCTCCCGCTGTCCAAACGCGTAGAAGCTGCGCATGCTGGCGAGCTTGCGGGCCACGGTCGAGGCTGCGTAGCCGGCCGCATGCAAGCCGGCCGCGAACCGCCGCAGGAGCACGCTGGAGGCGTCGCCGGGCGCCCGGCAGCCGGCCGAGGCGAGAAACTCCTCGAGTTGGAGCAGGTCTTCGCGGTAACTCTTCACCGTCAGGGGTGAGCCGCCGCGTTCCGCCGCCATGTGCCGCAGAAACCGCTCGATCGAGTCGCCGAAGGCCGTCCGGTTCGGTGCGGCGCTCGCCATGTCGGTTCAGGTCCGTCGGCTCAGGCGTGCCGGTCGGCCCGAGGGCCGAACCGGAGCCGGGTCGGACGCGGTGTGCTCTGCCGCACCTTCTGCCCGAGCACCGCGGCGTCGTACCACGAGAAACTCAGGTCGGGATTGGCGGCATGCCGGGCCAGAGCCTCGAGGGCCTGGTCGCGGCTGTCGTCGTCATACAGGAAGACGTAGCGTTCGCCTCCCTTGACGAGCGCGATCACGTTGATGTCACGGGAGGCCATACGAGTCCCCGGGCGAACGCCGTGACCGGAAGAACGGCCACCCGTTGACTATCGGCCCGCGGATCGTGGCGACCGCAGGGTTCCGCCGCGCGCTCCCCAAGTTTCCGCGATCGGGCCAACCGCCCCCGGAAGCGGGGCGGTGTGGGGCTTTTCCACACGATTCTGGGAAGAATGTGCGGACGGCAGAAAGTGCCGGGGCGCTCGGACTCAGAACAGGCTGGAGAAGTTCCGGAGCGCGACCGGCTCACGGCTCCAGAAGGGTTCCCCGTGGCGGGTTCCGATCATGCTTCCCCACCAGGCGTCGGCCGTTGCCACGCGGTCGAGCGTGCCCAGGCCGTCACCTCGCGGAGGAAACTGGCTGGCGTAGGCGTCGAGACTCCGGCACTTGCTCTCCCAGGTGGCCGAGATATCGACCACGAACGACGGCTGCCGTACGGACTTCAGATGCACGCAGCCGTAGTGGTAGATCCGTTCCGGGTGCCACGGCTCTCCGGGGAGGTCGCACTTGGTGAGCTTCGCCCAGAATCGCGCGGCCTCCACCAGCCTGGTGGCGGCCACGTGATCGGGGTGGGCATCGACCCAGTGCGGCGCGAACAGCCAACGCGGCCGTGCCAGACGGATTGCCCCCGCCAGTCGTTCGCGGGCGGCGAGGGTGGCCCGTAGTCTGCGGTTGGGCAGCCCGAGGTTCTGCCGCCACGTCACTCCAAGGGCAGCCGAGGCCGCAGCCGTCTCGCGGGCACGCGTTTCGATCGATCCCCGGGGCGTCGGCTCGCCATCGGTCAGGTCGAGGATGCCCACCGCCATGCCCGCTCGGAGCATCAGGGCGATGGAGCCTCCCATGCCGAGTTCGGCGTCGTCGGGATGCGGGGCGATCACGAGGGCATCGAGCATGGCGGGGCTCCGCGGCGATGGGGCCGCGATCCTTGCGAGCGGATCGCACGCACGATCATACTTTCGAAGTCCATATCCGGCCCGCAGTTGCCATGTCTGCCTCACACCCGCCATCTTCCGCTCCCGCGTCGTCGGCCGAACTCTTCGCGGCCGCCTGCGGGCATGCGCGGCGAGCAGCCGTGCTTGCCAGCGTCGAGTCGCTGCTCGGCTGGGACGAGCAGACCATGCTTCCCAGGGCCGGCGGTCCCCACCGCGCCGATCAGGCAACTGCCATGGCCGCGATCGTCCATGGGCTGCGGACCGATCCTGCCCAGGCCGAGCGGCTCGTGGCCCTCGCCGATTCGTCGCTGGCGACCGCGGGCACGCCGCTGGAGCGGACCACGATTCGGCTGCTCAAGCACGACGCCGACAAGCAGGCGCGGCTGCCTGTGAGGCTCGTCGAGGAGTTGGCCAGGGCCGCCGTCGAGGCCCAGCAGGCCTGGGTCGAGGCTCGGGCGTCCTCGGACTGGGCGGCCCTGCGGCCGCATCTGGTGCGGATGTTCGCCCTCAAGCGGGAGCAGGCGTCCTGCCAGCGGCCCGACCTCGATCCCTACGACGCCCTGCTCGACGACTATGAGCCCGGGGCCCGCTGGCGGCGGCTTGCGGATCGATTCGGGCCGCTCCGCGCGGCCATCGTGGACCTCGTGCGGGCGTGTGGCAACGCGAGTCGCCGGCCGGACGATTCGATCCTCACGGAGCGGCCCTATCCGGTGGAAGCCCAACGTCGGTTTGTCCGCGAGGTGGCCAGTCGGATCGGGTTTGACTTTGACCGTGGGCGGCTCGACACGACCGAACATCCGTTCTGCACCACGCTCGGCCCCGACGACTGCCGGATCACCACGCGATGGAACGAACGGTCACTGCCGACCGCCCTGTTCGGCGTGCTCCACGAGGCCGGGCATGGGCTCTACGAGCAGGGCCTGCCCCGAGAGTGGTACGGATTGCCTCCCGGCGAGGCGGCTTCGCTCGGGATCCATGAATCGCAGTCGCGCCTCTGGGAGAACCTCGTGGGCCGGTCGCAGCCTTTCTGGGAATGGTGCTTCCCGCTCGCGCGGCAGGCATTTCCCGCCGCGCTCGCCGACGTCGATGCAGAACGGTTCCATGGGGCGCTCCTGGCCGTGAGGCCGTCGTTCATCCGGGTCGAGGCCGACGAGCTGACCTACAACCTGCACGTGATGCTGCGGTTCGATCTCGAACGCGCCCTCGTGCACGGCGACCTCGCGGTGGACGATCTGCCTGCCGCGTGGAACGAACGGTTTGAGCGGGACTTCGGCATGCGGCCGCCGGATGACGCCCGCGGCGTGCTCCAGGACATCCACTGGAGCGCCGGTCTGATCGGCTACTTCCCGACGTACACCCTCGGCAACGTGTTCGCGGCACAGCTCATGGAGGCGGCGCACCGCGCCGTTCCCGACCTCGATGTCCAGGTGGCCTCCGGCCGATTCACCGACCTGCTGGCATGGCTCAGGCGGGAGGTTCACGCCGCTGGCCGCACCCTGGAATCCGAGCCGTTGGTGGAGCGGGCGACCGGGAGCGGTGTTTCGGGAGACTGGCTCGTGAAGAGCCTCCGGGATCGCTACGGTCCGGCCTACGGCCTCTGATTTCCCCGCCCGTCGCGGGCGGCGCCCTGCGGAAATCCCGCTGGTACAATCGGCGGCGCGGAGTGGGAGGCCTCACCTTCCCGGCGTGCGATTCCTCTGAAGTGAGTTCCCGGAGCGAGAGCGATGGCTGACGACGGCAAGAACCACGACGACGATCTCGACGCGAAGGACGAAGGCTTTGATCCCTGGGCGGATCTCGAGTCGGAGGGGACGGCGGACCTGGGGGAGGGCTTCTCGTTTTCGGTCGACGACGTTTCGCTCGATGCGGGACTCGACCTGCCGGCGAGCGAGCCGGGGGCTGATCCTGCGACTGGCCCCGACGGTTCGGACGACGGAGCTCCGGATCGACTCGGCTTCGAGTCGCCGGAGGACGACGCCTTCGTGGACGCCTGGCTCAACGATGCGGCTGAAGAGTCGCCAGGGTCGAGCGATGAGCAGGCCCCGGTGACACCGCTCTCCGTGTTCGCTCCCGACGACCCGTCCGACCAGTCCGACATGAGCGAGACAGCCGGCGTGGCTGCCGACTCGGTCTGGACCGACGATTCGTCAGCGATCGAGATCGGTACCGGGCAGTCGGGTGTGAGCGTGGCGAGTGACATCGACGCACTCGGCCATGGAAATGACGACGAGTTTGCCCCTGCCGCGGAACCGATGTTCGGCACCGTGCACACGGATGACGCGGCGGACGAGGCGGCCGAATCGATCGCCGCCTTCGAGGCCGTGGAAGCGGAAGGCGACGGAGAGCATCCTGCGGCCGACGTCATCGACTTTGGCGCGGCTGCCGCGGGGGCCGCCGTGGGGGCGGTCGCGCTGGCTGGTGACGGAGCCTCTGCGGCCGTGGCCGTGACGCCCGATTCGACGGGCAAGGGGAAGCCGCGGAAACGGGGTCTGCTTGGCGGTCTGCTCGGCGTCGTGTTTGGTGGTTTGCTGGCGATCCCGGTCGTGCTTGGCATGCTGATCGGCCTGATGTGGATGGGATGGCAGGATACGGTCGGGATCCGAAAGTGGATGCCCGACCAACTCGCGTTTCTCCTGCCGCAGCCGCGGAGTTCCGCCGTGGCGGTCGCCCCCGTGGCGCCCCTCGCCGAGACGGCACCGTCGCTCGACGCCCTTCCTGCGGTCGATGCAGCCGCGGCGGCACCCGTCGCTGACCCCGTCCCCTCGGCCGACGAGTCTGAGCAGGTGGTCGCCACCGATGAACCAGCCCTGACGGACACGGCCCAGATTGAGACAGCGTCGACGGAGACGGTGTCACCGGAGACGGTGGCATCGATGGACCCGACCGCCGAGTCGGCCGAGCCGGCGCTTGAGGATGCCGCCGCAGTGCCGATGGAGGACGGACCGACAAATTCTGCCGCCGTGGCTGGTGCCGATCCCCTTGCCACGGCGCCTGCCCCGGCGCCGCTCGATGATCTGGCTGCGATCGCCCCGCCACAGCCACCGCTGGAGCCGGCGTTCGAGCCCGCTCAGCCCGCGGCCCTCGAGACCATCGCTCCAGTGATCCCCGAACCGGAGCCGCTCGACCAAGGCAGCCTCGAGGCCGCCGTCGCGGACGCCGCCTCGGCGCTCGATGCGGTTCAGGCGGTGTCCGATCCGTCCGACCCGACTCGCAAGACGCTGCTCGTCGACTGGTACAAGCAGCTCGCACGGACGGCGCAGGAACTCGCCACGCTCGAGCATGTCGCCGCGGATTCGGGGCGGCCGCTTGGTGAGACACCAGCCGCGGTGGCTGATCTCGGAGGGAGGATTCTCGCCACGCCTGAGCTTGCCGACGACCTCGCCCGCCTGGCGAGGAACTGGCTCACCTACTCCCGCCGCGAGGGTGACGGCGTCGTGATGCCGGCCACGTTTACCGGGGTGCGGCGAGTCGGGCCCTACTGGTGTTCCCGCGTGTCGATCGCGGAGGCGGGAGGCGCGACCCGCGAACTCTCCGTGATCTCGCGGGTCGAGCCGGCAGCAGCGCCGGGCGACGCGGTCGTCATCATGGGGCTGGTGATGGACGGCGGTGTGCTGTGGGCATCGGACCTGCGGTCGGCAGCGGTAGGCGGCGAGCCGGCGGCTGCCGTCGAGGCCGACGTGTTCGGCCAGCCCGGGCTGTGACGCCGCGGGGCGCGCCGTCAGCCGGTTCTGCCGCCGACATCGTGCGGGCGGTGACGGCGGGCCGGTCGCTGGCGGTCCAGGTGCTGCAGGAGTGTCTGCGGCGGCACGCGGACCTCGCGCCGCGGATCAACGGCCTCGTGCAGCTGCGGCGGCGTGAAGCCGAGGCGGAGGCGGCCGCGATCGATGCAGCGATCGCGAAGGATGCTCCCGCCGGGCTGCTGGCCGGGGTGCCGGTGAGCGTGAAGGAGTGCTTTGCCGTCCGAGGGCTCTCCACCACGCTGGGCATTCCGAGCCGCCGCCAACTCATCGACAGCGACGATGCCGAGATCGTCCGCCGCGTGCGGGCTGCCGGCGCCGTCGTGATCGGCAAGGCCAATGTGCCGCAGGCGATGTATCTCCACGAGACCGATAATCCCGTGTGGGGGCTGACACGCCACCCGCTCGATGCATCCCGAGGTCCCGGCGGCTCGAGTGGCGGCGATGCCGCCCTCGTCGCGGCCGGGGTGGTGCCGCTCGCCATCGGGAACGACCTCGCCGGCAGCCTGCGGCAGCCCGCCCATGCCTGCGGCATCGCCACGATCATGCCCAGAACCGCCATCCTCGGTGACGGGGGCGGATTCAACACGATGCCCCACCTCGTCGCCGTGCGCGCCCGCGCCGGCTTTCTCGCCCGCACGGTGAACGACCTCGACCTTGCCCTCGCCGCGATCGGGGTTGGCCGTGCGGAGTCCGCAGGTTCCGCGGAACCGCGTCGGGTGGCGTGGTGGGACGAGGCCGGCCCCATTCCTGCTTCGCCCGCCGTCCGCCGCGCGGTGAGCGACGCCGTGGGGCGTCTGGCCGCCCGCGGCGTCGAGGTCGTGCGGGTGCCCGGCGAGATGGCATCCGAAGCGGCCTGGCTGCTGCTCGGGATCGTGGCCGCCGACGGCGGAGACGACGTGCGGCGACTATTTGCCGGGAGCCGCCCGATGCGGGGCGTGCGACACCTGCTGGCGATCGCCCGCCTGCCCCGCCGGTGGCGACCGCTCGTGGCCGCCCTGCTTCGGCTCACGGGCCGCTGGAGCGAGGCTGAGGGCGTGCTGCGGACTGGCCGACGAACGCCGGCGGAACTCGCCACCCTGATCACCGCCCGCGACGCCCTGGCGACCAGATTCGGCGCCGCCGTCGCGGGATGCGATGCGGTGGTCTGCCCCGTGTCGGCCCTGCCGGCGCTGCGGCAGGGGAGTGCGTCGCGGCTTGTGCTCGCCGCCGCGCCGTGCCTGCTGGCCAATCTGCTCGACCTGCCTGCGGGGGCGGTCCCGGTCACGACGGTCGGGCCCGCGGAGCAAGGCTGCCGGCCGTGGAGCCTCGACCCGGTGGTCCGTGCCGCCGCCGCCACCGATCGCGGCAGTGCCGGCCTGCCGGTGGGCGTCCAGGTGATCGCCTGCCCCGGCCGCAACGAGGCCACCGTGCTGCACGTCATGCGGCTGATCGAGGCCATGGGGGGGCCGCAGCCAACGACGTCGTGAGGAAACGCCAGCAGCCTACGCGTTCATGCGGGCCGCGATCACGCTCGACATCCGGTCGATGCCGAGCACCTCGCAGGCCGCCCCCGCGTCGATCGCCGCCTTCGGCATGCTGAACACGATGCTCGTCGCCTCGTTCTGGGCGACCGTGTGCCAGCCCCGCGTACGGAGTTTCATCAGCCCCCTGGCCCCGTCGCGGCCCATGCCCGTGAGCAGCGCGGCCGTCCCGGTCTGGGGCCAGTGGTCGGCGACGCTCTCGAAGAAGACGTCGACGCTGGGCCGGAAGAAGACGTCCCGGGGCTCCTGGCGGTATTCGAGCGTACGTGCCTTGGTGAGCACGAGATGGTCGTTGGTGCCGGCGAGCAGCACGTCGCCGGCGAGCGGTTGCTGCCCGTGCTCTGCCACGCGGACGGCGCGGCCGGTGCGGTCACCGAGCCACTTCGCGAGCCCGGGGGCGAACGCGACATCGACGTGCTGCACGATGATCACCGCGGCGTTCCAGTCGTGGGGCAGCGGGAAGAGGAGGTCGGAGATCGCCTTGGGGCCGCCGGTCGAAGCCCCCACGACGAGCAGCCGTGGCGGAGTCGAGGACGCCACGGCCCGTCGGGCCCGCCGCGGGTCGGCGGTCGCCCCGACAAGCTTCGCGATCGTGCCGATCTTCTCGACGAGGGCGCCGGCTCCGGTCACCTCCCCCCCCGGGCCGAGCATCGGCGTGTCGACCGCGTCGAGGGCCCCGTAGCCCATGGCGTCGTAGACGAGCGAGATGTTGCCGCTCACGGTCGCGGTCACCACCAGGATCGCGCACGGGGCGGTGGCCATGATCTGCCGGGTCGCCTGCGCGCCGTCCATGTGCGGCATCAGCAGATCCATCAGGATCAGGTCCGGGCGGTCGCGCTTCGCCATCGCGATCGCCTCGACGCCGTCGCTCGCCGTCCAGGCCACCTCGTGGTCGGGCACGCTGTCGACCACGCGCCGCAGCGCCTCGCACGCCGCCTTCAGGTCGTTCACGATCCCGATTCGCATGGGTCTTTCCTACGTCGTTGCTACGTCGTCGCCTCGCCGACCAGATCGATGATCGTATCGACGAAGGTCTCGTCGTGGAAACTGCTTTTCGTGAGGTAGCGGTTCGCCCCCGCATCGAGGCCGCGGAGCCGGTCCTCCTCGCGGTCTTTGTAGGAGACGATCACGACCGGCGTCTCCCGGCGGGCCGGGTCGGCCTTGATGAGCGAGACCAGGCCGATGCCGTCCATTCGCGGCATGTCGACGTCGGTCACGACGAGGTCGTAATGGGTGCCGCGGATCGCGTTCCAGCCGTCCATGCCGTCAACGGCGACATCGACCGCGAAGCCACGGGCCTGGAGGAGCTGCCGCTCGAGCTCGCGGACGGTGATCGAGTCGTCGACGACGAGGATCCGCTTCCGTTGCCGGGCCTGTTCCGCCATCCGCTCGAACTCCACGCGCGAGAGCCGGCGGCCCATGAGCACGTTGTCGATCGATCGGACGAGGTCCTCGACGTCGACGATCAGAACCGGATCGCCATTTTCCAGGAGCGACGCGCTGTTGACGTCGGGAACCTTGCCGAGCCTCAGGTCGAGGGGCCGCACTTCGAGATCCCGCTCGCCCAGGAAGGAGTCGACGATCATGCCGAACTGCTGCCCGCGGTCGCTGATCACCACGACGGGCATCGGATCGGCCGGAGGCTGCCCCGTCGTCTCGAGGATCTGGGAGGCCATCACCAGCCCGATCGAGACGCCGTCGCGGTCGAAGTACTGCCGCCCCTCGACCGTGCGGATGCTGGAGGCCGGGCAGAACAGGATCTGGTCGATTCGCGTCAGCGGGAAGGCATAGGGCTCGCCCCCCACCTGCACGAGGAGTGCCCGGATCACCGACATCGTGATCGGGAGCTGGAGGGTGAACGTGGTCTGGCGACCAGTCTGCGTGGCCACGCGAACGCTGCCCCCCACGCTCTTCACCATGCTCTGCACGACGTCGAGCCCGACGCCGCGGCCGGAGATCTCCGTGACCTGGTCCTTGGTGGAGAAACCGGGCAGGAAAAGGAACTCGAGCAGTTCGAGTTCGGTCAGGTGATCGGCCACCTGGCGGGCGACGAGGCCGCGGGCCACCGCCTTGACGCGGAGATGCTCCACGTCGATGCCCCGCCCGTCGTCGGTGAGCGTGATCTGGAGCATGCCGGCCCGGTGGCGGGCCTCGAGCCGGATCGTCCCGGCCGGGGACTTGCCCGCCGCCTCGCGGTCGGCCGGCAGTTCGATGCCGTGGTCGAGCGAGTTGCGGATCAGGTGCGAGAGCGGCGCCTCGAGCTTGTCGAGGATGTCGCGATCGACACCCGTCTGTTCGCCGCGGACCTCGAACTTCACCTGCTTGCCGAGCGTGCGGGCCACGTCGCGAACGAGCCGGGGAAATCCGCGAATGCCGTCGGCGAGCGGCCGCATGCGGCTGACGATCACCTCATGGTGCAGGCGGTTGGAAAGGTCTTCGTTGCGGCGGGCGAAGCTCTCGAAGTCCTCGACGTGCCGCGTGAGCGCCGCGAGGCGTGCTTCGGAGCGTTCGCGGATGGTGGTCAGCATCGCGGTGACCGTCCCGGGGACGGCGATGTCGCCCCCCTTGAGCTTCTCGTCGAGGGCGGCGATGGCGTCGCAGATGTCGACTTCGGTCGAGCGGAGCTGCAGCAGCGAGTCGACGAACGGTCGCAGCTGGCGCGTCTCCACCAGGGATTCGCCGGCGAGCCCCACGAGCCGCGTCAGGCTGTCGGCGGAGACTCGGACGACGCGGTCGGCCTGCTCCGTGGCTCGCGGTGCCGCGGCAGGCAGCTCGGCAGGTGGCTCGACAGGCAGGGTGGCTGGCGGGGTGGCTGGCGGCTTTGAGGGGGCGGTGGAGGCCGCCGCCGAGCCGTCCGGCGGGCGCGAGGCCGTGCCTTCGGCGGCGGACGCCGGCTGGGCGAGCGTGGCTTGGGCGGTGACCATCGTCGCCAGGTCACCGACGAGCCGCTCGGCACGGGCCGGCCAGTCGCTCGTCGGGGCGAGGGCATCTTCGGACGTGGCGATCGCCGACAGGAAGTCGATGCCCGCCAGAATCCGGTCGCCATGCTCCGGCTTCACGCGGAAGCTCCCCTTCCCCGCGGCCACGAAGACGTCTTCGAGTGCGTGGGCGACACGGACGGCGGGATCGAGCCCCACGATCCGAGCCGCGCCCTTGAGGGAGTGCGCCGCCCGCATCATCGACTCGACGGTCTCGGGCGACCGTTCCAACTCCTCGATGGCAAGCACGCCGGCCGCGAGCACGGCCGTCTGGCTCTCCGCCTCGAGCCGAAACAGCTCGAGCATCGAGAATCCGCTCAGATCGTCAGCCACGGCAGCCTCCGCTCATGACGACACCGCTTCGCGCAGCGCCTCGAAGAGGCGGACTTCGTCGAGCAGGGCGACCGTCCGCTCCTGCCACTCGAAGAGCGCCGACGAGCAGCGGGCCGCGGCCTGGCTCACCGTCGAGGGCACCGGCCGGAGATCGGCCCTGCCGACGCGATGCACGCCTGCGACCTCGTCGACGCCGACCACCCATCGCTCCGCCGCCGGTCCCTGGGCCCGCTCGAGCACGATCAGCCTGCCAGCGCCGTCCGCGGGGCTACCGGGGTGCGCCGCGGTTGCCTGCGGCCCGCCCGGCAGCCCGAGCACCGCGTGCAGCGACACGCAGAGCTGCAACTGGCCGCGGACGTTGACGATGCCGGCCAGGGCGGTCCCCTGCCGGTGCGGTACCGAATGAAGCGTGCGAGATGGCGTCACTTCCACGAGCGCCCCCGTCGGCAGCGACAGCCACTCGTGATCGACGCGGAACACGAGCACGCTGGTGTCCGCGCCCTCCGCCGTCTCCGTCGGCTCCTCCAGGATCGCCTGCCAGGCGTCGAGGTAGCCCTCCGGAGCAGGCCGGTCGAAGAACGACCGCGCCGCCTCCGCGAGCACCGGGCAGTTTCGGCAGTGCACGAAGGCCTGCAGTTCGGGGCAGCTGCGGTCGCCGGCCACCCCGATCACCCGCCAGCACTCGGGCATCGGTGCCGTCACCACCGGAACGTCGTGGCGTGTGCGGTCGATCATGACGACGCCTTTCTGGCGAACACGCGGGCGGCCGACTGTCGGTAGGTCTCGGCCATGCGGAGGTCACCGCGTTGGCGGGCGAGGAGGGCGAGGGCCAGCAGGGCCTCCTCGTGGGCGGCGTCGAGGTAGAGCGTCTTGTGGAGGCAGCCCTCCGCGCGATCGAGGTCGCCGAGTGACTGGTGCAGCATGCCCATCAGGAAAAACAACTCCGGCGACGGGGGCAGCGCCGCGCGGTTTCGCTCGCAGAGTTCGAGGGCTTCGAGGTGCCGTCGGGCGTTTGCCAACGCACCGGCCTGCTCGAGCACGTCGCGGAGCGTCGGCGGCTGGTCGATCGGACGCCCCGGGGCGGAGGGGGCTGGCGCGAGCGCCCGGGGCGTCATCGCGGGCGATGCCGGGGGTCGTGCCGGCATGGCAGGCTTCGTGGGGGGCGTCGGGGGCGTGGCTGCCGGAACGGCGGCGGGATGCAGGTGGACGCCACGGCGGAGCGCGAACAGGGATGCCGCACCGGCGGGGATCCAGTCGCCCCTGAGGATCGGTGGCTCGGCCGCGCCGAGCACGAGGATGCCATCGGCACGGAGCAGACGATCGAGGGTCTGCTCCATCCGTCCCCGGGCCTCCGTGGTGAGGTAGATCAGCAGGTTGCGGCAGAAGACCACGTCGTACGGACCGCGATCGGCCATCGATCGCTCGTCCAGCAGGTTCGCCCACTCGAACCGCACGCAGCCGCGGACCCGGTCGTCGAGGGCGGCCGTCGAGCCCTCGGTGCGGAACCAGCGGTCGCGAAAGGAGACGTCGGCGTTGCGGAAGGCGTTGGCGGAGTACCGCCCGCGGTGGGCTCGCTCGAGCGCGGCCCGGCTCACGTCGACGGCGTCGATGGCGAACTGCGCCGGCTGCAGGCCCGCGTCGAGCAGCGCCATGGCGACCGAATAGGGCTCTTCGCCCGATGCGCACGGCGCACAGAGGATCCGCACCGGCGACCGCCCTGGAAGCGGCGCGAGCGTGACGGCGACGTCGGCCACGAAGTCGAAGACCTGCCGGTCGCGAAAGAACCAGCTTTCCGCGACGATGACGTCCTCGACCAGCCGGTCCCGCTCGGCTGGATCAGACCGCACCGCGGCCGCGTAGGCCTCGGGGTCGCTGATTCCTCGCGCGTCCATGCGGCCCCGGATCGCACGGGCGAGCGCCGGGGTGCCGATCGTGGCGGCATCCAGGCCGATCCAGTCCCGCAGCAGGCTGACGGCGGCCTCGACGTTCATGTGGGCACCGTCGGGCTGGCGGGAAACATCCCGGACGCCACGTCGGGGGGAAGCAGTCGCTCGACCTCGAGCAGCTGGATCGTGCGGCCCCCGATGCGGAGGATGCGGCCGAGAAACGGGGCGTCGTGAAACTCGAGCGAGGGCAGCGAGGCGTCGGCCTCCTCGGCGGAGCAGACCGAGATCACGTTTTCCGCGACGAGGCCGAGCTGCTGCGGCTCGCGACCCGGCGCGGCGTATTCGACGACGATCACCCGGGTGCTGAGCCGCTCCTGGATCCGTCCCACCGCCAGCCGGAGGGCGAGATCCACCAGCGGCACGAGCCGGCCGCGGTAGGTGAAGATTCCGCGAACGTAATCGGGGGCGTGCGGGATCAGCCGCGCCGGCACGAGAGGCAAGACCTCGATCACCCGCCGCGATTCGATCGCGTACGTCTGCTGGGCGACGGTGAAGGTGAGGAGTTGCAAGGTGGGGTGATGGTCAGATGGTGAAGCGGGAGACCTCCTCCTTGAGATCACCGACGGCTTCGCGGAGGTGGACCGTGGCGCCGTTGAAGTCGTTGAGCGACGAGGCGGTGCGGGCCGCGCCCTCGGCGAGGCGGATCATCGCCTCGCGGATCTGCTCGGCGCCCTGCGACTGGGCCCGCATGCCCTCCGTCACCTGGCCGAATCGACCGGAGATGCCCTGCACGGCGGTGATGATCTCGGTGAGCTTCGCCGAGACGTCGCCAATCTCGCGGACACCCGTCCGCACCTGTTCGGCGAACTTGTCCATCTCCATCACGCCGGCCGAGACGCTGTACTGCATCTCCTTGACCATCCGCTCGATGTCGAGCGAGGCGACCGCCGTCTGGTCGGCCAGGCGGCGGATCTCGCGGGCCACCACCAGGAAGCCGAGCCCGTACTCGCCCGCCTTCTCGGCCTCGATCGCGGCGTTGATCGAGAGCAGGTTGGTCTGGTCGGCCACCTTGGTGATGGTGGTCACGGCGAGGTTGATGTTGGCGGCCCGCTCGCTGATCACGGCGAGCTTCGAGCCGAATGACGACGTGCTCTCGGCCAGTTGCCGCATGGTGCCATCCATGCCCGCCAAGCCCACGCGGCCGTCGGCGGCCATCCTGCCGGTGTGGCCCGCCATGTCGTTGACCTCGGTCATGGTCCGGAGGAGTTCCTGGCTGGTCACCGAGATCTCCTTGACCGCGGCAACCGCCTGGCTCGTCGAGGCGCCATAGTCGGCGATCACCTGCTGCTGCTCGCTGGCCGTCGCCTGGATCGCGGTCGCCGTGGAGATCAGGGCGACGGAGGAGTGCTGGATCCTGCCGATCAGGCCGCGCAGGTCGTTGGTCATGGTCTGGATCGCGCCGAGGAGCGCGCCCGTCTCGTCGTCCGCCGTGTCGCCGACATCCGCCCTCAGGTCGCCACCGGCCACCTGATTCGCCACGGCGACCGCGGTGCGGATCGGCGTGGAGATCGACCGGGCCACCGCGAGGGCCGCGGCGGTCACGCCGAGGATGGTGGCCAGCGACAGGCCGATCACCGCGAGCCGTTGGAACCGCACCAGCCCGTACGCCTCGTCGGCGTCCTGCTTGACCACCAGGCCCCAGCGGAAACTCGGCACATAGCACCAGGCCGCGGCCACGTCCTTTCCGCGGTAGTCGACCGCCTCGCCGTAGCCGCGGTCGCCGGCGGCCGCCTTCTGGGTTGCCGTGGCCTGTGCCGAGGCCAGCGGAATCTTCATGCGGAACGCCGCGTTGGTCGCATGCCGCAGCGGGGTGGTGATCATCACGGCGTTGCCCGAGAGTTCACCGGTGACGATTTCGCCGGTGTCACCCAGCCCGGTCAGGTCGGAGAGGATTTTCCAGATGCGGTGGGGACCGATGCCCAGCGCGAGCACGCCCGTCACCCGGCCCTCGTCGAACACCGGACAGGTGACGAACGCCAGGGGGTCGGCCGACTTTCCATAGGCCTGGAATCCGCAGAGATCCGACTGCAGGAGCGTGCGGGCGCGGTCGTAGCCGATGGCGAGTTCCGACGATGCCAACGCCCCGCCGGTCACGGATGATCCGCAGGGGATCGACTCGGCGAGCGAGAAGATCACGCGTCCGTCGAGGTCGATCAGCAGCAAGTCGGCATAGTCGAAAGCCTTCGCCACGTAGAGGAAGTAGTCGCGGAGTCCGCCTCCGGCCTGGTGGAGATCGCCCCCGGCCGCGGCGACCTTCGTGAGGTCGCTGACGGCGGCGGTGAAGGTGGGGCCGCGGGCGAAGGCGGCGCAGTCGCGGACCCGCTCCGAGGCGTAGGCTTCGAGTTCGTTGGCCTTGCCGGCGGCGATCTGCACGAGGTTGTCGCGGACGGCTTTCTGAAGCGCCGAGGCCGCGATCCGCGCCGTGATCGCCGTGAGGATCGCGCACGGGATCAGGGCGATCACCAGAAACCAGAACAGCAGCCGCCCGGCGATCGACCGCCGCAGAACGCTTCCGCCATCGCCCGTCGTCATGGAGTCGTCCCCCGCGCCGCCGCGCCGACCGGCTTGCCCCACTGGCCGCCCCACGACCGCTGCAGGTCGTTCACGAACGCCTCCCACTCCGGCCGGGAACGCGAGATCGGGAAGGGCACCGGACGGACCGCCGTTCGGCTCTGCCAACGGATGTCGAACTGGCCGTCGCTGCGAACCTGTCCGATGAACACCGGCCGCCAGGTGTGCTGCGTCTCGGGATCGACGGCGATGATCCCCTCGGGGGCGTTCATGCTCTGGTGCCGCATGGCGTTGCGAACCGGGCGGACGTCGGGCGTCTCCGCCTCGCGGACCGCCTGCGCCCAGAGCATCACGCTGTTGTAGGCGGCCACCATGACGTCGGACGTCGTGCGCTCCACGCCGTAGCGGGCCTTGAAGGCCCGCACGAAGGCCAGGTTCTCGGGCCGGTCGATGCTCTGGAAATAGTTCCAGGCGGCGTAGTTGCCGGCCATGTCGGCGGCCTGCTGTCGCAGTTCGTGCTCGCCCACGGCGAAGGTCACGATCGGCGTGGTCTCGGGCGTCATCCCGGCGGCGCGCACGGCTCGGGCGAATGGCAGGGCCGAATCACCCACCACCGTGCTGAGGATCACGTCGGGCTTCGTGGCCACGATCCGCGCCACCAGTTCGTCCACGTCGGTGCTGCCGAAATCGAGGTACGCCTCACCGACGAGTTCCGCGTCGAGCCCCTTGAGCTGGTCGGTGATGATGGCATTGACGCAGTGCGGCCAGATGTAGTCGGAGCCCGCCAGGAAGAAGCGTCGGGCCCGGAGCGTGTCGTGACACCACTGGACCGCCGGGGTGATCTGCTGGTTGGGGGCGGCCCCCGTGTAGATGATGTTCGGCGACTGCTCCAGCCCCTCGTAGGCCATCGGGTAGACGAGCAGGTGATCGTGGGCCTCGACGACCGGCAGCACGTTCTTTCGGGAGGCGCTGGTCCAACAGCCGAAGATCACGTCCACGTGCTGTTCGCGGATCAGTTCCTCGGCCCGCAGGGCGAACGTCGGCCAGTTCGATTCGCCGTCGGCGATCACCGCCTTGACCGGACGCCCCAGCAGCCCCCCGCGGCGGTTGATCTCGTCGATGGCCAGCAGCTCCGCGTCGATCATCGACCGTTCGCTGACCGCCATCGCCCCGGTCTGCGAGTGGAGCAGGCCGACGAGGATGGGCCGACGGTTCACGAGGAAACGGTCCAGGAGCAGCCAAGCCACCCCAAGCGCGGCCAGGCACGCGATGATCGCGAGCCAGCGGGCGATGTGGCGGGCGGCTGGGGAGGGCGGCATGATGCGCTGCGGTGGAAGGAGGGGTCGCGGATGGCCCGCGGACCTCCTGCAATCTTTGTCCATCTTTCCTGACCGGGCGACACGCGGGCCAGAAAACCGTGTTTGCCCCGAGTTTCAGCCCCGTTTTCACGACGCATCCCGACGGTGCAACCCTCAGAATCCGCCCAGGCGGACGTCCCGGCGGTACAGTCGCTGGCCCGCCCATCCCCAATGGGGTATAGAAACGGTGGTGCACGGCGCGGCTGTCGTCGTGCCGATCGCCATGCCCCCTCGCCCTTGGTTCGACGATGTCGGACATTCCCATGGAGACGGTTGCCAGCACGTCGCCAGGGAACGACGCCATCCAGCGGATCGTCGGGATATCGCCGTGGGCCGAGCAGGTTCGGCGGTCGATCGAACTGGTGGCGGTGCACCAGTCGAGCGTGCTGATCCTCGGCCCCAGCGGGACGGGCAAGGAGTTGATCGCGCGGGCCATTCACGCCTGCAGCATGCGTTCGAAAAAGGCCTTCATTCCCGTCGACTGCGCGGTGACGACCGGCACGCTGTTCGCCAGCCACATGTTCGGGCACGTGAAGGGGTCGTTCACGGGCGCCACGTCGTCGACGCTGGGCTGCTTCCGCGCCGCCGACTCGGGCACCATCTTCCTCGACGAAATCGGGGAAATGGAACTCGAACTGCAGGCGAAACTGCTGCGGGTGCTGCAGCAGCGGGTGGTCGTTCCTGTTGGCAGCCACGCGGAACTTCCGGTCGATGTGCGGGTGCTGGCGGCCACCAATCGCGATCTCGCATCCGAGGTGCAGGCCGGCCGCTTTCGCGAGGATCTCTTTTACCGGCTGAACGTGGTCGCCATTCGCACGATCCCGCTCCGGGAGCGGATCGAGGACGTGCCGGTGCTCGCCACCCGCTACCTGGCCGAACTTTCCGCCCGTCACGGGATGCCGATGTGCGCCCTGTCGCCGGAATCCACCAAAATCCTCCAGCAGTATTCGTGGCCGGGCAACGTCCGCGAACTCGAGAATGTGCTCGAGCGGGCGGTGATGTTTTCCTCGGGCGACCACATCGACCCCGATGCCCTGTCGGGGCTGATGGTGGGCGGCGTCCCGGGTGAGCCGCCGACGCAGGGCAGCACCGCCCAGATGGCGATGGCCGCGACCCGCGGTATCGTCTCAGCGACGCCGCTGCCGGGTGTCTACCGGGTGGAGCCGAAAGTCGCCCCCGAAACCGCCAAGCCTCAGGGCCAGCCGGCGGCTACTGCCGAGGCTTCGACGGCTGACTCCTGGCCGACGCTTGCGGACGTCGAGCGGATGCACCTCGAAAAGACGCTCGCCGCCACCATGCAAAACAAGTCGCTCGCGGCCAAGTTGCTGGGCATCGACCGTTCGGTGCTTCGCCGCAAACTGGAGCGGTATGGCCTCGACGAAGTCAGCGGGTCTGAAGAGGCCGCGGAGTGACGATCAGCCGGCGCGGGCCCGGATGATGGCAGCCTCTTCCTCGGGCACACGCAGCCGCAGGGTCGTGGATGGAGGCACCCGCCGCTCCTGGGCGAAGCCGCGGCTGCCGCCCGAGAGGAACTGCCGCAGGTGCCGCACCGGGCCGCTCGCGAACTCCTGATCGAGCACGTCGAGCACTTCCTTCCACGGGAGTCCGCGGCGATAGACCACCCGATAGGCCGCCTTCAGTTCGGCGATGTCCTCGGCGGCGTGCCCGCTCCGCCGCAGGCCGACGACGTTCAGGCCGACGATGCAACCGGTCTGGCCATCGACGAGCATGTACGGAGGCACATCCTGCACGATGCGGGCGTGGCCACCGACCATGGCCAGCCTTCCGACCCTGCAGAACTGGTGCACGGCGACGGCGCCCGACACGAACGCCCGGTCCTCGATCGTCACGTGGCCGCCCAGCAGGGCCCCGTTCGCGAAGATGGAGTTGCTGCCGACGACGACATCGTGGCCGAAGTGTGTCCCTGCCATCACGTAGTTGTGATCGCCGACGAGCGTGAACGTGCCGGTCTTCAGGGCGCGGTGGATGGTGACGTGCTCCCGAAAGACGTTGTGGTCGCCGATCCGCACGCGGCCGATCTGCTGCGGTCGTGCGACATGCTGCGGTGCGCCGCCGATCACCGCATGCTCGAGAAACTCATTGTGGCATCCGGCGCTCACGCCCGCCTTGATCACCGCCCCGCTGGCGACGGTGCAGAAGTCGCCGAGTTCGACGTCGTCTTCGACGGTGGCGAAGGCCCCGATCTTCACGCCGACCCCAAGTCGTGCATCCGGGCTCACAACGGCCATCGGGTGGATGCTCACGGGGCCCCTTTCAATGCAGCATGGCGTGGGAAACCGTGGGTTTATCGGCTCGACGGGCGGCTGGATTCAATGCCAGTTTCACACCGGGCGGACACCCTTCCCGGCTCCCCCCGTCGTCCGTAGCGGGTTCGCCCTCCCAGTCTCCCCAGGCTCCGCCGTGGCCCTATACTCGCGAGGTCGGACGGCATGACTGCCAGCCGGCTACCCTGCCGACCCGAGGTGCTGACCATGGATTCTCGCGACGAACGATACGCTGCCGCGGAGCGCTGCAAGGACGCGGGCGACCTCGCCGGAGCGGTGGCCATGCTCGAGGCGGTGGTGGCGGACGACCCGGACTTCGCCCTCGCCCATTCCGCCCTGGCCGCGTGGTGCACCAGGCTGGAGCGGCATCAGGATGCGGTACGGCACGCGCGGCGGGTGGTGGAACTGGAACCGAAGGATCCGTTTAGCTTCACGGCACTCAGCGTCGCCTGTATGCGGGCAGGGATGATTCCCGAAGCCGAAGACGCCCTCGCCCGATCGAGGATGCTGCAAGGATGACGCGACCGGGGATGACGTGACTGGCTGACGCCATCGCCCGACGGGCGTCGGCCCATCGGTGATTCGGTTGCCAATGCGGGCCATCATCAGCCCTGCGGGGCACCATCAGCCCTGCGGGGCAACGGTTTCGGCCTGCTGGCCGAATGCAGCCTCGAGTTTGGCCAGCCGATCGCGATCCTCCGGCGACAATCGCGATGCGGTCAGTCCACGGCGGCGGCCGGCTTCGAGCGACGCCTTCGCTGCCGGCTTGTCGCCCGTTTCGAACTGCGCCCAGGCCAGATGGAGAAACTTCACATCGGTCGGCTGGAGGACCGCCTCGGAGAAGTCGGCCACCGCCTCCTGGCTCTCGCCTGCCGCCATGTGGATCATGCCGCGGGTGTCGAGCAGGTCGGGAAGCGGGCCGAGTTCGTCGATGGCCGCGTCGATCAGCTTTCGCGCCTCGGCGGTCGACCCCGGCTTCGCGAGGTGGAAGGCGAGATTGTTCGAAATGATCGCCTTCTGAGTCGTGTCCATGTCGGTCTTGCTGAGCAGATTGCGGTAGATCTTTTCCGCATCCTCGAGTTTCGCGTCGAGGGAGAGGAGTTCCGCCTCCAGCAGTTCGATCACGACGGAGCCGGGGTCAACCCTCTTGGCCTTGGCGAACCACGGCTCGATCCTGGAGGTCCATGCCTTGGGGTCGTCCTGGACGCGGGCCACCTGCACGGCGGTGGCGAGCACGCGTTCCAGCGACAGGTCGTCCCAACGGGCCTCGAGGATGTCGAGGGCCTCCTCGGCCCGCTTCTGCCTGCCAAGGAACTCGGCGCGGGCCACGGCGCCCTCTGGCGAGAGTTCGGCGAACTGCGTGAAAACCTTGTCCGCGGCCTTGGGAAAGCCGAGCTGCTCCATGAGTCTCGCCACGGCGTTGAGCTGGCCCGGTTCGCTGCCCGACACCACGCCGCCAGGCATGAGCTTGCGGGCCGCTTCGGCGGCGAGTTTCCGGTCGTTTTCGGCGATGGCGAGCTTGGCCTCGAGGGCGATGGTGATGGCCGAATCGGGAGTCGACTTCTGTAGCCGTGAGAGCCACTGGCGGCCGGGGACGATCTCCCCGTGGTCGATCATCTTCTCGATCAGCATCGCCACATAGGCCGGGGGCACGTTGGGGGCGGCCGTGACGGCGATCAGTTCGTTGCGGCATTCATCCCAGCGTCCCACCTTTTCCTGCAACTGGGCGAGCATGATCCGCTGTCCCATGACGAGCGGCTGGCGGCGGGCGAGATCCTCCAGGATGGTGATGGCCCGCTTCCAACTGGCGGGCTCGGGGCGGTTCGTGAGGAGTTTGACCTGCAGCAGGGCGTCGTCGAGGGCCACCTCTCCCTTGTCGTCCACGTTGAGTTTGAGCAGGTCCATCGCCCGCTGCATCTCTCGGAAACTTCCGCGCTCGGCGATCAGTTCGGCGCTCAGTCGCCGCGCCCACGCCTTCGTCGCGTTGGCCACCTTCGAGTCGTCCTTGGAGTCGAGAATGACCTGCAGCGATTCCTGTGCCGGCGCGAGGCGGCCGCAGCGGACCAGGAACGAGGCGAGGGCCCGATGCGTTTCGAGGTTGTCCGGCGCGACCTTCACGGCCTCGCGGAATGAAGCCTCGCTGTCGTCGAGCCGCCCGAGCATCTCGAGCCCCTGACCGAGGGCGAGTTGCTTCTGCGGCGGCTCCATCAGTTCGGTCGCCCGCTCCAGCGTCCGCTCCGCCGCCTGCTTCTTGCCCGTGGCGGCCTGATGCGAGAACAGGGCCAGTTGCACGTCGGAGCGTTCGGGCGCGGCCTGCGTGGCCTGGAGCAGCACCTCGCCGGCGCGTTCCTTCTTGCCGGATCGGTCGAGCAGCTGGCCGAGCCAGAGGAGGTCGTCGGCGTTGGTGGAGTCCTTCGCCACGCTTCGTTCCGCCATGGCGATCGCCTCATCGACCTTGCCGGCCTGGAGTTCCCTCTCGGCGGTGAGTCGGTCGGAACCGACCTCTCCTTCGGCGCCCAGCGTGGCCAGCATCGCCTGCGCCTCCTCCAGCCGGTTCACCGTATAGAGCAGGGCCACCAGACGTCGAACCACCGCGGGGTTGGAAGGCCCGAGGGCCACCGCCTTCTTGAGTCGATCGATGGCGCCGAGCGTGTTGCCGCGGAGCGAGTCGATTTCCGCGAACAGCGTCTGGATCTGGCCCCAGCCAGGGCGGTCGTTCTCCGCCTCGATGAGCATGTTGCGGGCCTCGTCCACCAGTCGCTGTTCCTCGGGCGTCAATGCGGTGTCGGAGTCGCCCGACTTCAGCCGCTTCTTCTGCGACTCACGCACCTCGAAGATCTTCACGCTGGCTTCGGCGACACGGGCCCGGGCCGAGGTGCCGCCTGCCGTCTCGGCGACGTCGGCCGCCGCCACTTTGGCACCTTCGATGTCGTTTTGGTTGATGACGAGTTCGAGCACCGCCTCGCGGGCCCGGATGTTGTCCGGCTGCCGCTTGGCGATGTCTCGCCACAGCCGCTCGGCCGGCGCCAAGTCGCCGTTCGACAGGTAGATGGCGGCGATCGTCGAGAGCACGTTCGCGACCTCGTCGCTGGTCTCGAGGCTCTCCGCCTGCTTCTCGATCGCGGCCAGATCCTGGGCGCGGGTTTCAGGATCGCGGCCGGCCGACACCTGCGCTCGGACGGTGAGCAGGGCCGCGGATGCCGCGACATCTGCGGGCACGCGATCGAGCACGGCTGCGGCCGCTTCGCTGCCCTCCGTGCGGAGCACGAGCATCGTGAGGGCTGCCCAGACCTGCGGCCCGCCGTCTTCGCGAGCCGCCTGCTCGAGGATCTCCCGCGCCGACTCGATCTCCCCCTTGCGGACGAGCACGTCTGCCCGCAGCAGGGCCAGTTGGGTCGACGTCATCGCGGCCGACTGCTCGAGGGAATCGATCAGCTGGTCGACGCTACTCCAGTCTCGCTGCGCCACCGGCTGCTTCGCCTGCTGCTGCATGCGGAGCTGGAGGAGCGGATACCAGACCTGGGGAACCGTGGCGAGCCGCTCGGCTGGCAGCGCTGCCGCGATCGCCTCGAACTCGGCGAGGGCCTCATCCGGCTTGCCAGCCGCCGCCAACGCCGCGGCGGTGCCGGCACGGGCAGCCAGCGAACTCGGGTCCTCGCTGAGCACGCGACGGTTGACGTCCAGTTGAGCATCGAACTCGTCGAGGTTGGCGTGGCACTGGCCGAGGTAGAGATCGACCTGCCGCACCAGGTCGGGCGCGCCGATGACCAGCGGCCGGACCAGTTCCAGCTTCGCCTTGGCGTCGGCCCACTTTCGCTGTGCCACCAGCAGCCGGCCTTCGAGCAGGCCCACGGCCGGGCTCGAGGCGCCGTAGAGTTCCTTGATGCGGGCGATCGACTGGGCGACCTCCTCGAGCTTGTTCTGCTGGAGCAGGGTGTCGCAGAGCATCAGCAGCAGCGAAGCCTTGGTCGGGAGTTGTTCGATCCCGTCGAGGAGCACCTGTTCCGCGGTGGCAAGGTCGCCGCGCTGAAGTGCCACGGCCGCGAGGCCGCGATAGGCCCGCTCATCCCGCGGCGACAGCTCCCGGCCCCTCTCGGCAAGGGCCCCGGCGGCCTCGAAATCCTTCCTGGCCAGGGCGAGTTCGAACCCCGCGAAGACGCTGTTGACGTTGTCGGGTTCGAGTTGAATCGCCTGATTGATGTCGGCCTCCGCGGCATCGAGGTTGCCGTGCTGGCGGTGCCAGCTGCTGCGGGCCAGCCACGCCTGCACGTCCTTGGCCTGATCCTCGACCAGTCGATCGAGCACCTTGCTTGCCGCATCCTTGTCGTTGAGCCGATCCTCGAGGATCGCACCCAGCATCAGATACGCCTCCGTCGCCGCAGTCGTCGAAGCCTCGGCGGAGAACGTCCGCGTTTCCATGTCAAAGCCGACCATCCCGGAGACGAGTTTCGCGGCCTCCTCGAAGTCGCTCGTCCCCAGCAACGACCTGGCGGTGAGGATGGCGATGAGGTCTGCGTCGAGCGGCTTGCGACCTTCCTCGTCGGGTGAGGCGGGCACGTCCTTCAGTTCGCCGGACTCGAGCCGTTCCTTCAGGACCTCGAGGTGTTCGCGGGCATCGGTCGACCGGCCGATTCGCAGTTGAAACTCGGCGAGCCGTCGGCGGAGATCGTCGTTGTCCGGATTTCGCCGAACCGCCGTTTCGAGCGTGTTGTAGGCGCGGGCGAGGTCGTTGCGGGTGGCGTCAGGCGCGTCGGCCCGGGCGAGAATGAGTTTCGCGTATTCGGCAAACGCCGCGTCGTCTTCAGGACGGAGGCCGATGTAGCGGGCGTAGAGCGTGATCGCCTCGGCCGGCTTGCCCTCATCGAGTCGTTGCTTCGCCAGACTGGCCAGGTTGCCGGAGTTGCGCAGAACCTGAAACCGCCTCAGGAAAAAGAGACCGGCGGTGCCCACCACCAAGGCGGCGAGGAGAATGAGCAGAAACTTGAGGTTGATCCGTTTCACGGGAGCGGGACTCAAAAAGGCGGCAGAAGCCGGCGGTGCCGGGCTGGGGTGGAAGAAGTCCAGAGTCTAACAGCCGCCGGGGGGCGGATTCCACGAACCGCACGGGCTGGCAGAGAGCGTGCTTCCCCCGACTCGTCGCGGCACGGAAATCACCAAAGATTCAGGTCCGGTTGTGACGATAGCAACGACGGTGCTGATCGTGCCGGCTGGGATGACCCTGCGGCCGATCGGGCTCCCGGGCTGCGAGAGGCCCGGTTCACAGCCTCGAGGACCGTTCCGATGACCACCTTCATCCCGCCGGCAAGCAGGCCCCTTCCGTCCATGGTGGTTCGCAAGGCCGTGCAGGCTCTTCCGCTGCTCGCCCTGCTCGCCGTGACGGCGCAGGCGGCATCGCCGACGCTCACGGCCAGCCAGCGACGGGCCGCGGCTGCTCAGCAAACTCAAGCGGCGCGCACGATCGTGGATCACTCCGTCCAGCCAGCCGGAGGAGCCTGTCGTCAGTGCGGTCCCGCCGGCTGCAAGCACGGCCACCATCGCGACTGCCGCGACGGTGCCTGCGTGCCCTACTGTCCGGTGCGTCCGAGCACGTTCGGCTTCTATGGGACCCAGTGGCGTCGCTGGCCGGGTGCTGGTGTCGTGCCGGTGTCGAACGAGCAGGCGGCAACGCCTGTGAAGCCGCCGAAGTCATCGGTGCCCGGCCCTGACGAGGAGTCGCTGGGGCCGAAGGCATCGGAGTTGCCGGAGCCCGATTATCCGGCGGGCGACTCGGCGACGCAGGAACCACGGGCGGCACTGCCGCCGGAGCCTGAGGCTCCGGAGCCTCAGGCTCCCGCGACCGAAGCCGCCGACCCTGCCGCCGCACGGGTGGAGCCCGCCGCTCCGGCTCCGGTGCCCGAGGCGGATGCCAAGCCAGTTCAGCCCGAAGCGGCTCCGGCGAAGCCGCGGCCTCAAGACGAAAACCTCTTCGACGAATCGGCGGCCACGAAGGTTCGCCGCAAGATTCCCGTCACCGCCGGCCAAATCCCCGCGCAGCGGCCGCTGGCGCAGCGGCCGATCGGTCAGCGGCCCGCAGCGAGCCGCGTGCAACCGGCTGCTCATCAGGAAGCCGATCCTCGCGATGCAGCCGCGGCCGCCCGCCGTCCGGTGTCGAAGCCGGTACCACGAGTCGCCTTCGATCCGCGGAAGGAAGCGGAGCGGATCCGGCAGCAGGCCCGCTGAGCGGCCAAGCGGGCATGCGACCGAGTGCGAGAGGCGGGAGTCGAACCCGCACGCCTTGCGGCACTGGAACCTAAATCCAGCGCGTCTGCCAGTTTCGCCACTCTCGCATGGGTGCCGACAGGGCTTAGTCTATCCGCTCCGGATTCACCGCCGCGGAGCGACAGTCTCGTCGGCGATGTGGTCCGCCGAATCGAGCAGCCTTTCGAGGTTGCCGCGACCCCCGTCGCCCCGCGACGGCCAGGCCGCGAGCAGCATGTCGTGCAGGGCCTCCTGGCCGTGCTCCACGCGCCGCATGGCGAAGCGGAGCTGCAGCGATCGGACCTCGTCCCGCGGGGCGTGTCGGGCGTTCCAGTCCCGCGCGAGGGCGGCTGCCGTTGGAGCGGCGAACACGCGGCAATCCGCCCGCGGCAGCACCCAGAACAGTTTGTGCCAGCGATGCGTGCCCATCGCCGTGAATCCACCGTCCGGACGTTCCCGCTGCAGCGGTCTGCCCTGTCGCAACAGATCAACCACCCGTCCATCCGCCAGCGTCGCGGCGCCGTAAGCCCACTGTTCCTGTCGTGGGATCGTGCCGAACATCGGCCAGTCCTGCTCGAGCCCGGCCGCGAGAATCGCCTGTCGCAGCGCGGCCGGAAGGGGCGAGGGGCCAAGGCAGCCCAGCCCATGGAGAAAACTGACGACGGCGAGTCCGAACGCGACGCTGCAGGCGAGCGACGCCAGGCGGCCCAGAGGCGGTGCCGCGGTGTGCTTGCGGAGACCAGTCATGGCGTTCCAGGCTCCGGTGGGCAGCATGGGAAGCCACGCGACGATGCCGACGGGAGCGAAGAGCCCCACCCACATGGTCGCCCACACGGCGAGGTGGAAGAGGATGAAGGCCGTTGCCACCGTCGCTCTCGCTGTGGCCGTCGGCACGAGCACAAGGACGAGTGGTCCAAGCAGTTCGCTCGACAGGATCAGCCAGGTAATGGCACGCGACAGCCAGTGGACTCGTGACAGGAGCATGCCGAGCGAGTTGCCGTGGTCGTGGACCGACAGCGCGTAGGACACGGCGTCCCCAGAGAACCACGTGGCATTGCACTTCGCGAGTCCTGCCCCGAAATAAACGGCCGCGACCTGGAGCACCAGGGCCGCCGACGCAACCGACAGCACCGCCGAGGCGGGGCGTGTTCGGCCGCGGGCCCGCAGCGACCAGGCGGTGTTCAGCGGAAGAAACATCGACCAGAAGAGCAGGCATAGCAGCAGCGAGTCTCCGGCGTTGGTGGCCGGCTCGGTTCGTCGCACGACGCTCACCGTCACGAGCCACGCCGCGACGGACGCCTCGCGGCTGCGAAAGCCGCTGGCGAGCCACGCCCCGGCGAGTCCCTCCGCAGCGAGGATGGCGGCCCCCCACCACGTGGCGTCGGATAGCAGGGCGAGCGACCACTTGGCCGGCGTTCCCTGGAAGCTGCGGAGCACGTCCGGCGGGAAGACCCCGTCGGCGGCGAACATCAGGTGAAACGTCCGGAACCGCAGCAGGCAGTCGGCGACCAGAATCAATCCCAGCCCGATCCGGAAGGCGGCGAGTCCGCGGGCGTCGAGCGTGAACGCTGCCCGCCACCACGCGCGGGCAAGGTCGCCGGCTCGATGGAGCAGCGGTGGTCGATCCATGGGCGAGGGGGCCGCACGCGGTTGCAAGGCTTTCTTGAACGATTCCGCCCCCGAAACTACAACAAGCCCGCCGTCCCGGACGATCCCAATCGCCGTCCGACGGCCCCGCGCCGAGATCGGTTCGTGCCGGGCCCGCCCGAATCAAGCCTGCCCGACTGAGGAGATCGAGATGCACGTTCCCGTGGTGGTGCTTGGCGGAGGTCCCGGCGGCTACGCCGCTGCATTCCTGGCAGCCGACCTCGGCATGCAGGTGGCCATGATCGAGCGGGACGAGCGGCTCGGGGGAACCTGCCTGCTTCGTGGCTGCATTCCGTCGAAGGCCCTCCTGCACGTCGGCAGGGTCCTCTCCGAAGCCCGGGAGATGGAGGAATGGGGCATCCACTTCACGAAGCCGTCGCTCGACGTGGCGGCACTGCGGGCCCGCAAGGACAAGGTGATCTCGGCGTTGACGGGCGGCCTGTCGCAGCTGGCAAAGCGGCGGAACGTGACGATCGTCCACGGCGCCGCCCGGTTCGTGAACTCCACGACGCTCGAGGTCGCTCCGGCCGCCCCTGGAGGCGCGAGTCAGCGGATCACGTTCGACCACTGCATACTCGCCAGCGGGTCGCGGCCTGCCCGTATTCCGGCGTTCGATATCGGTAGTCCGCGGGTGATGGATTCGACGGCCGCCCTGGAACTGGCCGATGTGCCTGAGTCGCTCCTCGTCGTCGGCGGGGGTTACATCGGCCTCGAGATGGGAACGGTCTACGCGGAACTCGGATCGAAGGTCTCGGTCGTCGAACTCACCGACATGCTCCTGCCCGGGGCCGATCGCGACCTCGTCAAGCCGCTGCAGAAACGGCTCGAGGGGCTCTTCGAGGCGATCATGCTCCGCACGAAGGTGGTCAAGCTGGAAGACGCCGGCACGGCCGTCCGCGTCTCGTTCGAGGGGCCTGACGGGCCGGTGACGAAGGAGTTTTCCCGGGTGCTCGTCGCCGTTGGGCGGAGGCCGAACTCCGACGGTCTCGGCCTCGAGAACACGAAGGTCGTGGTCAATCCAAAGGGTTTCGTTGACGTGGACGGTCAGCAGCGAACCGCCGACCCCCACATCCTCGCGATCGGCGATGTCTGCGGAGAACCGATGCTGGCGCATCGGGCGAGCCACCAGGGCAAGGTGGCCGTCGAGGCGATCCACGGCGAACCCGCCCTGTTCGCACCGCGGGCGATCCCGGCCGTGGTGTTCACCGATCCGGAGATCGCCTGGGCAGGCCTCACGGAGAACGATGTTGCCGCGACCGGCCGAGTCGTCGAGGTCAGCAAGTATCCCTGGGCCGCCAGCGGCCGGGCCCATGCGCTGGGCCGCACCGACGGCCTGACCAAGATGCTGGTCGATCCCGAGACCGACACCGTGCTGGGGGTCGGCATTGTCGGCCCCGGAGCCGGAGAACTGATCGCCGAAGGGGTGCTCGCCATCGAGATGGGCTGTTCGGCCCGCGACCTGATGGAGGCGATCCACCCCCATCCGACGCTGGGCGAGACGATGGCCTTCAGTGCCGAGAACTATTTCGGGCTGGCTACCGAAATCTACAGGCCCCGGGCCGAGTCGGCCGACCGCTGAGCGGTTTTTCCGGCGGGGATGGACGTGGTTCCGGGGGCAGGGCAATCGCCCTAGACGCCCCCACTACGACCCGAATAATCTGAAAAGTCACCCAAAAATTCCCGGAGCCTCGCATGGCCAACTCCAGCGATCATTCCGCCACCGAGGCGGCCGACGACATTCTCGCCGGAGGGTCCCCGCTCCCCCGAGGTGCCCACGCCCCGATGTCGATCGGCCAGATGGGGGACAACGCGACCGGCCAGCCCGAGGTGGTTGACGGGGTGTCGGCGGTGGACGGCGACCCGACCGAAACCCGGGAGTGGCTCGATTCGCTCCGCTACGTGATCAACAGCCGCGGGGGCGACCGAGCCGCCTACCTGCTGCAGGCGATCGAGCAGGAGGCCTACCGGCTTGGCGTGCCGATTCCGTTCTCGGCCACCACCCCGTACATCAACACGATCCCGGTGGACAAGCAGCCCGCCTTCCCCGGCAACCGCGAGATCGAGCGGCGCATCAAGAGCATCATCCGCTGGAATGCGATGGCGATGGTGGTCCGCGCCAACCGCGAGGACAAGAGCATCGGCGGCCACATCTCGACGTTCGCCTCATCGGCCACGCTCGTCGAGGTGGCGATGAACCACTTCATCCGCGGCCGCGGCGACAACTACTCGGGCGACCAGGTCTATTTTCAGGGCCACGCCTCGCCGGGCATTTATTCGCGGGCGTTTCTCGAGGGCCGCATCACCGAGAAGCAACTGGAAAACTTTCGCCGCGAGCTTGCCGAGGGGGGCGGCCTGTCGAGCTACCCGCACCCCTGGCTGATGCCCGGGTTCTGGGAGTTCCCGACCGTGTCGATGGGTCTGGGGCCGCTGATGGCGATCTACCAGGCGCGATTCAACAAGTACCTGCAGGACCGCGGCATCAAGGACACGAGCGGGCAGCACGTCTGGTGCTTCATCGGCGACGGCGAGACCGACGAGCCCGAGACGCTCGGCGCGATCTCCTTGGCGGCCCGCGAGAAGCTCGACAACCTCGTGTTCGTGATCAACTGCAACCTCCAGCGGCTCGACGGCCCGGTTCGCGGCAACGGCAAGATCATCCAGGAGCTCGAGGGCTGCTTCCGCGGTGCCGGCTGGAACGTGATCAAGGTGATCTGGGGCGACGAATGGGATCCGCTCCTGGCCAAGGACGACAAGGGCCTGCTCGTCAAGCGGATGAACGAGGTGGTGGACGGCCAGTACCAGAAGTACATCGTGATGCCGGGCGGCTACATCCGGGAGCACTTCTTCGGGGCCGATCCGCAGCTGGCCGAGATGGTGGCGAACCTCTCCGACGAGAAGCTCAAGAAGCTCCGCCGTGGCGGGCACGACCCCGAGAAGGTCTACGCGGCCTACGCCGCGGCCATGAAGTGCCATGGCAAGCCGACCGTGATCATCGCCAAGACGATCAAGGGCTACGGTCTCGGCGAGGTGGGCGAGGGCCGCAACGTCACGCACCAGCAGAAGAAACTCAACGAGGAGGAACTGCGGGCCTTCCGCTCGCGGTTCGGCATCCCGATTTCCGACGACGAGGTGGCGAAGGCGCCGTTCTACCGCCCGCCGGAGGATTCCGAGGAGATTCGCTACCTCCGTGAGCGGCGGGAGGCCCTCGGCGGCTACGTGCCGACGCGTCCGCTCGAGTCGCCGAAGCTGAAGACGCCCACCCTCGACGAGTATCGCTCGTTCATCGAGAAGAGCGCCGGCCGCGAGGTCTCGACGACCACGGGTGCCGTCACGCTGATGGCCTCGCTGCTCAAGGACAAGTCGGTCGGCAAGTACATCGTGCCGATCGTGCCCGATGAGTCGCGGACGTTCGGCATGGATCCGCTCTTCAAGCAGTGCGGGATCTATGCCCATACGGGCCAGCTCTACGAGCCGGTCGATTCCGACCAACTCCTCTACTACCGCGAGGCCAAGGACGGGCAGATCCTCGAGGAGGGGATCACGGAAGCCGGCAGCATGTCGAGTTTCGTCGCCGCGGGCACGGCCTATGCCAGCCACGGCGTGCCGATGATCCCGATCTTCATCTACTACTCCATGTTCGGTTTCCAGCGGATTGGCGACCTGATCTGGGCCGCCTGCGACTGCCGCGCCAAGGGGTTCCTGCTCGGCGGCACGGCGGGCCGCACCACGCTCAACGGCGAGGGTCTCCAGCATCAGGACGGCCATAGCCACCTGTTCGCGATGGCCTACCCCACCGTGAAGGCCTACGACCCGGCCTTCGTGTATGAGACGACGGTGATCATGCTCGATGGCATGGACCGGATGTATGCCAAGGGCGAGGACTGGATCTACTACATCACGGTCTACAACGAGAACTACGAGATGCCCCACATGCCCGCCGGCTGTGAAGAGGGCATTCTCAAGGGCATGTACCGGCTGAAGGACGTGCCAGCCACCGGCAAGCCGGTCGCTGCGAACCTTCCCCGCGTCAACCTGTTGGGGTCGGGCACGATCCTCCGCGAGGTGCTGCGGGCGGCCGACCTGCTGGCCGAGCACTGGGGCGTGGCAAGCACCGTCTGGAGCGTGACCAGTTGGAAGGAACTCCGTCGCGAGGCCCAGGAGTGCCGCCGCTGGAGCATGCTCCACCCCGAGGCTCCGCCCAAGGTCAGCTACCTGGAGGCCACGCTCGCCGGCACCGACGGCGTGTACGTCGCCGCCAGCGATCACGTGCGGGCCGTCGCCGAGCAACTCGATCCGTGGGTCCCGGGCGGCCTGTTCGTGCTCGGCACCGACGGCTTCGGCCGCAGCGAACTCCGCGGCCGGCTTCGTCGCCACTTCGAGGTCGATGCCGAGTGCATCGCAATCGGGACGCTGTCGCGGCTGGCGGCCGCGGGCGCGGTCGGCACGCACGTCGTCGCCGAGGCGATCAAGCGGCTCGGCGTCGATCCAGCCAAGGTCGATCCGGCTTCGGCCTGATCCGACGTCGTGTGCTTCGAGTTCCTGTCGTTCACCATCCACACCACCCCAACCCCTTCCTCGGAACGAGCCATGGCCACCGAATTCAAGCTCCCCGACCTCGGCGAGAACATCGCCTCCGGCGATGTCGTCACCGTCTTCGTTTCGGAGGGCGACGTCGTGAAGCCGGGGCAGGCGCTGCTCGAAGTCGAGACCGACAAGGCGGTCATCGAGGTGCCCTGTCCGCCGGGCGGACTGGTGGCGAAGGTGCTCGTCAAAAAGGGCGACACCGTGAAGGTGGGCCAGCCGCTCGTGATGCTCGACGCGGCCGGTGCCGCGGCCGCCAAGCCGGCGGCTCCGCCGCCGAAGCCGGTTGAACCAACGCCTCCGCCGGCTGCTGCGGCCAAGCCCGCGGTCGCCGCTCCTGCACCCGCCGTTCCCACTCCCGCGCCTCCCAAAACGCCCAAGGCCGCTCCCGTCGCCATCGAGGAGCCGCCGGCCGTCGCCGCGGTCGCCGCCGTGGAGCCTGCCGGTCCGGCCGTTCGCCGGCTCGCTCGCGAACTCGGCGTCGATCTCGCCCGCGTCAGGGGGACAGGCCCGGCGGGGCGGATCGTTCGTGAGGACGTGATTGCGGCCGTGCGCCACGCCAGCGCAGCACCGGCTGGCCGGGCACGGTCGGAATCGACCTCGACCGAGCGGGATGACTGGGGGCCGATCCGTCGCGAGCAGATGTCGCGGATGCGGAAGACGATCGCGGCCAACATGGTCCGCAGTGTGCAGACGATTCCGCACCTCACGAACTTCGACGACGCCGACGTCACCGAGCTCGAAGCGCTGCGGAAGGCGAGTGCGGCGGAATACGCCAAGAACAACCTCAAGCTGACCGCCCTGTCGTTCGTGATCAAGGCGGTCAGCCTGTCGCTCCGTCAACATCCCGCGATCAACGCCACGATCGACATGGAGAAGGGTGAGATCATCTACCGGGATTACGTGAACGTCGGCCTCGCCGTCGACACACCGCGGGGTCTCGTGGTGCCGGTTCTTCGCGATTGTGACCAGCTGTCGATTCCGCAGGTTGCCCAGGCGGTGGCCGACACGGCGGAAAAGGCCAAGAACGCCCAGTACGGGATCGAGGATCTTCGCGGCGGCACGTTCACGATCAGCAACCTGGGGGCCGTCGGCGGCGCCTATTCGACCCCCATCATCAATTGGCCCGAGGTGGCTATTCTGTTGCTGGGACGGTCCCGAAAAATGCCGGTCGTCCACGACGACAAGATCGAGCCTCGGCTGATGATGCCGCTGTCGCTCTCGTACGACCACCGGGTCATCGACGGCGCCATGGCCGCGCGGTTCCTGAACGAGATCATCGGATACCTGGAGAGTCCGGGCCGGCTGCTGCTGGCCATGTGATCGCACGTCAAAATCCCCCTCCCCACCCCCCGCCTTTTTTTCGTGCCCGCCAAACTGCGGCGGGCCTGGATCCATCCGTGAGCACCACCGACAGCATCGACTCGGCCGGGACCGCCAGCCTCGCGTTTCTTGAAGAGCTCTTCGAACGCTATCAGGAAGATCCCGCGAGCGTCCCAGCCGACTGGCGGATGTATTTCGAGGGGCTGCGAAACGGGCGGGCCGTGCCGGTTGCCGGGCATGCATCTCCGCCGACGCTCGCGGCGCAGCCGGCGATGCGTCCCGGCGTGACGGCACTTCCCCCCACATCGAAGCTTGTGACCCCCGACGGCATCGCCACGGCCCATGCGGTGGCGATCGCCAACGGCGACGTGAAACTCGCCGCCGCTCCTGCCGGTGAGGCGATGCCTTTGCCCCTGCCGCCCGTGGCGACGGGCACCGCAGGTGAGGAGCGGGTGGCCTTCCTCCAGGATCGCGTCGACCAGCTCGTCCGCGCCTACCGCGTCCGCGGGCACCTGATGGCCGAGATCGACCCGCTCGGCCGTCCACGGCCGGGGCTCCCCGAACTCGACCCCGACTTCTACCACCTGACCGAGGAGGACATGGACCGGTCCTTCTCGACCGACACGATCGAGGGGCCGCAGTCGATGTCGCTGCGGCAGATCATCAAGCGACTGCGCAACACGTACTGCCGGTCGATCGGCGTGCAGTTCATGCACATGGACGATCTCCGGGTTCGCCAGTGGCTGCAGGTTCGGATGGAGGGCTGCGAGAACCGGATCCAGCTCGATCGCCGCCAGCAGCTGCGGATCTACCGGCAGATGACCAATGCCGCGGTGTTCGAGGAGTTCATCCAGAAGCGGTTCCTCGGGGCGAAGAGTTTCTCGCTCGAGGGCTCGGAGAGCCTGATTCCGCTGGTCGAGATGGCGATCGAGCGGGCCGCCGCACAGGACATCCGCGACTGCGTGTTGGCGATGGCCCACCGCGGCCGGCTCAACGTGCTGGCCAACGTGATGGGGAAGAGCCCGCAGCGGATCTTCCGCGAGTTCGCCGACATGGACCCGGAACTCCACGTCGGCCGTGGCGACGTGAAGTATCACCTCGGCCATTCCAGCGACTACAAGGCCGCCAACGGCAAGTCGATCCACCTCACGCTCTGCTTCAACCCGAGCCATCTGGAGTTCGTGAATCCGGTGGCGATCGGGCGGATGCGGTCGCGGCAGGATCGCTCGGGCGATCGCTCGCGGCAGAATGGCATGGTGATCCTGATCCATGGCGACGCCGCGTTCGCCGGCGAGGGCATCATCCAGGAGACGCTGAATCTCAGCGAACTCGACGCCTACCGGGTCGGCGGCACGCTCCACGTGATCGTCAACAACCAGATCGGGTTCACGACCGGACCGCGCGAGGCCCGCAGCTGCATGTATGCCACCGACGTGGCGAAGATGCTGCAGATCCCGATCTTCCACGTGAACGGCGAGGATCCGGAGGCGGTGGCGCAGGTCGTGGGCCTGGCGATGGACTTCCGTCGCGAGTTCCAGCGGGACGTCGTCATCGACATGTACTGCTTTCGCCGCCGCGGCCACAACGAAGCCGATGAGCCGGCGTTCACCCAGCCGGCGCTCTACCGCGTGATCGAGAAGCGGCCCAGCGCCCACGAGAGCTACCTGGAGAAGTTGCTCAAGCTCGGCGAGGTGACCGCCGATGAGGCCAAGCAGATCGCCGAACAGCAGCACGCCAAGCTGGCCGCCGACCTGTCGGTGGCGAAGAGCGAGGAGTACGTCCATAAGGACGACATCGGCGGCATGTGGGCGCTCTACATCGGGGGCCGCGAGCGGGATGCGGCTGAGGTGGATACCAGCGTTCGCCGCGACGTCCTCGAGAGCCTCCTGATGCGGCTCGTGGCTCTGCCGGATGGCTTTCAGCCGCACGCGAAGATCAAGAAACTCCTGGAGAACCGCGTGCAGATGGCCGCGGGGGCGATGCCGCTCGACTGGTCGGCGGGCGAGTCGCTGGCCTATGCGTCGATCGCCACGCAGGGGCTTCGCATCCGCATGTCGGGCCAGGACTGCCAGCGAGGCACGTTCAGCCACCGGCATGCCGTGATCCACGACGCGATCACCGACGAGACCTACTGCCCGCTCGAGCATCTCACTCCCGACCAGGCACCGGTCGAAATCTACAACAGCCCGCTCTCGGAGGCGGGAGTGCTCGGGTTCGAGTACGGCTACAGCCTCGACTGCCCCGACGGCCTCGTGATCTGGGAGGCCCAGTTCGGTGACTTCGTCAACGCGGCGCAGGTGGTGATCGACCAGTTCATCGTCAGCGCCGAGGACAAGTGGAACCGGCTCTCGGGAATCACCATGCTCCTGCCGCATGGTTTCGAGGGGCAGGGCCCCGAGCACTCGAGTGCCCGCCTCGAGCGGTTTCTGTCGCTCTGCGCCAAGGACAACATCCAGGTGGCCCAGCCGACGACCCCGGCCCAACTCTTCCACCTGCTCCGACGGCAGGTGCTCCGCGTCTGGCGGAAGCCGCTGGTGGTGATGACCCCCAAGAGCCTGCTGCGGAATCCGGCCTGCGTCTCGTCGCTGGACGACTTCGTGAAGGGCGGGTTCCAGAGGGTGTTGGCCGACACGACCGACACCGCCCCCCGCGACATCCACCGGGTCCTGCTCTGCAGTGGCAAGGTGGCGTACGAACTCGAGAAGCGGCGTCAGGAGCTGGGGCGTCGCGACGTGGCGATCATTCGCGTCGAGCAGCTCTATCCCCTGCCTCGCCAGGCACTCGAGGAGGCGCTTGCGAACTACACGCCGGGCACGCCGGTGGTGTGGGTTCAGGAGGAGCCCGAGAACATGGGCGCCTGGCGGTTCGTGCGAATCCACTTCGGCGAGAAGCTGTTCGATCGCTTCCCCTTCTCGGGCGTCTGCCGCCAGAGCGCCGCCAGCCCCGCCACGGGGTCGAAGAAGAGCCACGACATGGAGCAGAACGAACTGCTCTCCGCCGCGTTCACCAGTTGACGTATCCCCCGCGAGGCCGCCGGTCGGCGGCGGACAACCATGCCCATCGAGCTGAAGGTTCCCGAGGTTGGCGAGTCGATCACCGAGGTGATGGTCGGCACGTGGAAGAAGCGGGAGGGGGATGCCGTCGCCGCCGACGACTCAGTCGTCGAGATCGAGAGCGACAAGGCGACCGTCGAACTGCCCGCCCCGACTGCCGGCACCATCACGAAGGTTCTCAAGGGGAGCGGTGAGAAGGCGGTGGTCGGCGAAGTGATCGGCTACATGGAGCCGGCCGCCGTGGGGGCCGCTGCGGGCTCGTCGGCCGCTCCGCAGCCGACGGTCGGGGTCAAGCGGGCCGAAGGCACGACGACCATCGGTTCCGTCCAGCCGCCTGCAGCCCCGGTGATGCCGCCGCGGGTGATGCCGTCCGCCGCCCG
>JAGWWA010000014.1 GCA_018970605.1 Planctomycetota bacterium | reverse complement strand
ACGCGATGCTGCTCCGCGACCCGGAGTTTGCGGAGCTCCGCGAGCGGCTCGCCGCGATCGAGGAATCGATGTCCTACCAATCGGAGCGAAGCGCTCGCGGCGGCGCCGATCCGGCGGTCAAGCGGCTTGAAGCGATGCGCGACTCGATGGTCAGGCGGCTCGAGGATCGTAAGGAGGACCTTCGTCCCCAGATCGTGGCCCAACTGACGATGGATTCGTCGAGTCGTCGCACCGGCGCCGCCGCCGAAAGCCCGGTGGTCCTGCGGATGCGACGGGAGATCCTGGCGCAGCAACTCGAGCAGACGACCAAGGATTTCGACCGCGTGGCGACCGAGGTGAAGGCCCTCGGTGCGGCCAACGCTGATCTCATGGCACGGAAGCAGGAGATCGAGCAGTTGATGAAGGTCACCGACCAGATGGGCGTGCAGCTCAACGCGACCGAAATCGACGTCAACATGCCAAACCGCGTGGAGTTGATCGAGGAGGCGAGCGTGCCAGAGGGCAGCGACGAGTTGTTCCGCTCCATGCTCACCGCCTTGGCGGCGCTCGGTGGGCTCGTGCTCGGCGGTGGCTCCGTCGTGCTCTTCGAGTACCTCCGCGATCGGCTCAGCATCCCCGAAGAGGTCTCGCAACGGGTCGGCCTGCGGGTGATCGGCACCGTCCCGCGGATCTCGCGGTCGCGGCGTCGGCCCAACGACGGCCACGTGGCGGAGTGTGTTGACGGCATCCGAGCCGTGGTCAGCCAGACCGGCCGCGAGGCGCCCAAGGTGATCCTCGTCACCAGTGCCGTCGAGCACGAGGGCAAGACGACGTTCGCGGCTCAGCTCGCAGCCAGCCTCGCCCGCTCCGGCAAACGGACCCTGCTGCTCGACGGAGATCTGCGGCATCCCAACGTGCATCTCGCTCTCGGGCTCGACCTCCGAGCCGGACTGCCGGAGTTGCTCCGCGGAGAGCTCGTGGCCGACGAGGCGGTGCAGCCCACCGCGATCGATGGCTTGTTTGCCGTCACCGGCGGTGCCTGTGACTACGCGGCGATCACCGCGCTCTCCCGGCCCGAATCGGCGGCGATCATCAAGGGTTTCCGGGAGTCGTTCGACCACGTGGTGATCGACGCAGGCCCGGTGCTCGCCTTCGCCGATGTGCTGCTGCTTGGCCAGCTCAGCGACATCGCCATCGTGGCGACCATGCGGGACGTGAGCCGTGTGCCGCAAGTCAACAGCGCCGTTGACCGGCTTCGCTCAGTCGGAATTCGGGTGCTCGGCACCGTGGTCAACGGCGTCTCCGATTCCGCTCCGCGAAGGCTCTATGCCTCGCCGGCCCCGGCCTGATCGGCCCGCTGCCGGAATCGCTCGTCCATGTCCTGGAAACCCGTCCCCGGAATCTGACCCGCCATGAAGTCCTCGGTTTCGGGGTGGCTCACCCTCGCAGGCGCCGCAGTGCTCGTGCTCGGAGTCACGGTCGCCCAAGGCTTCCTGACCGAACGCTGGAAGGACAAGAGCGTCAGCAAGGACCTTCAGGCGGCGGCGACATTGCTGGAGGAGAAGTTCCCGAAGTCGTTCGGCGGCTGGGAACTGGAGCGGGAACTCGAGGCCGATTCAAAGGAACTCGAGCGGGCCGGGGCCGTGGGCCACATCTCGCGGCTCTACCGCAACACCCGGTCGAAGGCCCGTGTCTCCGCCTTCGTGGTCTGCGCGCGACCCCACGATGCGTCGGGGCACACGCCCGACCGCTGCTACCCGGGTGCCGGCTTCGAGATCGGCGAGGCCGAGCATCGGCAGAAGGTTTCGCTGGCAGACGGTCGCGAGGCGGAAACCTTCACGGGCACGTTCCGCAAGACCGGCCAGACCCTCCGCATCTTCTGGACGTATGGGATTCGCGACGAGGCTGAAATCGACAAGGCGAACGTCGCAGCCCGCCGTACGTGGATCGCACCGCAGATCGCCCGCATCGCGCTGGTGCAGGAGCCGGCCGTCTACAAGCTCTACGCGATCGTCGATGAGACGCGGCTGACGAGTTCCCAGGCGATGGTGGAGTGCGAGGATTTCATCGCGCAGCTCCTGCCCACGCTCGATACCTTGATCGCCGGCACCGACTCAGACGCGCCGGCCGCCGACGGTGAGGGCCCGCAGGCCGAGAGCCCCGAAGCCCAGCGCGACCAGCCGGCGAAGCCAGCCGGCGCAGCCGAGCCCGCCGCGGCCGGCTGAGCCAGCCCTGCAGCGGAGCTTTTCGAGCGACCCTTGGGCGGCACTGCTCCTGCAGGTATCTTTACCTTTTTCCAGTCCGTCCCGAACGCGGCGGACATCCACCCGAAGTGAGGATGACGTGTCGACTTCCCAGAAGCGGGCCCTGATCACAGGCATTACCGGCCAGGATGGCTCGTACCTCGCAGAACTGCTGCTCGACAAGGGGTACGAGGTCCACGGGTTGGTGCGGCGTTCGAGCACGTTCGGCACGCAGCGGATCGAGCACCTGTACCGCGATATCCACGAGGTGGAGCGGCCGCTCGTCCTCCACCACGGCGACATGGCCGACGGCAACGGACTCGCCCGCCTGATCCGCGAGATCCGGCCGACGGAGGTCTACAACCTCGCCGCCCAGAGCCACGTGCGGGTGAGCTTCGACCAGCCGACCTACACCGCCGACGTCACCGCCGTGGGCACGCTCCGGCTCCTGGAGGCGATCCGCGACTGCCAGGACGCCGTCGGCAGCCAGATTCGCTTCTATCAGGCGTCGAGTTCGGAGATGTACGGCAAGGTCGTGGAGACGCCGCAGTCGGAGACCACGCCCTTCTATCCCCGCAGCCCGTACGGCGTGGCCAAACTCTACGGCCACTGGATCACGATCAACTACCGTGAGAGCTACGGCCTCCACGGCTCATGCGGCATCCTCTTCAACCACGAGAGCCCCCGCCGTGGCGAGACCTTCGTGACGCGAAAGATCACGCGGGCCGCCACGCGGATCAAGCTCGGCCTTCAGAAGAAGCTCTATCTCGGCAACCTCGATGCCAAGCGGGACTGGGGTTTTGCCGGTGACTACGTCGAGGCGATGTGGCTCATGCTCCAGCAGGACGAGCCGGACGACTACGTGATCTCCACCGACGAAACCCATGCGGTGAGCGAGTTCTGCGAGAAGGTGTTCGCCCGACTCGACATGGACTACCGCGACTTCGTCGAAATCGACCCGCGATACTTCCGGCCGGCCGAGGTGGAGTTGCTGCTCGGCACCTCGACGAAGGCGCGGCGAAAGCTCGGCTGGAAGCCCAAGGTTTCGTTCGACGGCCTGATCGATCTGATGGTCGATGCCGACCTCGAACTGGCCCGCAAGGAACAGGTGCTGATCGCCGCCGGACACGACTCGGGCCTGCCCAACCGCTGAGCGCCCGGCTGAACCACGCCCCATGATGAACCTCGCGAGCCAGCGGATCGTCGTCACCGGCGGAGCCGGATTCCTGGGCAAGGCCGTGACCCGCGTGCTCCGCGAGCGGGGCGTGCCCGCGGAGAGCATCACGGTGCCCCGCCGCCGCGACTTCGATCTCACGGTCGAGGCCGACGTGGCCAGACTCTACGACACCGCCCGACCCGACGTGGTGATCCACCTCGCGGCGGAGGTGGGGGGCATCGGGGCCAACATGAACCATCCCGGGCGGTTCTTCTACGCCAACATGGCGATGGGGCTGCACCTCGTGGAGCACGCCCGCCGCGTCGGCCTGAAGAAGTTCGTCCACACGGGAACCGTCTGCGCGTACCCGAAGCACTGCCCGGTGCCGTTCCGCGAAGACGACCTCTGGAACGGCTACCCGGAGGAGACCAACGCCCCGTATGGCGTCGCCAAGAAGGCGATCTTCGTGATGCTCGATGGCTACCGCCGCGAATACGGCCTGGCCAGCGCCGTCGCCCTGCCGGTGAACCTCTACGGTCCCGCCGACAACTTCGATCCGGCCTCGAGCCACGTGATCCCGGCCTTGATCCGCAAGTGCGAGGAGGCCCGGCTGGCGGGCGCTCCGGAAGTGGTCTGCTGGGGAACGGGATCGGCCACTCGCGAGTTTCTCTACGTGGACGACGCCGCAGAGGGGATCGTGCGGGCAGCCGAGGTGATGGATGAACCGGTGCCGATCAACCTCGGCGGCGGGATCGAGATCGCGATCCGTGATCTCGTCACGAAGATCGCCGCCGCCTGCGACTACCGAGGCCGGGTCGTCTGGGACACCTCCAAACCCGACGGCCAGCCCCGCCGCGGTCTCGATATCTCCCGCGCGAAGTCGCTGCTCGGCTGGACGCCGAAGCAGGAGTTCGAATCCGGCCTCAAGGCCACTGTCGAGTGGTGGCGGGCCCACGGCCAGTCCTGACCCGAAGCCGCCGTACTGCGTGCAAGCCCAACGCCGTCAGGCGTGGGGCGAATCGGGGCGACCTCTCCCTCTCGATGGCGTCTGAAAAACGTGCGTCGCCGGCTCAGGGTCGGCAACTCGTCGCTTCATCGAGCCACGATACGGATCACTCCCCGACGGGTTCGAGGGCTCCGTGGCCGAGGATGAACTTCCTCGTTCCGGCCGGACCGTCGAAGATCACCGTGCCGATCGAGCGGGGCCCGCTGCCACTGATGCCGGCGATCACGCCCTCGCCATACTCGGCATGCCGCACCCGTTGGCCCTTCGCGTACTCGCGCCGCGGCTTGCCCTCCCCCGCCATCCGCAGCGCCAGATCGGTGGCCCGCTCGATCGCCGCGTCGAAGCCCCGCCGCCGGCGGGCCGGTGGCGGAGGCGGGGCGTCGTCCTGCGAGTCTTCGAGATCGACTGTCAGGCCGTCGCGACGGACCACCGAGAGCCGCGGCCGCGGCTCGTCCTGCGCGAACTCATCGAACTCGTCGGCCTGCCGCGCCGCGGCGGCGCCGAAGGGATCGAAATCGACGTCCCGCGGTGCTTCGGTGCCCACGACGACCGTCTCGGATCCCTGCATCTCGGTGAGAAAAAGGCTCGGCGCCGAGATCCGCCGCGTGCCCCGGTAGTCGCGCATACGAGCACAACTGGCATGGACCTCCTCGCGGCCCCGCGTGATCCCCACGAACACCAGCCGCCGCTCCTCCTCGAGGTGCTCTGGCCGGTCGAGGCTCCGCTCGTGCGGAAGGATGCCATCCTCCATGGCGACGATGTAGACCACCGGAAACTCCAGACCCTTGGCGGCATGGAGCGTCATCAAGGCCACGCGGTCGGCCGAGGCGTCCCAGGCGTCGGCATCGGCGACGAGGGCCGTCGTCTCGAGAAAGCCGCCAAGTGGATCGACGGCCGAGGGATCGTCCGCGGCTGTCGCGAACGTGTCGTCGAACTGCCGGGCCGCTGTCACGAGTTCCTCGACGTTGGAGAGGCGGTCCTGCCCCTCCTCGTCATCCTCCTGCTCTTCCGCGAGGAGCGTGCGGTAGCCCGTCCGGTCGAGCACCGTCTCGAGGATCGAGGCGACCGACGATTCGCGGCCTGCCGCGGCCGTCAGTTCGGCCACCAGCCGCGCGAACCCGGCGAAGGCCGTCGCCGCCCGCTTCGGCATCCCGGGAATGGCGGCGGCGTTCGCCACCGCATCGAGCCGCGTGGCCCCATGATCCTCGGCCCAGGCCGCGAGTCGATCGAGTGACTGCCGGCCGATGCCGCGGGGCGGCACGTTGACGACGCGGAGCAGGGCCTCGTCGTCCCGTGGGTTGCGGAGCAGTCGCAGCCACGCGACCACGTCGCGAATCTCCCGGCGCTTGAAGAACTCGAGACCGCGAACGAGCTGATAGGGAACGCCCCTGGTCCGCAGCGCCAGTTCGAAGGAGCGGGAAAGCGCGTTGGCCCGAAAGAGGATGGCGAAGTCCCGCGGCGACCGGCGGCCGGCGAGGACGGCACCGAGAATCTCACCGGAGATCCTCTCCGCCTCCTCGAGCCCCGAGCCGTCGAGCACGATCCGCACCGGCGCGCCGGGCCCGGCCGCGGTGACGAGTCGCTTCTGCTTCCGCCGCGAGTTGTGGGCGATCAGCCGGTCAGCCGTGCCCAGGATGTTCGCCGTGCTTCGGTAGTTGTCCTCGAGCTTCACGACCGTCGCGGCGGGATAGTCCCGTTCGAACTCGAGGATGTTGCGGATGCTCGCCCCCCGCCACCCGTAGATCGCCTGATCAGGGTCGCCGGTCACCGCGAGGTGTGGATGGTCGATCGACAGCCCGCGGAGGATCGCGTACTGCACGGCGTTGGTGTCCTGGTACTCGTCCACGAGGATGAACCGATGCCGGGCGTCGAGTTCGTGGCGGAGGTCGGGGTTCTCCGCGAGGAAGGTGGCCACGTGCACGAGCAGGTCGTCGAAGTCGACGGCATTGGCCCGCACCAGCATCTCCTGGTAGACCGGCCAGACCCGCAGCGCCAGGTCGTCGGCCGGCTTTCCCCAGCGCGGCTCGAACGTGGTCGGCGTGAGGAGGTCGTTCTTCGCCCGGGAGATGACCCCGGCGATGCGATCGACGGGCGTGTGGGTGGCGGCGAGGCCGAGCGACTTCACGGCCCGCTTGAGGGTGGCGGCGGCATCATCGGGGTCGAGGATCGAATAGTCGCTCGTCAGGCCGACGAGCCGGGCGTGGCGGCGGATCAGCCGGGCCCCAAACCGGTGAAAGGTTCCCATCTCGACCGGCTGGGGCCCCACGAGGTCGGCCACCCGGCGCCGCATTTCATCGGCCGCCTTGTTGGTGAAGGTCAACGCCACGATCCGTTCGGGGGGCACGCCCTCCGCGATCAGATGGGCGATGCGGTGCGTCACCACTCGGGTCTTGCCGCTGCCAGGGCCTGCTAGCACCAGCAGCGGGCCCTCGACGTGGCTTGCAGCACGTCGCTGGGACTCGTTCAGAGAGTCGAAAGATGACGCTGGCACGGCTGGTGAACGGCGAAAGCTGGCAGGAATGGGAAGCCGGCATGGGCAGCCCGGCTGGAGCGATGTAGCCGGTTTTCGGCTGAGTCGAGTATATTCCCCACCTGTTCGCCCGGGTGCACGCCCGGTCGTCGTTCCACACTACCTCGATTCGCACGGGAGGGACCCCATGCCGCGAGTGCCGTACAAAAACCTGATGCAGTCCGACGAAATGGCCGAGAAGCTCGAGATGAGCACGGCCGAGATCGGCCTTTCCGTCCGCACCACGAACTGCCTCGAGGAAAAGGGCATCTTCACCGTCCACGACCTGCTGAACTGCACGCGTGCCGATCTGCTGTCCATCTCGAACTTTGGTGAGAAGACCCTCGAGGAGGTCTACAAGGCGCTCGAGAAGATCGGGTTCTTCCGCATGCAGTCCTCCTCGGTCGAGTTGGCCGTCCGGCAGCCGGAGGCGGCGGCCCGCTGTTCCTGACCGGCTCCCGCCGAGGCGGCGAGGAGTTCGCTCGTGAGATTCCCGCGGTTTTTCGGCAAGAAGCGCGGCCATCGCCGGACCGGTTCCCAGGCCTGGGCGTCGCTCGGTGACGCTGCGTTTCACGCAGCGCTGCTCACCGCGGGGATCGTCTTTGCGGGCCTGCTGCTCTCGGGTGTGGCGGTGCCGGAGTGGCGGATCAACCAACACTTCCTCCCAACCGACTGCACGGTGCTGGGGAAAGGCTTGGCCCGGCGAACCACCGTCGCCGACCGCGGCGGGTCTTCCACGTGGCAGCCGTGCCTCCGCGTCCGCTACGACGTGGCCGGCCGCACGATGGAGTCGTGGAGCACGCCCTCCCGAAGCACCACCACGAGCGATCGCGCTCGCGCGGTGGCGGCCCTCTCGGCCTGGAAACTGGGCGACACCGTTCCGGGCTGGTACGACCCCTCGGCCCCCGCCACGGTCGTGCTGCAGCGGGGCTACAACTGGTGGATGTGGCTGCTCACACTGCTGCTGCCCGGCGCGCTGGTCTCGTTTGGCGGCATGGGCCTGGCTCGCGCGATCCGGCGGTGGGGCCGGTCCGAGGAGCGGTGCGCGGTCCCCTCCCGCTTTTCCGACATCCTCGACCCGCTCGCCGCCGGCCCGCGTCAGGCGGCCGATCATCCGGGTGTGCCGGCCTGCGAGGATCTCGTCAACTCACCTGGCACCGTTCTCGCCTATCGGCTCCCGATCGAGAGCCCTGAGAACTGGACGCTCCTCGGCTTCGGGCTGTTTGCGCTGCTCTGGAACTCGGTGCTGGCCGTTCTCGGCGTCGGGGCTGTGATCGACCTGCTGAAAGGGAAGATCGACTGGCTTCTCCTCACGCTGCTCGTGCCCTTCGCCGCCGTGGGCATCGCCGGCCTGGTGCTGTTCATCAGGCGGGTGCTGCTCACCACGGCCGTGGGCCCCACGCAGCTCGAGATCTCGGCCCAGCCACTCCAGCCCGGCGGAACCTACGAGGTGCTTCTCGCCCAGGGAGGCTCGGGCATGCTCGAGTCGTTGCGGCTGTGCCTGGCACTCGAAGAGCAGGCGACCTTCACGCAGGGCACCGACACCCGCACCGACCGAATCACCGTCTGGGCACGCGACATCCGGACGTGGGGCGATCTCCAGCTCACGCCGGGGGCGCGGTTCGAGGCGCGGGAGTCGTTCACGATTCCGCCCGACGCGATGCACTCATTCGCGTCGGAGCACAATGCGGTTCGTTGGAGCATCGCCGTCCACGGTCAGCCCGCCGGCTGGCCTGGATTCGTCCGCACCTTTCCGCTTGTCGTTTTTCCGGCCGAGCCGGCCGCGGAACAGGGCGACCCTCGCCGTGAGGCTGTGCCATGAGCACCGGCGCCGAAACCTTCCGGCCCTCGCCCCGCGTGACCGTGATATTCTCGCACAGCGACCGCCACTACGAACCTCTCGACCCGCTCGAGGTCCGTTACGAGGCGGACGGCCTCGAGGATGAGCCACCGCGGGCCGTGGAGCATTCCGTGCTCTGGTTCACCGAGGGAAAGGGGGAGGAAGATCTCGGCGTGCACTTTTTCGAGCGGCTCGTCGCCCCGGAGCGGCTGCCGCCAACCGCCCCGATGGGGCAGTTCTCCTGCCGCCTGCCCCGCAGCCCCCTCTCCTACGAAGGGGTGGTGGTGAAGATCCGCTGGTGCGTTCGGATTCGATTCTTCTTCGAGAGCGGCCGTGATTACGTCTCGGAGCACGAGTTCGCCGTCGGCCAACTCCCGCCCGCCCACCCACTGACCGCGAATCTGTGATCGCCACACACAGCATGATCACCACGACCACCACCGCTGCCGCTGTGAAACCGCCACGAATCACGCGCGGCCCAGCCTTGGCCAATCCCTTCGCAACCCGATACACCAAGCCCGGCGTCATCCCGCCCCTCGATGCCAGCGGCAGACCGCTCGACGTAGGACCTCTGATCGATCGCGTTGGCTGCGGGTGCTCGGTGATCGTGGGGCCCCACGGACGCGGCAAGACCACCCTGGTCCGGGCACTGCTCGCCGCCGCCGCGGCCGCCGGCCGCGCGACATCGTTCGTGCAGGTCCGCTCGCGGGCTTCCGCATGGCAGGCGATCAAGGCCGTGGCCGCTGCCCGTCCGGGGCAGCTCGTCGCCGTGGACGGCTGGGAGCAACTCCCTTGGGGCGGTGGCCTCGTGATCGCCGCTCTGGCGAGTTGGCGACGGGCGGCCGTGGTCGCCACGGCCCATCGACCAGTCGGCTTACCTGTCCTCGCCCGCTGCGACTCGTCGCCGGCGGTCGTCGCGGCGGTCGTCTCACGGCTTCCTGATTGCGGCGGCATTATTTCCGCCGCCGACGTCGAGGAGGCGTTTCGCCGTCGGCACGGCAACGTGCGTGACGCACTGGCGGACCTGTACGACCGCTTCGAGGAGCGACGGCGATCGCGTGCCCCCATGGCTGCCGCGATCGGGCTTGCTGCGGCCGAGAGCGAGAGGCTGCCCGAGAGCGAGAGGCTGCCCGAGAGCGAGAGGCTGCCCGGGAGCGAGGGGCTGCCCGTGCCCGGGAGGCGGCGTTGCTGACGAGCGGAGCCATGGATGGCGGAGCGAAGTCAGCATCGAGCGAGCGAAGGCCGGGAAGGCCGAAGCAAGCGTCCGGCGACGGGCATGGGCAGCCCCGAGCCTACAGTGAACGCCACGAGGCCCCCATCGCTTACGCGATTGGGCTTCCTGAGGTCGAGAGTCGCAGCTGAGCCTGCGTGCCCCCATCGCTTACGCGATTGGGCTTCCTGAGGTCGAAGCACGGTCCGGCGGCGAGCAGCAGCCCGACGGGCCGGTTATCGCGGTCGTGACGAAGGCCGCGGTCGTGAGGCGCCGCGAAGCGAAATTCACGATCCATTCGCCTTTTTTTCTTCACGTCGCACCAGTCGCGGAACCTACGCTTGCGTGTTGCCGTCGGTTCTGCAGGCGTTTTCCTGCAGCGGCGGCCAGCGGAGGAACGTGCGATGACGATCCGTCGGATGTCGGTGGCTCTCGTGGCTGCAGTCGGGTGCCAGTTGGTGGGTGGCCTCGATGCCAGGGCGCAGTGCTGTTTCAGCGATCTATTCGCGGGCTGCGGCGCGTGCATGAAGAAGCCTCCCGTGTACGCGGTCGCTCCCGTGGCTGCGCCGATCGTCGCGCCGGTCGCTGCCCCGATCGCGGCGCCGCCGCCCCCGGTGATGGTTCCCGTGCAGCAGACCAGCTATGTGCCCGAAACCACCTACCGCACGCAGTATCAGAACGTGCCGGTCACCACCTACAAGCCTTCCTGTGAGGTCGATCCCTGCACCGGCTGCAGCCGCGAGTGCATGCAGCCGGTCACGCAGTACGTTCAGCAGGCGGTGAACGTGCCCGTGACGCAGTACCGTGCCGTCACCACGACCAAGTACGTGCAGATGCAACCTGGGTATGGCGGCGCTTATCCAGCCGCGCAGCCTGGCACTGCCATGCCTGCCATGGCGGCTCCGGCCCCGGCGATGGCGGCTCCGGCCACCAGCCCGTTTGCCGCCCCCGTTCAGACGACGCCGCAGGGATGGGGTGCCGCCGGCGCCGACATTCCGCCGCAACTCGTCCCGGGCTCGCCACCGGCGCTGCCACCGGCGTCGGTTCCGCAGACCTATCAGCAGCCAATCTCCCCTCAGGCTGGATATGCGATGCCGGCGCAGCCACAGGCGGCGATCCAACCGCAGCCCACGCAGCCCCCGGTCCTCGCGCCAACGCCGTCGATGAAGCCGATTCCGGAACTGCCGAAGGCGACCCCCGCTCCAGCGGCCCCCGCCCCGGCTGCCCCAGCGGCCCCGGCTGCCGCGGCCACCTCCACGCCTGCCGTCGCACCATACGCCAGTCCTGCTCCGGCAGGCAGCACCACCTGGCCGCAGTCCCCGGCGGCGACGAATGGCTACAGCGTTCCCGGGGCGACTGCTCCTGCCGCCGTCCCGGCACCCTCGGCGGCGCCTCAGGGCATGCCTGTCCTCCCCGGCCAGGGACCGAAGGCCTCGACAAACGCGTTCCCGAGACTGCTCGAGCCGACCAGCCACACCACGTCGTGGCAGCCTGCCATGCTCGCCCCGGTTGCAGCCGGACGGCGGCCCGGCTATCCGACCGCCGCGTTGCCGGCCCGACTCCAGCAGTGATCCCAGTCGCTGGCGGCGGTGCTTGCCGCCGGCGGCCGTTCCGCTGACACTTCCGGTGGCCGGGACCAGTCCCCCGCCCGGCTCCGGGAGCGCAGCGGCATCGTGACCAACTCCGAGATCGCCGCCGTCTTCGACCGCGTCGCCGACCTGCTCGAATATCAGGGCGGCAACGTCTTCCGCGTTCGCGCCTACCGGAACGCGGCCCACACGATCGGTGGGCTCGTCGAGCCGCTGGCGACTGTCCGCAGCGACGAAGACCGCGCGCTGACCGACCTCGAGGGCATCGGCGACGACCTCGCCGACAAGATCGAGGTGCTCCTCGACACCGGCCGCCTGCCCCTGCTCGAGGAACTCAAGACTCAGGTGCCCGCGGCCGCCTTTGAACTGATGAGGGTGCCGGGCCTGGGCCCAAAGAAGGTGAAGCAGCTCGTCGACACGCTGGGGATCGATTCGCTCGAAGCCCTCGAGCAGGCCTGCCGGGAGAAGCGGGTGGAGGGAGTGAAGGGCTTTGGCGCCAAGACGCAGGCGGCGATTCTCGACAACATCGCCTTCGCGAAAGACCCGGCACACGCCCGGATGCTCTGGAACGACGCCGATGCCATCATCCAGGACATCCTCGGCTGGATGCGGACGTGCCCGCAGGCGCGGCAGGTCGAGGGAGCCGGAAGTTGGCGTCGGGGCCGCGAGACGGTGGGCGACCTCGACGTGGTGGTCGACAGTCATGCCGCCGCCGCCGTGATGGACCATCTCGAGCGCTGGCCGGGCCTGGCTGCCGTGCTGCAGCGCGGCGACACGAAAACGAGCATCCGCGGTCCGCAAGACATGCAGATCGACCTCCGGGTGGTGGCAGAGGAGTCGTTCGGGGCGGCGCTGCAGTACTTCACGGGCTCGAAGGAGCACAACGTGAAGCTCCGATCCAGGGCCCGGGACCGCGGCCTCACGATCAACGAATACGGCGTGCATCGCCTCTCCACGGCCGCTCCTCCCGCCCGTGGTGATGCGATCGCGGGGCGTTCGGAGGCCGACATCTACGAGGCGGTCGGGCTTCCTTGGATTCCGCCCGAACTCCGCGAAGGCGGCGACGAGATCGAACGGGCGGAACTCGGCCGGCTCCCGACGCTCGTCGAACTGGCCGACATCCGCGGCGACCTCCACATGCACACGACCGCGACCGACGGCGAGGACACGCTCGCCGACATGGTCCGGGCGGCGATCGACCGCGGACTCGAGTACGTGGCGATCACCGATCACGGCCAGCGAGTGACGATGGCACGCGGCCTCGACCGCACGCGGCTCTTGAAACAATGGGACGAGATCGACCGACTCAATGAGTCGCTCGCGAGCGACGGCCATTCACCGATCACGGTGCTCAAGGGAATCGAGGTCGACATGCTCGAAAAGGGCGGGCTCGATCTGCCCGACGACGTCCTCGCCCTCGCCGACTGGGTGGTGGCCAGCCTGCACTACGGCCAGCAGCAACCCCGCGACCGGATCACGGCACGGATCGTCGAGGCGATCGAGAATCCATTCGTTCGGGTGATCGGCCATCCCACTGGCCGACTGCTCAATCGGCGTCCCGCCTACGACGTCGACATGGCAGCCGTGATCGACGCGGCGGCCCGAACCGGCACATTCCTGGAGATCAATGCCAATCCGTGGCGACTCGACCTCGATGACCGCCACGCGGCCGCAGCCCGCACGGCGGGCGTTCCGCTCGTCATCTCGACCGACGCCCACTCGACCCGAGGCCTCGACATGATGCGGTGCGGCGTGCTTCAGGCCCGTCGCGGCGGCCTCGAGAAGGGCGATGTCGCCAACACGCGGTCGCTCGCCGACCTCCGCCGACTGATGGCGAAGAAGGGGTGATACGGATCACACTTGATTCTCGCGCGTCGTCGCGTCAACCGCAGTCGGCCGGCGGCATGCTCGGCGCCGGCGGGACGTGTGAGTTCTGTGCCCTGTCGCTTCGGCGCACTCTCGCGGGGCACACGTCGCACCGGCTTCTGCGCGTGCCTCTGGCCGACCGCTCCCCCGTCCGAAATCACATGCGAGGGATGATGCCCCGAGCGCAACGCGAATCGGAAAGACACACAGGTTGAAAACCTGTGCTACGAGAGGCCGCGAGGGGCTGCCCGTGCCCGCGAGCCGGGCTCGGCGGCAAGCGAAGCCAGGATGGCAAAGCGCAGCCGGCGTGCAGCAAGCGGAGGGCCGGAGCCCGCAGCGAGTGTCCGGCGACGGGAACGGGCAGCCCCGAGCCTCGCGAACGCCTCAGGATCATGCGTAACCCGTATGAGACCCGTTCACCGATCCGGCCGCTTCACGCAGCGGAAGCCGCAGTGGTTGGTGGCACTCGACACCTCACCCTTGCCGCGGGTGCCGACGATGTAGCGGGAGCAGTACTGGTCGCTGCACAGAAATGATCCGCCACGCTGAATCCGCTTCGGCTGTCCAGGCTCCGCTGGGTCGTGGCTGTCAGATGGGCCGCGCGGGTTCACGGCAACGCCGGACGCGGCATCTCGCGCGTAGGTGTCAGGGCGATACCAGTCGCTGCACCACTCCCAGACGTTTCCCGACATGTCGTGGAGGCCATAGGCATTCGCCGGGTAGCGGCCGACCGGTGCGACGCCGGCGAAGCCATCCTCGGCGGTGTTTTCGCCCGGAAACCGCCCCTGCCAGGTGTTCGCCATCCAGCGGCCGCCGGGCGTGAAGTCGTCACCCCATGGATAGGTCGCACCGGCGAGCCCTCCTCGCGACGCGACTTCCCATTCCGCCTCCGTGGGCAGCCGCTTTCCGGCCCACGCCGCGTAGGCTTCGGCGTCTTCGAAAGCGACGTGGACCACCGGGTCGCTTCCCTTGCCGGTGAGGTCGCTGTCGGGGCCGGCCGGATGGCTCCAGCAGGCACCCGGCACATAGGCCCACCAGCGGAGGTGCGCCATCCCGGTGGCGTCCCGCAGCGGCACCTGTTCGGCGGGCGGGGTGAACACGATCGATCCCGCCACAAGGTTTTCCGGCGCCGCTCCCGGGAAGTCCTCGGCCCGAGGCGGCCGCTCAGCCACGGTGACGTAGCCGGTCGCCTTCACGAACGCGGCGAACTGGTCGTTGGTGACCTCATGGGCGTCCATCCAAAAGCCCGCGACTCGCACGCGATGCACCGGCCGGGCGTCGTTCATCGGATCGTTGCCGCCGAACGGCAGGCCTCGGGGATCGGCACAGCCCATCGAGTATTCCCCGCCGGGCACCCAGACCATCCCCGGCGGCGGATCGCCCGGCGCCCCCCTTCCGGTCACGGTGGGCTGGAAAGGCCCCGCCGGAATCGCCGGCTCCCGCCGCGGCCGGCCGGCCAGCCACACGCCCACGGCGAGGAGCACCGGCAGCAGCCAGAGCCACGCACCCCGACTCGTCGTGGGGCTCGGTCGGTCCCGCCGTGCGATGGTCATGCCGTCTTCGCTCCCTGGAATTGTCTCAGCCGTCGGGCGATCGCCTCGCGACGGGACTCGGTCCACCAGCGCATGCACCCGCGCCTCGCTCGCTTGGCGGAAGCCGACTCCAGCCGTCTCGCAGCGACGAGCGTCTGGCGGGCGCGAGCGTCCTCCTCGCGCCGTAACCATCGTTTCAGCCGCGCCGCGGCAGCCGCCCGATCGGTGAACTCGCCCAGTCGCTTCTGCAGCTGGCGAAGCGTGCGGTCGCAGGCGGTGCCTGAGGCCGTCGGCAATGCGACGGCAAACACCTCCAACGCGTACCGCAGTTTTTTTGTCTCGATCCGCAGGCGGTGAATCTTACGACCGCTGCGGAGCCGATCGTCGAGTCGAACAAGATACCTGCCGACGAGTCGCCGTGTCCGCCGGCGGGTGAACGCCGCATTCGTCTGTTCCATCTTCGCCGACGCCACGGCGGCGATGAGCGAGTCCGTCCGAGCCTCCCAATCGCGTGGCCGCAGATGCCTGATTCCCTCCTGGAGCCCGCGCCGCGTCTCCGGCCATCGCTTCGAGAGCGCGTCCGCCAGGTGCCGTCGGGCGACGGTCTCCGAGTCCGCGGGGTTCGACGTCCGGCAGCGGACGGCGAGCACGTCGAGGTCGCGGGCCTCCCCAGCCGCCTGGCGAATGTGACGGAGCGACCTTTTGAACCAGCGGCGGTGCCGCCGTGGAATGAGCGGCCGGAAGGCTGTGATGGCGGCGCTCGCGCGGCGTGCCGAGACTCGCAGCCGATGGACGGCCTCGGCCCGCGGGCTTCCCGATGACACGGCTGACACAGCCCGGCCCACGGCCCGAAGCCTCTGCCTGAGCAGCCTTCCAGCAACGTTCCCGAGCGGGGCTTCGTGTGTCGCTCGAGCGGTTCGCGACCCCATTGGGGAGTTCTCGATCCGGGGGTTTACCGCCGGGCCGGCACCCGGCCCACCGCGACCACTCTACGGGCCGCTCCGCCGCGGTTCCAGCAGCCGCCCGGTCGGGCGGCTCACCGGGCCCCGACGGTCCGTGGCCCCGGCTGGCCGGTTGCGGCCTCAGCCGGCGGACGCTTCGACACAAGCACGTCGGACACGAAGATCGTGCCTGCACCCATCGCACCTTCTCCCGTCCACAGACGGCCCTTGACCTCGATCGCGTCGCCCGCAGCGACAAGGTCGAGGCGAGCCGCATCGATCGTCGCTACGGCATGGCTGTCGAGGTCGAGCGTGATTCGCCGCACCTTGCCGGCATCGATGCGAAGCGATACCGCATTCTTACGGATGGAGACGACGGTTCCGACGATCGTGTCCACCTGGCCCGGGCGGATGGCATCGGGGACGAAGCCCGTCGGGGGCGTCACGATCTCGAAGGCCGAGACAGGGCGTACGGTGCGTCCCTTGGCATCGACCTCCGCCCGCAGCCTGACCACCATGCCGGGTGCCAGGATCGATACCGGCGCCGGCCCCACCACCTGGAATCTGGTCACGCCGGCCGGATGAAACTGGGCGACGAGCGGCTCGACGTGATCGCCGACGGCGGACGTCGGCTCGTCGAAGGCGACCATGCCGCCAGCGGTCTGGCCTTCCACCGCCCGCACGACGCCCTTGAACTCGGCCTCGGGCAGCCGGTCGATCACCACCTTGTTCTCGGCGACGGGAATCGTGATCGCCTTGTTCGACCCGCGGCAGGCGCCCAGGTTCCAGAGCCGCTCGTAGGCCTGCTGCAGCTTCGCCGACTTGTAGAAGGTCCCCCAGTGGATCGTCCCGTCGGCCGCGATCGGCGGCGGCGCATCCTGCGCATCGGCGTAGGGGTTGTACGGGGCCACCTCGGCGGAGGCAGCCGTCCCCCAGACGGCGACCACGAGGAGGAGCAATGAGGCTGTGCGTGTCATGGGTTCGTCCTGGCAGGAGGTGGCAACCGCCCTGCCTCTGACAGTACTTCGACACTCTCACGGCAGCAAAAAGCTTCCGCTCCCGGTCCTGACGGCTGCGCCGGATATGACAGCGGGCGTGGCCCCGGCTTCCGCCACAGGCCACGCCCGCATGGACTCGTTGGGCCGCGATGCCCGGAAGGCTTACTCGTCGCCGCCAGCGTCCAGCGTGGCGACACCACCGTCGCTCGGCTCGGCGGCACCCTCGGCCCCGGCATCGCCCGGCGTGGCAGCCTCGAGCAACGGGAACTGACGGGCCAGGACGTTCTCCCGGTCCATCCGCAGCGACTCCAGCGCCTCCGGCCGCACCCGAACCTCTGCCGACTGGAACGTATTGAAGCCCGTCCCGGCAGGGATCAAGTGCCCGAGGATCACGTTCTCCTTGAGCCCGACGAGGTTGTCGACCTTCCCGGCCAGGGCCGCTTCGGTCAGCACCTTGGTCGTCTCCTGGAAGCTGGCCGCCGAGATGAAGCTCGAACTCTGAACGCTCGCCTTCGTGATGCCAAGCAGCTGGGTGCTGGCAGTCGCCGGCTTCGGCTTCGCACCCTTCGCAGGCGCACCGCCGAGGGTTTCGATCTGGGCATTGGCCTGGGTGAGCACGTCCTTCGGAACGATGGCCCCGACCTCGAACTCGCTGTCGCCCTTGTCGGTGATCCTCAGGCACTCGGCCACTCGGTCATTGGCGCTGCGGAACTCGAACTTGTCCATCACGCTGCCCGGCAGCAGGGTCGTATCACCGACGGTCTCGATCTTCACCTTCCGCAGCATCTGCGACACGATGATTTCGATGTGCTTGTCGTCGATGTCCACCCGCTGGCTTCGATAGACGTTCTGGATCTCGCGGGTGAGGTATTGCTGCACCGCCTCCTCGCCCGAAATCCGCAGGATGTCATGCGGCACCAGCGGCCCGTCAACGAGCGCCTCGCCCGCCTTGACGATGTCACCGGCGTGCACCCGAAGGTGCTTGCCGTGCGTCACCAGGTGCTCCTTCTCGATGCCGCTCTCGTTCTTGACCACGATCGTCCGCTTGCCACGCCGCTTCTCGCCGAGGAGTTCGACCTTGCCGTCGATCTCGGCCATGATCGCGGGATCCTTGGGCTTGCGAGCCTCGAAGATCTCCGTGACCCGTGGCAGACCGCCGGTGATGTCCTGCGTGCCCGAAGCCTCGCGGGGCGTCTTGGCGAGAATGTGGCCGGCGGCCACCATCTCGCCCTGCGCCACCTCGATGTAGGCCTTCTCCGGCAGGTAGTAGAAGTCGAGGATCTTGCCCGACTCGTCCTCGAGCACCACCTGGGGGTGGTACACGCCCTTGTGCTCCATGATCATCCGCCGCAAGTGACCGCTGGGGTCCTTCTCGATGCGGAGCGTCTCGTTCTCGATCACGTCCTCATAGCGGACCTTGCCGGCCACTTCGGAGAGAATCGGAATCGAGTGCGGATCCCACTGCACGAGCACGGTGCCCGGCTTGACCTCGTCGTCGTCCTTCACCTTCAGGATCGCGCCCGCGGGGATCTCGAACTTCTCGAGCTCGCGGCCCTTCGAGTCGATGATCGCGATCTCGCCGTTGCGGGCGAGCACGACGGCCTCGCCCTGCTCGTTGGTCACGGTGCGGAGCCTGGTGAACTTCACCGTGCCGGCCCGCTTCGCCTTGCTCTCGCTCTCCTCGATGGCACGCTGACCCACGCCGCCGATGTGGAAGGTCCGCATCGTCAACTGGGTGCCCGGCTCGCCGATGCTCTGGGCGGCGATGATGCCCACCGCCATGCCCTCCTCGACGAGAGAACCCGTGGAGAGGTCCATCCCGTAGCAGAGCCGGCAGACGCCCAGCGGCGCTTCGCAGGTGAGCGGGCTGCGGACCTGGATCTTCTCGAGGCCGAGTTCCTCGACCTGCCGCGCCATCTTCGGCGTGATCAGGTCGTCTTCCCGGACGATCACCTCGTCGGTGATCGGATTGCGGATATCGGACCGGCTGACGCGGCCGCGAATGCCGTCCGCGAGGCTGACTTCGACCTTCTCGCCGCGATAGATCACGCCCTTGGTGATCCCCTGGGTGGTGCCGCAGTCGTGCATCGTCACGACCACGTTCTGCGCCACGTCGGCGAGCTTGCGGGTGAGATATCCCGAGTCGGCCGTCTTGAGAGCCGTGTCGGCGAGACCCTTTCGGGCACCGTGCGTCGAGCTGAAATACTCGAGCACCGTCAGTCCCTCGCGGAAGTTCGCCTTGATCGGCGTCTCGATGATCTTGCCCGACGGCTTCGCCATCAGACCACGCATGCCGGCGAGTTGCCGGATCTGCTCGACACCGCCTCGGGCACCGGAGTGGGCCATCAGGTGGATCGGATTGACGTAGCCGGGCCGACGGGTCGGCTTGGCATCCGTGTCCTGCTCGAGTTCCGTCATCATCTCCTTGGTGATCTGCTCGCGGGCGTGCGTCCAGGCGTCGAGCACGGAGTTGTAGCGCTCGCCGTCGGTGATCACGCCCTTCTGGTACCGCTTCAGAATCTTCATCACTTCCTTCTCGGCGTCGCCGATGATCCGAGTCTTGCTCGTGGGAGTGATGAGATCATCGGTGGCGAACGACAGGCCGCTCTTCGTGCTCCAGCCGAAGCCGACGCGGTTCATGTCGTCGAGCAGGTCGATCGTCTTGCGACGTCCAAGAGTCTGATAGCAGTCGGAGATCACGCGGGCCAACTCGCTTGACCGCATCGGGATGTTGTAGAAGAGCATCCCCTCGGGCAGGCTGGCGTTGAAGAGCACGCGGCCGGCTGTGGTTTCGATCACTGCGCCCGGCTTGGACTGTGCCTCGATGTCGGTCTTGAGCCGCCGCTTGGCGGGCAACTTGACCTTGATCTTGGCGTGCGTGTCGACCTTCCGCAGCGAGTGGGCGATCTCCACCTCGGCGAAATCCTTGAACACCATTCCCTCGCCCTTCCGGCCGGGAATCGCCATGGTCAGGTAGTAGCAACCCATCACCACGTCCTGCGAGGGCGAGATGATCGGCGCACCGTTGGCCGGACTGAAGATGTTGTTCGTCGACAGCATCAGCGTGTGCGCCTCGACCTGAGCCTCGATCGAGAGCGGCAGGTGGACGGCCATCTGGTCGCCGTCGAAGTCGGCGTTGAAGCCCTTGCAGACGAGCGGATGGAGCTTGATCGCGTTGCCCTCGACGAGCACCGGCTCGAACGCCTGGATGCCCATGCGGTGCAGCGTCGGAGCACGATTGAGCAGCACCGGATGATTGCGGATCACCTCCTCGAGGATGTCCCAGACCTCGGCGTCCTTCCGCTCGAGCATCTTCTTGGCACTCTTGATCGTGTCGGCGTGGCCGAGTTCCTTGAGCCTCCGGATGATGAACGGCTGGTAGAGCTCCAGCGCAATCTTCTTCGGCAGGCCGCACTGGTGGAGACGGAGGTTCGGCCCGACCACGATCACCGATCGCGCCGAGTAGTCCACACGCTTGCCGAGCAGGTTCTCGCGGAACCGGCCCTGCTTGCCCTTGATCATGTCGGTCAGGCTCTTGAGCGGACGGTTGCTCGAGGCGAGCACCGGCCGCTTGCAGCGGTTGTTGTCGAACAGGGCGTCGACCGACTGCTGCAGCATCCGCTTTTCGTTGCGGATGATCACCTCGGGCGCGTTGAGATCGACCAGCTTCTTGAGCCGGTTGTTACGGTTGATGATCCGGCGATAGAGATCGTTGAGGTCGCTGGTGGCGAAGTTGCCGCTGTCGAGCATCACGAGCGGCCGCAGGTCCGGCGGGATCACGGGGATCACGTCGAGCACCATCCACTCGGGCTTGTTCTCGCTGTCGCGGATGCTCTCCACGATCTTCAGCCGGTTGACGAGATCCTTCTTCTTCTGCTTCGAGTTGGTGGTGGCGAGCTCCTCACGAAGGTCCCGCGAGAGCGTCACCAGATCGAGCCCCAGCAGGAGCTTGCGAACCGCCTCGGCACCCATCTCGGCGTCGAAACTCCCGTCGCCATACGTGGTCCGGGCCTCGCGGTACTCCTCCTCGGTGAGCAGCTGCTGCTTCTTGAGGGGCGTGTCCTTCGGGTCGAGGACGACGTAGTCCTGGAAGTAAATCACCTTCTCGAGGCTCGACGTCTTCATGTCGAGAAGGGCGCCGAGCCGACTTGGCATGGCCTTGAAGAACCAGATGTGCACCACGGGCGCGGCAAGCTCGATGTGCCCCATGCGCTTGCGGCGGACTCGGGAGTGGGTGACCTTCACGCCGCAGCGATCGCAGATCATCCCCTTGTACTTCATGCCGCGGTACTTGCCGCAGGAGCACTCCCAGTCCTTCTCTGGTCCGAAGATCTTCTCGCACATCAGGCCGTCCTTCTCGGGACGGAAGGTGCGGTAGTTGATCGTCTCGGGCTTCTTGACCTCGCCGAACGACCAGCTGCGAATGTCGTGCGGCCTGGCCAGGCTGATCTTCACGGCCGAGTAGTCGTTGACGCGATCGTAGGTGGCTTCACCGATGCTCACGGGCGATTCTCCTAAGGCCTTTCGAGGCGAATGTTGATCAACGTTGTGATGGTTGTGATGTCGGACTGGAGACTTGACTGTCGTGGAACCGCGGGCACCGATGATCCCGACCGGTTCCCAGGCAGGCGAAGGCCACGATGGCTCCGCCCGCGTGAACCTAGATCCGTCGCTTCTCCAACTGCATGTTCAAGGCCAGGCCACGGATCTCGTTGGTGAGCACGTCGAAGCTGGCGGGCGTGCCGGCCTCGAGCGTGTTTTCGCCCTTCACCATGCTCTCGTAGATCTTCGTGCGGCCCTCCACGTCGTCGCTCTTCACGGTGAGGAGCTCCTGGAGGATGTACGCCGCGCCGTAGGCCTCGAGCGCCCAGACTTCCATTTCGCCGAAGCGCTGGCCGCCGAACCGCGCCTTGCCTCCCAGCGGCTGCTGGGTGATGAGCGAGTACGGACCCGTGGAGCGGGCGTGGACCTTGTCGTCGACGAGGTGGTGGAGCTTCAGCATGTAGATGTAGCCCACCGTCGTCTCCTGCTCGAGCGGCTCGCCGGTGCGGCCGTCGAACAACTGCGCCTTGCCGTGCCTCGGGAGCTTGGCGTCGTCGAGCACCTTGTTGATGTCTTCTTCGCTGGCTCCGTCGAACACCGGCGTGATCGCCTGGAATCCCAGGATCTTCCCTGCCCAGCCGAGATGCGTTTCGAGGATCTGGCCCACGTTCATGCGGCTCGGCACGCCGAGCGGGTTGAGCAGAATCTGCAGCGGGGTGCCATCGGCGAGGAAGGGCATCTCCTCCTTCGGCAGGATCTTGGCGATCACACCCTTGTTGCCGTGGCGTCCGGCCATCTTGTCGCCGACCGAGATCACCCGCTTGGCGGCGACGTAGACCTTCACCATCTGCAGCACGCCAGGACGAAGCTCGTCGCCCCGCTTCATGCTGTTCAGCCGGCGGTCCTTGCCGTCGATCGCCTCTTCCACGGCCGGCCACATCGTCTTGATGATCTTGTCGACGTCGGCCTTGCGCTGCGGCGAGCGGATGTCGAACTCATCCGGCTTGAACGCCGCGGCCCGCTCCGCCACCACCTTGTGGTCCTGATTCCGCACGAGTGGACTGCCGTCATCGGCCGTCAACGGCTTCTGGAGCACCTTCTCCATCTCGGCCACCATCGCCCCGAAGGCCTCGGCGATCCGCAGGTTGCCCTCGCTCTCGGCCTCCTTGAGCTGCTTCTGGAACTCGCGTCGCTCGTCCTCGGACAGGCTCATCTGCCGCGAGAACTTCTCGGTGGCGGTGACGATGCCCTCCACGCCCGACGGCACCTCCAGCGAGTCGTTCTTCACGTCCTCGCCGGCCCGGCCGAAGATGGCGTGCAGCAGCTTCTCTTCCGGCGTCAGCTCCGTCTTGCTCTTGGGCGAGACCTTGCCGACGAGGATGTCGCCGGGACGCACGTAGGTGCCGATGCGGACGATGCCGTTCTCGTCGAGGTTGTGGAGCGCCCGCTCGCCCACATTGGGAATGTCGCGGGTGAACTCCTCACGGCCGAGCTTCGTGTCGCGAATCTCGATGTCGTATTCCTCGATGTGGATCGAGGTGTAGACGTCGTCCTCCACCAGCTCCTCGCTGATGATGATCGCATCCTCGAAGTTGAAGCCGTCCCAGGCGATGAAGCCGACGAGCACGTTGCGACCCAGGGCCAGTTCGCCCTTGTAGGTCGCCGCGCCGTCGGCGAGCACCTCGCCCTTCTCGACCTTCTGGCCGAGTTGGACGATCGGCTTCTGGTTCTGGCAGGTACGCTCGTTGAGACCGACGTACTTCCGCAACGGATAGACGTCCGGGGCGGCCCCGCCCGGAGGCGTGACCTCGATCGACTCGGCATCGACGTAGGTGATCGTGCCCTTCTTTCCGGCCCGCACGAGCAGGCCGGAGTTGGTGGCCACGTCGCGCTCCATGCCCGTCGCCACCACCGGCGGCTCCGTGACGAGCAGCGGCACGGCCTGTCGCTGCATGTTGGAGCCCATGAGCGCGCGATTGGCGTCGTCGTGCTCGAGGAACGGAATGAGACCGGCCGACACGCCAACCATCTGGCTTGGAGCGACGTCGATGTACTCGATGTCCTCAGCCGGCACGAGCACGAAGTCGCCCTTGTAGCGGGCGATGATCGTGTCTCCGACGAGCTTGCCGTCCACCACCGTCGCATCGGCCGGAGCGAGGTGGGCGTCATGCTCCTCGTCGGCACGCAGCCAGACGACGTCATCGGTCAGCTTCGACTTCGAAACCTTGCGATACGGCGTCACGAGGAAGCCATAGGAATCGACGCCGGAGTAGATCGCCAGGCTGGAGATCAGACCGATGTTCGTGCCTTCTGGCGTCTCGATCGGGCAGATCCGGCCATAGTGCGAGATGTGCACGTCGCGAACTTCGAAGCCCGCACGCTTCCGGTTGAGGCCGCCCGGGCCGAGCGCAGAAAGCCGCCGCTCGTGCGTGAGCATCGAGAGCGGGTTGGTCTGGTCCACCACCTGCGACAACTCGCCGCGACCGAAGAAATACTCGATCGCCGCCGAGATGCTCTTGGGGTTGATGAGGGTCCGCGGCGACATCTCCGCGACATCCTTGAGGCTCATCCGCTCCTGGACGGTGCGGCGGAGCTTGAGGAAGCCCTTGCGAAGCTCGTCGCTGGCCAGCTCGTCGATCGTCCTCAGTCGGCGGTTGCCGAGGTGGTCGATGTCGTCCACCTCCACCTCGCCCTCGCCCTCGCTGAGCTGGAGCATGTAGCGGATCGCGGCGATCATGTCCTCGGCCCGGAGGGTCATCTCCGTCTCAGGAACGTCGAGGCCGAGCTTGCGGTTGATGCGGAAGCGGCCGACGCGACCGAGTCGGTAGCGATTCGTGTCCTTGAACTTCTCGTCGAAGAGCGCCTTGGCCTTGTCGAGGGCCGGCGGATTGCCGGGCCGCAACCGCTGGTAGATGCGGATCAGCGCGTCTTCGTGGCTGGGCGCGACCCCGGTCCGACGCTTCGATTCGTCGGCATCCTCGCGGAGGCTGTTGACGATCAGCGGAACCTTCTGCTCCAGCATCACCTCGACCGCCTTGAGGCCGGAGGTGCAGATCAACTCGGCCTGGTCGTGCGTGATCTTGCAGCCCGCGTCCACGATGATCTCGCCCGCCCGCTCGCTGCCCTTGGGATACACGATGTCGTCGACCGCGATCTTTCCCTCGACCTTGGCGACGTACCGACCACCCTCGGTCTTCACCTTCTCGGTCTTGTAGAAGAGCTTGAGGATCTCGGCGTCGGAGGTGTACTTGGGATCCATCGCCCGCAGGAGCGTGAGCGCCGAAAACTTGCCGCTCTGGTCGATCCGCACCTGCATCGTGTCCTTCTTCGACACGTTGAGTTCGATCCAACTCCCCCGCTCTGGAATGATGCGGCAGTTGTGCGTCTTCCGATCGCTCGATTCGGTGTCGGCCACGAAATCGATGCCTGGAGAACGATGAAGCTGGCTCACCACCACCCGCTCGGCACCGTTGATAATGAACTCTCCACCCCCGAGCATGATGGGGATGTCGCCGAGGTAGACCTCCTCCTCGATCGGCTGCTCTCGAGTGAGCCGCAGCCAGACACGCAACGGGCGGCCGTAGGTGAGCCGGAGTTGCCGACACTCGTCGGGGCTGTACCGCGGCTTGCCCAGTTCGTACCGCAGGTACTCGATCTTCACCGTGCGGTCGTAGCTCTCGATCGGGAAGATTTCCCGGAGCACGCCCTCGATCCCCTCGTCCTTCCGCTTCGCGGCCGGAACGTCGTACTGCAGAAACTTGTCGTAGAACCTGGTCTGGATCTCGGTGAGATCGGGAATGTGATGACTGGCGCGACGACTGCCGAAGTGGCGAACTTCACTGGGCTGGAGGCGGCGGACGGCGCGAGTTGCCATTGACAGAAAACTCCTCGGGATGGTCTGGTCAGGCCGCGATCGGGTCGCGTTCCATTCAGGACACTGTCGATTCTGGAATCCGCTTCACCACAACGGACCATTGATCGACAGGCAGTCGACGAATCCACCGACGGCGCGCAGGCCACAGCGGACTAGGCGACCTTCAGGGCGGCCAACAAACAGGGACAACTGGAGAGCGGGGGCAGGACTGGCAGGGACGGAACGTAGACGCAAATACTATACCGTTTGGCGACAAAGAGGCCAACCTCCCGCCGCCAAACGGCTTTTTCAGGCGTTTACTTGATCGCGACCTTGGCGCCAGCCTCTTCCAGTTCCTTCTTCAACTTCTCGGCGTCGGCCTTCGAGATGCCTTCCTTCACCTTGGAGGGAGCACCTTCGACCATGTCCTTGGCTTCCTTGAGCCCCAGGCCGGTCGCGGCACGAACCACCTTGATGACACCGATCTTGTTGTCGCCGAAGGCCTCGAGCACGACGTCGAACTCGGTCTTCTCGGCAGCCGCCTCGGCGCCAGCCGCACCGCCGCCAGCACCACCGGCGCCCGGAGCAGCCATCATGACCGCGCCGCCGGCAGCCGGCTTGATGCCGTGAACTTCGTCGAGGTAATCCGACAACTCCTTCGCCGCCTTCAGCGTGAGGCCGACGATCTTGTCGCCGAGGTCCTTGGTCTCCTTCGAGAATTCACGAGTCGCTTCAGCCGTTGCCATCGCTCGAGGTCCTTTCCCTTCGAAATTGGCGGACTCGCCGGAGGGTCCGGCGGCCGCTGGATGTGGTGAATGAGATGCCGATGTGGTTTGTCGTACCGTCGGTGGAGGCTGCCCGGAGCCTTCCAGCCGAGCCCATTGTCATACCATGAGAAATCGCGGAGTGAAGCCCGCCCCAAAAAATCCCGGGGCGGAACCGATTCAGGAGGCTGCGGCCTCCCCGCCACCGGCTTTTTCAAGGTCCTCGATCCGGGACTTGAGTTGGCTGGCGAGAGCGCCGCCCGCAGCCAGAATCTGGCCGGAAAGCCTGCCGCCAAGCGAACTGATCTGACCCGAGAGGATCGAGAGCTGCTCGGAGCGGGTCGGCCACTTGGCGACGAGCTTCACATCTCCGGCATTGAGCCGCGATCCGTCCAGGGCGCCGCCCCGGCACTCGAAGCCCTCGAAGTCCTTCACGCCCTGGAGGCGATCGAGTTCCTTCGCCAGATCGACGACGTCCTCGCCGCCCCAGGCGATCGCCAGCATGCCTTCGGCCTGCTCGAAGGCGGGAGCAAGCGGGGTGTCGGCCATCGCCCGACGGGCGAGGCTGTTCTTCACGAGCTGCAGGCTGATCCGCTTCTTGCGAAGCGACTGACGCAGCTGCGTGGTCTTCTGGGCGTCGAGCTTTCCAAGACTGACGACGATCACATCGCCAACCCCGGTGAGGCGGCCCTTGAGGTCGTCGACCAGCATGTCCTTGATGGCTTTGCTCATGGCGAACGGAATCCGAAAAACGAGGAATGAAACGAAGGGCGGGTGATCAGCCGGCCACCATCACGCCAGGCGTCATGGTGCCGGAGATCGAGATGCTCTTGAGGTACTGGCCGCGAACGCTCGACGGCTGCATGCCGGCGATGTGATCGATGAAGGCGCGGATGTTGTCGATGAGCTTGGCGGCGTCGAAGCTCGACTTCCCGACGACGGCGTGCACGATGCCGGTGGGGTCGTTGCGAAACTCCACCTTGCCGGCCTTGTATTCGCTGACGGTCTTCTTGATGTCGGCCGTGACGGTGCCGGCGCGGGGACTGGGCATCAAGCCCCGCGGACCGAGTACCTTTCCGAGCGGGCCGACGAGGCCCATCATGTCGGGAGCCGCAATGCAGACGTCGAAGTCGGTCCAGCCTTCCTTGATCTTCTTGGCGAGGTCGTCGGCCCCGACCTCCTCGGCACCGGCCGCCTTCGCGTCGTCGGCGAGGTTGCCCTTCGCGAACACGACGACCCTCTTCGACTTCCCGATCCCGTGGGGCAGCACGATCGAGCCACGAATGATCTGGTCGGCCTGCTTCGGGTCGATCCCGAGCCGCATGTGGATTTCGACGGTCTGGTCGAACTTGGTCGGAGGAAACTTCTTGAGCACGGCGACCGCCTCCGCCACCGGAAGGGCGTCGTCGGTCTTCGGCTTCACGGCGAGCATCGCCCGCATCCGCTTGGTCGTGGCCACGGTCATGATCCTCGAAACTGGGGGGTGAACTTGGTGTGGGGTGAACGCGAGTCTGGGGGCGAAAACGGAAAGGACTGCCTCAGCCTTCGACGACGATGCCCATGCTGCGGGCCGTGCCCTCGACCATGCGACGGGCGTGCTCGCCATCGCGGGCGTTGAGGTCTGCCCCCTTGAGCCGGACGATGTCGTCGAGCTGGGCCTTCGTGACTTTGCCGACCTTGTCCTTGTTGGGCACGCCCGACCCCTTCGCGAGGCCGGCGGCCTTCTTGAGGAGGGCCGCGGCCGGCGGGCTCTTGGTGATGAACTCGAACGAGCGGTCGTTGTAGACGGTCACCACCACGGGGATCGGCATGCCGGCCGCCTCGCGGGTGCGATCGTTGAACTGCTGCACGAACTGGCCGAGGTTGATGCCGAATCGACCCAGCGACGTGCCGACCGGGGGCGCCGGAGTCGCCTGCCCGCCCGGAACCTGAAACTTCGCCTGACCAACCACCTGCTTCGCCATCGCTTCAACCTTTCTTCGTCAGCCGTCTGTTGAACCTGAACGTCTCGGACCGCAGCGGGCCCGACTCTACCTTCGACTCCCGCCGCCTGCGGCTCACACCGTCTCGATCTGCCAGTATTCGATGTCCACCGGCGTCGATCGACCGAAGATGCTGAGCATCACCGTGACGCGACCGTTGGCCTCGTCGATCTGCTCGACCTCGCCCTCGAAGTTCTCGAAGGTACCCTCGTTGATCTTCACGCGGTCGCCCTTCTTGAAGTTGATCTTCAGGCGGGGCTGATCGTCGGCCTTTTCCTCGGCCTTGTTGAGGAGTTTGGCCACGTCCTGGGGGAGCATCGGGCTGGGACGACCGGCCGAGCCGGTGAAATCGCCGATGCCGCCGGTCTCCCGGACCAGGTACCACGTCTCGTCGTTCAAGATCATGTTCACCAGGATGTATCCCGGATAGAGCTTGCGGGAAACGACGCGTTTCTTGCCCCCCTTGAACTCCGTCACCTGCTCCTTCGGCACGATCACCTCGCCGAACCACTTGTCCATGCCCTGCATGGAGATGCGGCGGAGAAGCGTCTCGCGAATCGAGTCCTCCCGATTGCTCTGCACCTTGAGGATGTACCAGTGACGCTCGCCGACGACGGGGGCGTCCTCACTGACGGCAACCTCCACCGGCTTGGCGTTCTCGTCACCTGCAAACGGATCGGCCACCTCGACCGGCGTGTCGTCATCCTCGACCTCGTCGATCGCCGGCACACCGGCCGACGCGACCACCTCGTCGGCGGGTTTCTCGTGCTCGTTGGTCGCGTCGTCGGTCATGGCCTTCGGTCCGGCGTGGTGGAGTGAGAAAGGGAACGGGATGAGGGACTCAGTTCGTGCGGAGCACGAGACGAAGGACGAACCACCAAAACAAGTCGTACGCCGCCAGGATCGCGGCCAGGGCGAAGATCAGGAAGATGATCACGGCGGAACTGCGAAAGACCTCCTCCGCGGACGGCCACGATACCTTCGCCACCTCCGACTCGACGGCGATCAGGAAGTCGGCGAACTTCGGGATGTTGACGAGCCGGTAGCAGAGCCAGAGCCCAAGTGCCAGGAGCCCGCCCGGCACCAGAAACCGCACCACTCCCAGATCCGCCCCCCCGCCGAGGCTCGACAGCGGGCTGTCACCGCCGCCGTACTGGATCGCCAGCAGCTGCGCAAGCCGCCACACGCCCAACGCGACGATCGTCGCGAGGGCCGCGAACGTGACCTGGCGGGTGACGCGCCCCTGATTCCGCTTGTAGACGGAAAAACTGAGGACGTCCCCCCAGATGCTTGCTGTTTTGACGTTTTCCTGCATGGCGAACCTCACGCGCTCCGTCGCCCGAATGCCATCCTGGGGAACCGAAACCACTCGCACCGTCCTGAACCGTCCTTCGAACCCTCGCGGCCGCCCGACGACCGCGAGCAGGGGCGGCGGGGATCGAACTCGCAACCTCTGGTTTTGGAGACCAGCGCTCTGCCAGTTGAGCTACGCCCCTGTGGAGGTAGGAGGGGGCCCGCAAGCGGGCCCCCTCCCCTCGATGTCAATCCAAGATCTTCGTCACCACGCCCGAGCCGACCGTCTTGCCACCTTCGCGGATGGCGAAGCGAACGCCGTCGTCCATGGCGATCGGCACCATCAGCTCGACCTCCATCTTGACGTTGTCGCCCGGCGAGCACATCTCGACGCCGCCGAGCAGCTTCGTCGAGCCGGTCACGTCGGTCGTGCGGAAGTAGAACTGCGGGCGGTAGCCGGCGAAGAACGGCGTGTGACGGCCACCCTCCTCCTTCGACAGCACGTAGACCTCGCACTCGAACTTCTTGTGGGGCTTGATCGAGCCCGGCTTCGCCAGCACCTGGCCGCGCTCGATGCCCTCACGGGCGATGCCGCGGAGGAGGCAGCCGACGTTGTCGCCGGCCTGACCCTTGTCCAGCAGCTTCTTGAACATTTCGACGCCGGTGACGGTGGTCTTCTCGGCCTTGTCCTTGAGGCCGATGATCTCCACTTCGTCGCCCACCTTCACCTCGCCGCGCTCGATACGGCCCGTGGCCACCGTGCCACGGCCTTCGATCGAGAACACGTCCTCGATGGCCATCAGGAACGGCTTGTCGAGCTCACGAACCGGCTCGGGGATGTAGCTGTCGACGGCGTCGAGCAGGTCGGCGATGCACTTGTTCTTCGCCGGGTCGGCCGGGCTGTCGTACGCCGGCTTGCCGGCACCACGAATGATCGGCACGTCGTCGCCGGGGAAGCCGTACTTCGTCAGCAGTTCGCGGATTTCCATCTCGACGAGGTCGAGGAGCTCCGGATCGTCGACGAGGTCCACCTTGTTGAGGAACACGACGAGCGCCGGCACACCGACCTGCTTGGCCAGCAGGATGTGCTCCCGCGTCTGGGGCATCGGGCCGTCGGCCGCACTCACCACCAGGATCGCGCCGTCCATCTGGGCGGCGCCGGTGATCATGTTCTTGATGAAGTCGGCGTGGCCCGGGCAGTCGATGTGGGCATAGTGCCGCTTGTCGGTCTCGTACTCGACGTGACTGACGGCGATGGTCACCGTCTTCGTGTCGTCGCGGACGGTGCCGCCCTTGGCGATATCGGCGTAGCTCTTGGCGACGGCGAGATTCTTGGCCGCCTGCACGGCGACGAGCGCACCCGTGAGGGTGGTCTTGCCGTGGTCGATGTGCCCGATCGTGCCGACGTTGACGTGCGGCTTGCTCCGCGTGAACGTGTCCTTTGCCATCGTTTCTCCCTGAGGGGTCCTCTTCTGGTGGTTAGTGGGTTAGGGGGTACGAACGAACGAAAAGCTGCTGAAGGGACTTGAACCCTTGACCTCGTCCTTACCAAGGACGTGCTCTACCAACTGAGCTACAGCAGCGTGGTGCGTCGAAGCGCCGCGGCCGCCGCGGCCATGGATCCTGATGTTGTGCGGTGGTGGATGGTTGTGTGGTTCGGGGTGTATCGGTGAGGAAGGTACTGACTGTTGAGGAAGGGCCGTTTGCACCGGAGGAGCCACCGAAGCGGGTAGAGGGAATCGAACCCTCGTCTTTAGCTTGGAAGGCTATTGCTCTACCATTGAGCTACACCCGCGCGGGATGAGACTGGGGAGTGCAGGATTCGAACCTGCGAAGGCAGAAGCCATCAGATTTACAGTCTGACCCCTTTGACCGCTCGGGAAACTCCCCTCTCTGGTGAACGCTGGACTCCTCTGGTTCTGTTCCGGTCCGTGTGCTGGCGGTGCCGGTCGTGTCTTCCGTATCGGTTTGGACGCTGGTATCTCGCTCGCTGATCGCATCGGGGCCGCGCGACCCCGCCGCGGCTCATGCACCGGCTGAGGCGAGTCGCCCGCACGATGCCATCGACCGGCTGTGCCGCGCGACGGCCGTCATGGTGAGCTAGCGGCGGGAGTTGAACCCGCAACCTGCTGATTACAAATCAGCTGCTCTGCCAATTGAGCTACGCTAGCGGCCGGTCGGAACCGCGAAACCTTGAAGTGTACGGATTCGATCTTCCCCTGCAAGACGGCCGTTTTCCCCGGCCACGACCGCCATTTTCGGCCGTAAAGGCGTTCGCGGAGGGCCCGGTCGCACCGGCCATCGCGGCTCAGGAAAAGACCAGTTCCACCATCGAGAAATCGTCGTGGAAATCGTCCCGCTGCGAGACCGCCCGCACTCGGGTCACCAGGGCATCGATCGGGCTTTCCGGTCCCTTGCCTGGGGCGGTGAGCGTGGTCACAAACTCCTCGAACGGCCACATCGACCCGTCGGGCCGGCTGATCTCGAAGGCCCCGTCACTGTACACAAAAACCCTTCCTCCTGGGGGTATCTGGACCTCGCTCGAACCGAACTCGAGTCCGTCCACCGCCCCGATCAGCGGCCCGTCGGAATCGAGCCGCTGCGGAGCCGATGACCCGTTGGTCAACAGGGCTGGCGGGTGGCCGCCCCCCGCCCAGCGAAGTGTCCGCGTGCCGCGATCAAACACCCCGTACCAGATCGTGAAGAACATGTCGTTCTGCCGCTCCATCGGAAAGGCCTTGTTGAGGGCCGCGAGCACCGCGCCGGGGTCGTGAAAATCGGTGTGTGGCAGGGCCTCACTGCGGATCGCATTGAGCGCCGAGACCGACAAGAGAGCCGCGCCCACCCCGTGGCCGCAGACGTCGAGCAGATAGATCGCGAAGTGGTCGGCATCGAGATCGTGGTAGCCGAAGGCGTCGCCTCCCAGCGAGGCCGACGGAATAAACCGCCAGTCGGCCCGCACGCCGCCGCGATCCTGCGGGGGCGGCAGCAGCGACCGCACGTAGTCCGCGGCGGTCGCCAGGTCGTTCGCCAGCACCTGCCGGCTGGCCTCCAGCGCCGTGAAGGCCTCGTTTCGCTCCATCAGCGCCACGTAGCCCCGCGAGTGATAGCGGACACGGGCGAGTAGTTCGAGCCGGTCGGGCAGTTTCACGATGTAGTCGTTGGCCCCCACGGCGAAGGCCTCTGCTTTCACGGCCGGCTCCTCCTTCGTGGAGAGCACGATGATCGGCACGTCGCGAAACCGATCGTCGGCCCGAAACTGCCGCACGAGCGTCAGACCGTCGATCTCGGGCATCACGAGATCTTGCAGGATGACGGTAGGCTGCACCTCCGCCGCCTTGGCGAGCGCGGCCGGGGCGTCCTTGCAGTAGTGGAACGAGATCCCCTCCTCGCCCGAGAGCATCCGCCGAACGGCCTCGCCGATGATCGGCTGGTCGTCGACGAGAAGCACGGTCACGCCCCGGCGGGGCGGGGCTTTGGAGGGTGCCACGGAAGGGTTTCCTCGCGATTCCGGATCCGTGGGGAATGCTATCACAGCCGACCGCGACGGTATGCCGAGTCGCTCCTGGCCGCACCCCACGCCTCACGGCGTTGGGCTCTCAGAAAAGCCGAGCGGCGCGAGCCGCCTGGCTGCCGGCCGGTTGCAGGATTTCCCGGGCCGACGTTGAATCGTGGCATTCAGCCCCGGGCCCGAAGCACGTGGAGAACAAGCCAATGGCATCCGAAAAGAAGCCGTCGCGGGCGCGGAGCAAGCCGCAGGATCCGCTCCCCGCCGCCATCGAGGGGCTCGGCGTCTTTTACCTCGGCCAGAAGATCGATGCCGACCGCGGCACACCCACGGGCGAACCTGTTCTGGTCGATGCCAAACGGTTCACGACCCATGCCGTCTGCGTCGGTATGACGGGCAGCGGCAAGACGGGTCTGCTCATTGGCCTGATCGAGGAGGCCGCGATCGACGGCATCCCCACGCTCGTCATCGACCCCAAGGGCGACCTCGCCAATGTGCTGCTGTCGTTTCCCAATCTCGCCCCGACCGACTTCCTGCCGTGGCTGGAACCCGAGGCGGCGAAGCGCGAGGGCGTTTCCCTGGAGGAACTCGCCGACCGCACCGCCAAGAAATGGGCCGACGGTCTCGCGGCGAGCGGCCAGTCAGGCGAACGGATCCGACGGCTCCACGAGGCGGCCGAGATGGCCGTCTACACGCCCGGCAGCCGCACCGGCCGACCGCTGGCGATGCTCGGCAGCCTCGACGCGCCCCCCGCCGCGATCCTTGACGACCCCGAGGCCCGCCGCGAGCGGATCGAGTCGCTCATCTCGGCGATCCTCGCACTGGTCGGCATCGAGGGGGAACCGGGTCGCAGCCGCGAACACGTGCTCCTCTCCACGATCCTCGACAACCTCTGGAAGAGCGGCCAGAAAGTCGATTTCGGCACGCTCGTGCGGGCCGTGCCGGCCCCGCCCATCGAGCGAGTCGGGTTCCTCGATCTGGAAAACTTCTTTCCCGCCGGCGACCGATTCGCCCTCGCCAGCCGGCTCAACACCGTGGCCGCGGCACCTGGATTCGAGGCCTGGATCGAAGGCGAACCGCTCGACCTGAGCCGACTTCTCTGGACGCCTGCGGGCAAACCCCGCGTGGCGGTCGTCTCGATCGCCCACCTCGCCGACTCGCAGCGGATGGCGTTCGTCACGCTGCTCGCCGGCGCCGCGGTCTCCTGGATGCGATCGCAGGGGGGCACGTCGTCGCTGCGAGCGATGTTCCTGATGGACGAGGTCTTCGGCTACCTGCCACCGACCGCCAACCCGCCGAGCAAGACGCCGATCCTCACGCTCATGAAACAGGCCCGCGCCTATGGCCTCGGCGTGGTGCTGGCCACACAAAACCCGGTCGATCTCGACTACAAGGGCCTCTCCAACGCGGGGCTCTGGTTCCTCGGCCGGCTGCAGACCGCCCGCGACAAGGCGCGCGTCCTCGACGGGCTCGAAGGAGCCGCGCAGGCCTCGGGCGGATCGTTCGACCGTGGCCGACTCGACCGGATGCTGTCGGGGCTCGAGCAGCGGCGGTTCCTGATGCACAGCGTGCACGGCGACGAGGAAACGCTGTTCCAGACCCGCTGGACGATGGCCTATCTCCGCGGCCCGCTCCTCCGCGACGAGATCAAGCGGCTCACCGCGGCCACTGCGGCCCCGGCGTCGACCGCTGCCGCAGTGGCCGCAGCGCCGTCTTCCGCGTCGGCCTCGTGGCATGATGGCGGTCCGCGGCCGATTCTCCCGCCGGGCATTCGTGAGGTGTTCCTGGCTCCGAAGGACGCCGTGCCGCTGGAGGCATCGATCCGCTACGAGCCGGCGATCATCGGCCGGGCCCGCGTCCGCTACGCCAAGGCGACCGCCGGGATCGAGGTCGACCGCGAGGTGGTCTGCCTCGCCACCGCCGGCGACTCGCTGGGCGAGTCGGCCTGGGAGTCGGCCGAGCAGTTCGCCGAGTCGCCGCCGCTGGAGCCCGCGCCCCGCACCGGCTCGTTCGCGCCGCTGCCCTCGTCCCTCACCAGCCCAAAGAGCTATGCCACCCTCGCCACGTCGCTCAAGGGCCACCTCGGCCGCACCTCGAAGCTCACCTGCTGGTCGGCTCCGGCGATCGGAGCCGTCTCGCGACCGGGCGAGAGCGAGGGGGAGTTTCGCGTGCGAATCGCGCAGCGGGTGAAGGAGTGGCGAGACGGGCAGATCGACAAGGTCCGCGACAAGCACGCCGCCAAGCTCGCCACGCTCGCCGACCGGATCGACCGCGCCCGACAGAAGGTGGAGAAGGAGAAGGCCGAGGCCCAGAACCAGTCGATGCAGACCTACGTCTCGATCGGCACCGCGGTGATCGGCGCGCTCTTCGGCCGCAAGAAGATCAGCGCCACCACGATCGGCCGGGCCGCCACCTCGATGCGGTCCGCCAGCCGGGCCACGCGGCAGCAGGCCGACGTGGCCCACGCCGAGGAGAGCCTCACCACGCTCGAGGAGCGGCGGCAGCAGCTCGAGGAAGACGTCGAACTGGAACTCGACCGTATCCGGCTCGAGTCGAGCCCCGACTCGATCGCGCTGGAGGAGATCGACGTGCCGGCGCGGAAGACCGACATCGCCGTGGACGAGGTGGCCCTCGCCTGGGTGCCCGCCACGTCGTTCGGCCGGCCGCAGGCTGAACGCGGAGCCTGGGGATGAACGCGCCCCATGCCCGCGAGATCGTGCTCGTTGACTGCCCCGACGACGTCGGCCTGATCCACCGGATCACCGGCGTGCTCCAGGCCAGGCGGCTCAACATCGAGAGCAACCACGAGTTCGTCGATACGTCGGCTCGGCACTTCTTCTTCCGGGCCGAGGTCGTCCCTGCAGGCGAGCCGGTGCCGGCCGACGCGCTCAAGGCGGCGCTCGAGGCGGTGCTGCCGGCGGCGGCGCGGGTCCGCGTCACCCGCGAGGAACGTCGGCCGATCGTCGTCTGCGCCACCCGCGAGCCCCACTGCCTCGGCGAACTGCTGCTCCTCGACGCCGTCGGGGAGCTGCCCGGCCGCATCGTGGCCGTCGTCTCGAACCACGACGTGCTCCGCGGCTTGGTCGAGCGGTTCGACGTGCCATTCCACCACGTGCCGCACGACGGCATCGACCGCGAGACTCACGAGGCCTCACTCGCACGTGTGATCGACGTGCATGCGCCGGCCTACATCGTCCTCGCCCGCTACATGCGGGTGCTCCACGAGAGCTTCGTGGCCCGCTACCCTGACAGGATCGTCAACATCCACCACTCGTTCCTGCCGGCCTTCGCCGGGGCGAGCCCCTACCGGCAGGCGCACGCCCGCGGCGTCAAACTCATCGGCGCGACTGCGCATTTCGTCACGGCCGAGCTCGACGCCGGCCCGATCATCGCCCAGGACGTGATCGCCGTGGATCACGCCGACACGCCGGACGGCATGGCCCGCGCGGGCCGCGGCGTGGAGAAGCTCGTGCTCGCGCGCGCCGTGCGGCTCGTGCTCGAGGAGCGGGTGTTCATCCACGGCCGGCGGACCGTCGTCTTCGGCTGACGCGCGAACGGTGCCGCGGTTTCCCGCTTGGCGCCGCGGAAGCGGCCGCCGGGGCACCAGCCAGCCTGCAGCGCCGAGCGAGTCGGCAGCCCCGAGTCAGTCGGCGAGGCCGAGATCCTCGTTGTAGCCCTGCTGGACGACGTCGTT
>JAGWWA010000117.1 GCA_018970605.1 Planctomycetota bacterium | reverse complement strand
TCACGATCACGCCGTACTGCTTGCCCTCCTGCTCCTCGCGGACCCGCATCGTCTTGACGATCCGGCCGATCACCGCGTCGATGTTCATCACCGGCTTGATCTTCGTCTGGCCCTCGGCGTCGGTGACCGTCTCCTCGCCGCGATACTTGCCGTGGATGTCTTCCACGCTGATCACGAGGCTGGCCTCGCCGGCGATCGCGGCCCCGTAGGAGAGCCATCCGGCGCTGCGGCCCATCGTCTCGCAGAGAAAGTAGGAACGGCTCGCCTCCGCGTCGTAGAGGAGATTGCGGATCTCACCACCGAGCGTATCCACCGCCGTGAAGTAGCCGAACGTGAAGTCGATTCCCATGTAGTCGTTGTCGATCGTTTTCGGCAGATGGACCACCGGGATCCGCTTGGCGTCGGCCGGGAGGCGGTCCTGATAGAGCTTGAACTTATTGGCGGTCTTCAGCGTGTCGTCGCCGCCGATCGAGATCAGGGCCTCGACCCCGAGCGAGCGGAGTCCCTCGTAGGCGTTTTTCAGCGGCTGCACCCGCTCCGCGTCGTCGAGGTGGCTGGGATGCGAGACGTGCTTGCCGGGATTGGTGCGGGCGGTGCCGATCATGATGCCCTGGCCGCTGCGGGTCCGCTTGAGAAACTCGGGGGTGATCTTGATGTAGTCGCGGCCCTCGACGAGCGGCTTGGCGGGGGTGAAGTCGGCCAGCGACGAATAGCCGTGCTTCATGCCGATCACCTCCGTGCCCTCGCGCATGAAGGAGGTGGCGGCGGTCGAGATGACGGCGTTGGCGCCGGGGGCGGGGCCGCCGGCGAAGAGAATCGCGACGCGGCGGAAGTGATGGGTGGCGCGGTCGGGGCGGGCGAGGGACTCGGGCATCGATGACTCCTGGGAAGATCAGCCGGCGAGCATGCGTTCCACGAAGGTGGTGTCTACCTGGGCTTCGTGGAAGGCGGTATTGGAAAGCACCTTGAGGTGCAGCGGCACGGTCGTCTTGATTCCCTCGACCCGCAGCTCCTTGAGGGCGCGGATCATCGTGGCGATCGCCTCCTTGCGGGTCGGCTGGTGCACGATCAGCTTGCCGACGAGGGAATCGTAGTAGGGGGGAACGGCGTAGCCGGTGGTGGCGTGGGAATCCCAGCGGACGCCAAAGCCGCCCGGGGCGATGATCCGGTCGATCCGGCCCGGGCAGGGGCGGAAGTTGGCGTCGGGATCCTCGGCGTTGATCCGGCACTCGATGGCATGGCCCTTCGGCTTGATGTCGGCCTGCTTCAGGTCGAGCTTCTCGCCCGCGGCCACGCGGATCTGGGCCTTGAGCAGGTCGATGCCGGTCACCATTTCGCTGACGGGATGCTCCACCTGGATCCGCGCGTTGACCTCGATGAAGTAGAAGTTGTCCTGCTGGTCGACGATGAACTCGACGGTTCCCGCCGAGTAGTAGCCGGCCGTCTTCGCCAGCCGCACGGCCGCATCGGCCATCTTCTGACGGATCGCCTGAGGCAGGCGGGGCGAGGGGCTTTCCTCGATGAGTTTCTGGTGTCGCCGCTGGGTGGAGCAGTCGCGCTCCCAAAGGTGGAACACGTTGCCGTGCTGGTCGCCGAGGATCTGGATTTCGACGTGTCGCGGCCGCTCGATGTACTTCTCGATGTAGATCCCCGCGTTGCCGAAGGCTGCCTGGGCCTCGGCGGAGGCCTGCTGCCAGGCACTCGCCAGGGCCAGATCGTTGGCCGCCACCCGCATCCCCTTGCCGCCGCCGCCGGCCGTGGCCTTGAGGAGCACCGGGAAGCCGATCTCCTTGGCGATGCGGACGGCCTCCTGCTCGTTGGCGATCAGGCCTTCGCTGCCCGGCACGGTGGGCACGCCCGCCTCGCGGGCCAGGGCCCGGGCGGAGTTCTTGTCGCCGACGCGCTCCATCGCCTCGGGAGTCGGGCCGATGAAGCCGATGTCGCAGGAGCGGCAGACCTCGGCGAAGTGGGAGTTTTCCGAGAGAAAGCCGTAGCCCGGATGGATCGCCTGCACGTTGCCGATCTCGGCGGCGCTGATCACACGGTCGATTCGCAGGTAGCTGTCGGCCGCCTTGGCCGTGCCCACGCAGATCGCCTCGTCGGCCAGTTCAAGATAGGGCGCGCCGCGGTCTGCCTCGCTGTAGATCGCCACCGTCTCCACGCCGAGTTCGCGGCAGGCCCGAATCACCCGCAGGGCGATCTCGCCTCGGTTTGCAATCAGGATCCGTTTGAACATGGAATCTCCACGGGTGGGCCGGGGCGTTCGAGAGCCGCATCGAGACGGGGTCAGCCCTCGGGGTCGACCTTGATCAGCGGCTGGCCGAACTCGACCGGGGCGCCGTTCTCGACGAGGATCGCCACCACCTGCCCCGACACGCCGGCCGGAATCTCATTGAAGACCTTCATCGCCTCGATGATGCAGGCCGTCTTCTCAGGACCGATCCGGTCGCCAACCTTCACGAAAGGAGGGGCGTCGGGACCGCTGGCCTTGTAAAAGGTGCCCACCATCGGGCTCTTGATCACCACCGTCCGGTCTGGGGCTGCGGGTGCAGCCGCGCCGGCTGTGGTCGGCGCCGCGGCTGCCGGCCTGGCGACGGGAGCAGAGGGGGCCGAGTAGGCCACCACCTCGCCGCCACGGCGGATCCGCACCCGGTTGTCGGCTTGTTTCAGGTCGAGTTCGGAGAGATCGTGCTCCTTCATCAGTTCGATCAGCCGGCGAACCTTTTTGACGTCGAAGATGTCGACCGGGTTGGGGGCGTCTGCCATGGAATACGGTCTCCTGGGGGGCCACCCTGGGGGGCGGCGTCATGGGCCGGGGTCGGCGGCCCGAGGGCGGCCAAAAAACCGGCGGATTTTGCGGCGAGGGTAGCCCTTGTTCGCCGCGGGCGTCAAGGTAATCACGGCGGCGGCGAGGGCCGTCGTCCACGGGGCCCGGAAACTCCGCTGCTATCCCGCCGCTTCCATTTCCGTCACACTCGCGAAACCGGCGGTCAGAATGGTCGCCAGCAACGACGCCGGGAGTTTCGAGGGCATGCCGTCACCACCGTCCGACGACCTTCCCCGGATGCCGGAGCGGCCGCGCGAGGCGAGCAAGCGGGACTTCGGCCGCGTCGTCGTCGTGGGGGGCTCTGTCGGGATGGCGGGAGCGCCGGCACTCGCGGCGATGGCGGCGCTCCGCAGCGGTGCCGGACTCGTGGAACTCGTCGTCCCCGAGCCGGTCGTGGCCATCGCCGCGGGGTTTGATCCCTGCGTGATGACGTGCGGTCTCCCGGCTGCCGAAGGAGGCTTCGCGAGCGGCGCGGCCGACGCCCTGGCGCGGCGGCTCGCTCGCGCGAGTGCGGTCGCCATCGGCCCCGGCGTCGGCCGTTCGGACGCGGTGCGCGAGTTGGTGGCGTCGCTGTGGCGGCGCCTCGATTGTCCGGCTGTGTTCGACGCCGACGCGCTCTGGGCGCTGTCGCAGGGTGGGTCGCTCGCCGAGCATGCAGGCCCGCGGCTGCTGACGCCTCACGCTGGCGAGATGCTCCGGCTGCTGGGCCGTGATCCGGCGGGGCCGGAGGCCCATGATCGCCCCTTCCTCGAGGCCGAGGCCCGAAGGATTGCCGCGGAGACCCGCGCCGTGATCCTGCTCAAGGGAGCCGGCACGCTCGTCACCGACGGTCGGCGTGAAGCCCGTAATGCGACGGGCAATCCTGGCATGGCGACCGCCGGCACGGGGGACGTGCTCACCGGTGTGGCGGTGGCCCTGCTTGCGCAGGGCATGTCGCCCTTCGACGCGGCGCGGCTTGCGGCCTGGGTGCATGGCCGGGCGGGTGACGCCGCGGCCGCCGATCTCGGGCAGGTATCGATGACGGCCCGCGACCTGCTCGACCGGCTGCACGTTGCATTTCAGGACGTCGCCCGGTAGCGCCGGTTTTCTGCTCTCGGAGCACAGGTTTTTAGCCTGTGGATTTTTTGCACAGGTTGGAAACCTGTGCTACTCACGGGCACAGGTTGGAAACCTGTGCTACGGACTCAGGAGCCGCCCTTGGTGGCGAGTTCAGCCAATCGTGTCACGTCGACCACGCCGTCATCGCGGGCGATCCAGAGCCGCAGGCCCTCCGCGTGACGCATTCGGTGGCCACCGGTAAACGAGCCGAAAGCGGGCAGGATGAGCGTCGCCGCTTCCGCCACGAAGCAGCGCTCCGTGATCCGGTCGCCGGATGGCGAGCCGATCGTCACCGTCGGATGCATGTGGCCGGCGATCGTGAAGCAGGTGCGATCGGGTTCGGGAAGATCGGTGGCCGGTTCGTGCACGAAGTGAAATGGCGGCTCATCGTGTGTTCGCAGGCAGGAGTCGATGCCGAGCGACGAGGGGATCTTGCCGATGGCACGGTCGTGGTTGCCGGCGATCAGCAGCACCTCGGTGTTGGGCATGCGGGACCGCGTGGCCGTGAACTCGTCGAACACCGCCTGCGTGCAGCCGCTTCGGGCATGGAAGAGATCGCCGAGCACGATCAGCCGGCGGGCGGCGGTCTCGCGGACGAGCCGCTCGAGCCTCTCGAGGTCGGCCTGGGCGGAGCCCTCGGGCACCGGGATACCGGCGTTCCGAAACGTGGCCGCCTTGCCAAGGTGCACGTCGGCCACGAGCAGGGTGGCCGATGCCGGCAGAAACGCCGCCCGGCCCGGCAGGAGCAGGATGTCGGCGGAGGTGACGGCCGGGGGCAGCGATGCGGCGATGTCGATCTGCACGGAGGTTCTCCGGCAGTTTTTTACAGCACGCCCAGAAATCCGGCGACCCGTCGTGCGTTTTGCAGGCTCGGGGCTGCCCATGCCATGGCGCCGGCGTTGCTGACCAGCGCAGCCATGGATGGCGGAGCGCAGTCAGCATCGAGTGAGCGCAGGCCCGGAGGGCCGTAGCGAACGTCCGGCGCCATGGCATGGGCAGCCCCGAGCCCCAGCGATGGACAGCAACAGGTTGAAAACCTGTGCCACGGAGGGAGTGTGCTACGGAGGAAGCCCCGAGCACCCGCAGGAGCGTGCCTCACCGTCCGCCGGCTTCCTGCTCGAGCTCCCTTGCCATGTCGGTGATCCGCGAGAGCCAGTCCTTCGTCGTCAGCCGCGACTGCACGAACTCCGCCCAGATCGGGAAGGCCAGCGGGCTGATCCGCCGTGTCTCCACGATCCGGATGTCCTTCGTGGCGATCGCGTCGAGCGCCTCCGCGAGACGTTGGTATTCGAACTGCTGCTCCAGCACCTCCCGGCGGGCCTGCGCGAGGAGCATGTTGCCGGCGTCGTGCTCGGCGAGCACGTCGAACATGAGGCCGGCCGAAGCCTGCGTCTGCCGGTCGCTCTTGCGGCCGCCTGCAATGAGCCCCGCCACGCGGGCGATCTCGCGGAAGTGACGGCGGGCCATCTCCGTCGTGTTGAGGCAGGCGAGGAGATCGTCGAGGAGGTTGGCCGGCGAGAGCAGCCGCCGCCACGTTCGCTCGTCGGCGATGTCGGCGTCGCGGCCGGCGAGTTCAAAGCCCCAGTCGGTGCAGGCGAACGTGAGCGTGGCGGGCTTCGCACGGGCGATCCGCCAGGCGACCAGGGCGGCGAGCCCTTCGTGCACGAGCCGGCCGGCAAAGGGAAAGACGAAGGCGTGGTGGCCGTCGCGGCCGGTCCAGCGTTCGATGAGCAGCGTGTCGCGGTCTGGAAGCCGGCTCCATCGCGACTGGATCTCCAGGAGCGGCAGCACGGCCGCCACCTCCCGCGGCGCCGTGCGTCCGCCGCCGGGCTGTGATGCGTCGCGGACGAGATCGAGCACCGCGGAGGAGAGCAGGGTGGAGAGGGGCATCCGTCCACCGTTCCACCGTGGCACCTGCAGCGATGCCGTGATGCGACTTCGCTTGACCCAGGCGGTGAGGCCGTCGAATCGGAAGAGCACGAGCGGCCGGCCCGCGAACAGAAACCGGTCGCCCTCGTTGAGCCTGGAGATGAACGATTCCTCGACCGTGCCGAGCCTGCCACCGCGAAGCCATTTCACGTCGACGGTGGCGTCGCCCGCGATCGTGCCGATGTTCATGCGGTGGCGGCGGGCAATGGCCTTGCTCGCGACGTACCAGCGGCCGAACCGCTCGACGATCTTCGCGTAGTCGGGATAGGCGGTGAGGGCGGGGCCGCCGCGGGCGGCGAAGTCGATCGCCCACTGCCAGGAGGTTTCGTCGAGGTTGGCGAAGGCCCGCGTGCGGCGAACCTCGGCGAGCAAGTCGGCCTCGCGGAAGCCGCCGCTGCAGGCCACGGTGACGATGTGCTGGGCGAGACAGTCGAGCGCGAGTTCGAGCGGCCGGCGGGCTTCGACGGTGCCCTCGGTCGCGGCTCCGCGTGCGGCGGCGCACTCGATGAGTTCCAGGGCATGCGTGGGCACGCAGACGAGCCGACTGGTCGCTCCGGGCGCGTGTCCGCTACGGCCCGCCCGCTGCAGGAGCCTGGCGATCCCCTTGGGGCTGCCGACTTGCAGGACCTGCTCGACGGGCCCGAAATCGACGCCCAGGTCGAGGCTCGACGTGGCCACCACGCACTTCATCAGCCCTTGTCGCAGGCCGGCTTCCGCCTTGGTGCGAAGTTCGCGATCGACCGAGCCATGATGCAGGGCGATCGCTTTCCTCCAGTCGGGGCGGGCTGCGGCGATCGCGTCATACCACCGCTCGGCCTGCGAGCGGGTGTTGGTGAACACGAGCGTGGTCGCGGCCCGGTCGATCGCCGCCACCACCTGGGGCAGGAGCCGCATGCCCATGTGGCCGGCCCATGGAAAGCGCTCCATCGGCTCGGGGATCAGCGTCTCGATCTCGAGCTTCCTGGGAATCGCCGCCGACACGAGCCGGGCCTCGACGGCGCGGGATGGACCGACGAGGGCGGCGACGGCGTCGGCGAGGTTTGCGAGCGTGGCCGAGAGGCCCCACGTTACGAGACCGGGTCGGAGCGACCGCAGCCGCTCGAGGGCGAGTTCGGTTTGCACGCCCCGCTTCGTGGAGAGGAGTTCGTGCCATTCGTCCACGATCACGGTATCGAGCGCAGAAAAAATCTCGTGAGCGTCGTCGAGGGAAAGCAGGATCGAGAGCGACTCGGGCGTGGTGACGAGTGCCGTCGGCCAGTTCGCGCGGAGCCGGCGACGGTCGGC
>JAGWWA010000116.1 GCA_018970605.1 Planctomycetota bacterium | reverse complement strand
ATCCTGAGCGGGTAGGCGAGGGGGTCGGCGAACGCTCGAGGAGCCTTGGGCGTATCCTCGCCCCGGCGACAATCCGAAGGACCGCGAAGCGGAGACTTTTGCCGCCCCCGAGCCGTTGATACACGTATCTCAGACGCGCTCTAGGGCACGGCCGGCAGGCGGCGGCTTCGGCCGCCCGCATGCCTCTGCCGCTTGCCGCGACAGGGTTGAAGGACACCCCACGTTTTCTAGACTACTCGCTCGGAGACCATGATCTCCCTGCCGCTTGCTGTCACCTTAAACCGCCCGGTGGCACATGCTCGATCCAGAACTCGAATCCGCCTATCGGTCCACGTCGTACTCGGTAATCGTGCCGGGCCGGGAACCGATCTCGATCCGCTGCGGAGCGCGGTGCATGCCGCTCGACCTCCTGCTCGCCGAATCGCGGGCGACCGACTGGGCGTTTATCACGGCGTGCAATCCGCGGTCGGCACCGCTCGACGAAGACGCCAACGCCGAGCGGATGATGCGGCTCGAGATGATCGTCCGCGGACGCGGCCTCAACTGCTTTCAGGGCGAAGGCCTGCCCGACGACGGTGACTGGCCGCCGGAGCCGAGTTTGCTGGTGCTCGGAATCTCCGAGGCCGACGCCGTGAGCATCGCCCGGGAGTTCGAGCAATACGCCATCGTGTCTGGGAGCCGCGGAGGCGAGGCGCGGCTCGTCTGGACGGATGCCGCGACCGACGGAGAGGCCGCGGGATAGGGGCTGCAAACGGCTCGTCACCGATGAAACGCCGAACGTGCCGTTGGCAGTCCGATGCTTTACAATGCCGCTCGATGAGTTCCTCCAGTCACGATGAACTGTTCAAAGCCGTGCATGAGGCGGCTGCCGCCATGTATGGTGAGCGGCTGATCGCAGTTGCGATCTTTGGGTCTTGGGCTCGGGGTACTGCCACACCGGCGTCCGACCTCGATCTGCTCATCGTCGCCGAGCCGCTGCCGCCGAGCCGGATGAAGCGAGTGCGTGAGTTTCGTCCTGTGGCCGATGCCACCCGGGCGGTCAGGTCGCGCGTGTGGTCGGAACAGGGCCCGGAGATCGAACTTTCCCCGGTGTTCAAGACCCCGGAAGAACTTGCGGCCGGCAGTCCGCTCTATCTCGACATGACGCTGTGGAGCGTGGTGCTGTTCGATCGCGGCGGCATGCTCGAGGCGTTCCTCGCAGGATTGCGAGAGCGCATGCGGGCACTCGGTTCGCGGAGGGTGCCGTTCAAAGGGGGCGCCTTCTGGGACTACAAGCCCGACTTCCGACCGGGCGATGTGGTCGAACTATGACGACCAACGACCTGGCGGCAGGCTATTACCGGAAGTGCAACGATCGCCTCGCGGCGCTCGAAGTGCTGCATGCCCGAGCCGCGTTTTCGGATGTCGTTCGAGAAAGCCAGGAGGTGGTCGAACTCGCGCTCAAGGGCATGCTGCGGTGGGCGGGCATCGACCCTCCGAAGATCCACGACGTGGGTGATCTGGTGCTCCAGTTCGCCGAGCGCTTCAAGGGCATGAGCGGCCATGAGTTGACCGCACTGGCCGAAGCATCGAAGGAACTCCGCAAGGAGCGGGAGTTCAGCTTCTACGGCGACATCGACTTCATCCCGACCGACGAGTACGACGCCGCTGACGCCGACACGGCGCTCGGCCAGGCACGCCTCGCCACCGCCTGCCTCGGCCGCCTGCTCGGCTGACCCGCGGGACCAATACACGCCGACGGTGCCGCTGGCGGTCTTGGCCGTCTTCCTGTCCTTTGGGGAGGCCGCTGAATAGGATTGCGCGGGTGTCGTCATGACGCGTCGCGACCATTCCGAGACGTTGATACCCGTGGGGCGGATCGCCCTCGGGCGGGCGGTGCTCGTCTACGACACGTGGACGGTACAGCCGGAGGCCCACGTCACGATCCCGATCCGCGGGCCGCGCGGCGGGGTCGAGCCCTTCATCGGCACCGGCGACGATCTCGCGGCAGCCGTCACCGCCGCCCTGCAGTCGCTCTCGATGGTTCCCTTTGCGATCGCGGCGTGCGATCTGGTGAGGCCGAGCGGTGCCGGCCGGGCCTGTGCCGCTACGGTGCTGGTGCGGGCTCTCGACCCGGCGCGGCCGCGATACACGACCGGCCATGCCACGGCCGACGACGAACCCACGGCCGTGGCAGTGGCCGTGGCCCGAGGGCTCGCCGCGGGCGGGTTTCTCCAGCCGCGGCTGCTCACGCCGGGCGGCCGCGATGTTGACGCCTCGACGGAGCGGATCGTCCGCGGTATCGAGCGGCTCACCACGGCCGCGACCCTGCCGCCTGAGACAGTCGGCGCGGTCCGCGAACTCGTGGCCCACGAACTGCACCGCTTTGGCGCAGGCCTGGCGATCCTCGCGGCCCATGCGCCCGACCGCGAGGGCGTGCTCACGCGGTTCGACGCCCAGGCCGCGCTCGAACTACCGGCGGGCGCGACGAAGACGAGCGACACGCGAACCAGCGTGTGGTGGGAGTGGTTTCCGGGGCTCGACAACGACGCCCGCACGCTCCGCGAGGTGCTCGCCGAACTGCCGGCGGCGCCCGCTACCGCGATCCCCTGGATCGTGCGGCTGTTCGAGAATCCCGAGGGCTGGCTGCGGCTCCACGGCGCCATCCATCTCAAAGACCACGACATGATTCACGTGCTGCTCGGCCGCGGGCTGCTCGACCAGGACGAGGCCTTCGTGATCGGCTTCACCATGGGGAGCACGAAGGCGGTGTCGTGGGCAGAACGGGCGTGGTTTCGGTTTGTGGTGTCGCGGCTCTATCCGGAGCCCTACCGGATCTCGCGACGGATGCTGGCGGCCTACGACCTCGGCCTTGAAGCGGGCCGGGAACTTGAGGTGAAGGACCTCCACCGCGTGCTCCGCGACGACATGCTCGACCGCCCCCTCGGGGACGTGCGGCGGGAACTGGGAATCGACTCGCGCCGGCTCCGCGAGTTTTATGCGCGGGAGCGGATCGCGTTGCCGGGCACGCTCGCAAGTTCACGGCTGCCGCTCGACGTCGCCACGGCAACCGATCAGCCGCCGCTTCCCGAGGCGGCATAGCCGCGGCAGAAGCGGATGGACGTGGGCAAGCCCGAGAGCGCTTCCGCATCGTGAAGAGACACAGGTTGCCAACCTGTGCTACGGAAGACACACAGGTTGAAAAACCTGTGCTACGTGGGACAGCGAGGGGCTGCCCGTGCCCGGGAGCCGGCGTTGCTTTCTCCGCGCAGCCAGGATGGCGAAGCGGAGAAAGCATCGAGCGAGTGAAGGGCAGGATGCCCGCAGCGAGCGTCCGGCGATGGGCACGGGCAGCCCCGAGCGCGGGCGCCGTATCAGACGTCCTCGATCAGTCGGAAGCGTGGCACCTTCTTGCCCTCGATCTCGACCGTCTCCAGAAACATCGCCGCCGGCCGCACCCAGAGGCTGTGATCGCCATATTCCTGGCGGTAGACCACGAGTTCGTCGAGCGTCTCGCTGTGCCGCGCCACACCCAGCACGGTGTATTCGTTGCCCTTGTAGTGGCGGTAGCGGCCGGGACGGATCGCGGTCATGGCTCACCTCAACTCGATCGACAGCAGCGCCGGCCAGGCAACCACCCGCGGCCGGAAGCGCCGCCGTTTATACTCGCGACGCTCGGCCGGGCACACCTGGCGTGCGGTTTTTGCTCGCGCGACGATCCGGCCGCCGGAATGATCCGATGACCGCTCCCTCCGCCTCAGGCGGATCCGAATACAGGCCCGCAGCCGCTCCTTCGTGGCGGGAACTCGCGTTCACCGATCCGCTCACGGGGCTGCCCAATCGCCGAAGGCTCGACGAGGTGATCCAAGGGGGCTGGAGCCGATGGATGGGCGACCAGACGCCGGTCACGGTGCTCGTGATCGACGTGGACCACTTCAAAGAGTTCAACGACGCCTCCGGCCACCCCGCCGGAGACGCCTGCCTGAAAACGATCGCCGCAGCGGTTGCGGCCCCCTGCGACGTGGCGGGCGGCCTCGTCTGCCGCTGGGGAGGCGAGGAGTTTCTCGTGCTTCTGCCCGACTGCGATGACGTCCGCGCCGCTGACATCGCCCACCTGACGTTGGAAGCGGTTCGCAACGTGGCGCTGCCGCACACGGCGGCGCCGAGCGGACGGGTGACGGTGTCGATCGGCGTGGCGACGGCTGTACCCAAGGCCGACCTCGCGCCGGATGAACTCGTCGCCCGGGCCGACAGGGCGCTCTATGCCGCCAAGCGGGCTGGACGCGATCGCATCGTCGCGGCTGCCGACTGACGTTCTCGGGTTGGCTTGCCGAGCCAGGACTCCCCTTCTCCGCGGGCCGCGGTCCATGATAGGTTTCTGGCGCGGCAGGCTCATGCCGTCGCCCCGACACCGGAGAGATGCCATGAATGCGTTCCGCGGACTGCTGTCACTGCTCGCCCGGCTGATGATCGCCACGATCTTTCTGCTCAGCGCGGTCGCGGGAAAGATCATGAACTTCAGCGGCACCGTCGAGAAGATGGCGGCGGAGGGCGTGCCGTCGCCCACGATCCTCCTCGGGGGCGCGATCGCGTTTTTGATCCTCGGCAGCCTCTCGATCGTGCTTGGCTACAAGGGGCGGTTCGGGGCTCTCCTCCTGCTCTGCTTCCTCGGGGCCGCGACCTACTACTTCCACGACTTCTGGAAACTGCCCCCCGACACAGCCCCAGCTGTCATGCAGGGCGAGATGATCGCGTTCATGAAGAACCTCGCCCTCATGGGCACGATGCTCTTTCTGATCGCCAACGGCACGGGTCCATGGAGCCTCGACAACCGCGGCAAGGCCGCGGCCGAAGACGCCGACACAGACGACGAGTAACCCTCACGGCCCGGCCCCAGGAAGCGTAACGCCGTCAGGCGCACGGCCTCTCCACGCCAGACACAGCCCCCATCGCTCACGCGATTGGACTTCCTGGTTACTGAGCGAACGTGCCCGCCGCCAGGAGCATCGTGGCGGCGTGGATATCGACGATCGCGTCGAGATCGGCGGAGTAGCCGCCGCCCAACACGATCGCCAGCGGCACCCCCGCGGCCCGCGCCGCATCGAGCACCAGCCTGTCTCTATCCACAAGCCCTTGCTTCGTGAGCCGCAGACGGCCGAGCCGGTCATGCTCGTAGGGATCCGCGCCGGCAATGTAGAAGACGAGGTCGGGACGACCGCGGTCGAACGACTTGGCCACGGCGGGAGCGAGGGCCGCGAGATACGTCTCGTCGTCCGTGCCGTCGTCGAGCGGCACGTCGAGTGAACTCGGGTGCTTGCGGAGGGGGAAGTTTCGGGCCCCGTGAATCGACATCGTGAACACGGTTGGATCCGCGGTGAAGATCTCCGCCGTGCCGTTGCCCTGATGGACATCGCAGTCGAGGATCAGCACCCGCCGCACAGCACCGCGGGCCTGCATTTCCCGCGTGGCGACGGCCGTATCGTTGAACACGCAGAAGCCCTCGCCCCACGACGTGCCGGCGTGGTGCGTGCCCCCGGCCAGGCTCGCGGCGACACCATCCTCGATCGCCGCCGCGGCCGCATCGATGGCGGCCCCCGTGCTCCGCAGCGACCGCTCAACGAGTGGCTCGCTCCACGGAAAGCCGATCCGCCGCTGCTCGTCCTTCGTGAGCGTTCCTGAAAGAACCCGACCCACGTAGCCGCGGTCGTGCACCCGGAGCAGTTCCTCGTCGGTGGCGGCATGCGGCTCCACGAACTCGAGCGCCGCCCCTGCCGCCGCATGCGCCTCGAGCCGGCGACGGAGCAGGCCGTATTTCGCGGCCGGAAAGCGGTGCCCTTCGGGCAGCGGCAGCGGGTAGCGGTCCGACGGAAAGAGGCGCATGGGAACTCCGGCACGTCGTCATCGTATGCCTCCCGCGTGGGCAGTCGATGCCAGCGACCTGCGCAGCAGACCGCGTTCAGGGCTGCCGCGGCCGCCACGTCGAAAGCAAAAAATCCCGGTCTTGGGGCCGCCTTCGCCCCAATCCGACCGGACCGCGAGCGATTGGCACGGCATCTGCACTTTCCTGGCAGGCGTCGTCCGAGGAACCGCAGCCGTGCATCGCATCCTCTTTATCCAGCCGGTCCGAAAGACGAGCATTCGCTCGTCGTGCCGTCGGATCGGGGTCGCGGTGGCAGTTCTCGTGGCGTCAGTGACCCTGCAAGGCCGAGTTGCCACCGCCAACTTCGACGTGTACGGCACGTCTTCCACACGAGCCGAGGCCATCGTTCAGCATGCCGAACAGGTTCGTCAGCGTGCCTTCGAAATGCTCCTCGGAGCTTCAGCGCCCTCTCCGTGGACCGTCCGCTGCGAGATCCATCTGCATGCGACTGAGGAATCGTTCGCCGAGGTCGTTGGCGGGCCGCCGGACGGAGCCCGCGGAGCGACGGCCATCGAGTTTGCCGGTCCGGATGTCTGCCTCCGGCGGATCGACCTGATGGACGACGACCCCGCGGCGGTGCCCGATGCGCTGGCCCACGAACTGGTGCATGTGATCCTCGCCGACCACTTCACTGCAGCGCCGCCGCCGCGGTGGGCCGACGAGGGCCTGGCGGTGCTGTTCGACGACGCAGCGAAACAGGCCGGCCACGCCCGCGATTTCGCGGCAGCCCGGCGGGCGGGCATGACCTGGTCGGCCTCGCACCTCCTCGCGATGGACGATTATCCCCGCGAGCCGCATCGCCAGCGGGTCTTTTACGGCCAGAGCGCAGCGCTCGTACGCTGGCTCATCGACCAGCGGGACGCCGCCACGCTGCTCTCATTTCTGGACGACGCCGCGGCGATCGGCGAGGGGCCGGCCCTCGAGCGCCACTATGGCTTCTCCACGGTGTCAGCCCTCGAGCGTGCGTGGCTCGCGCAGCCAGCCGACACGGACATCGGCGTCGACTGAAACGGTTCACCCGTGAGCCTCGCGGGGCCGGTCGGCTGTCGTTCGCCAGGCGCTCATGTCTGAAGGGTTGATGTAGCGCAGGTTTTCAACCTGCGGCACATCCGGCACAGGTTGAAAAACCTGTGCTACTCGGGGCACGCAGGCTGCCAACCCGCGCTACGAGAAGCCTGCGAGGGGCTGCCCGTGCCCGGGAGCCGGCGTTGCTTTCTCCGCGCAGCCAGGATGGCGAAGCGGAGAAAGCATCGAGCGAGTGAAGGGCAGGATGCCCGCAGC
>JAGWWA010000115.1 GCA_018970605.1 Planctomycetota bacterium | reverse complement strand
AGCGGAGCACGTCCGTGCCATCGGCCACCGTCACGGTGAACACAACCGGCTTCGATTCACCCGCCGCGAGGTCGAAGGCCTGCTGTCGCGGCCCCTCGATCAGCGAGTCTCGGGAATCGCCCGTTCGCGCGTCGGCCAGCGCGAAGCTCACATCCCCCGTCAATCGGCCGGTGGAGGTGTTGCTCACCTTCACCGGGATCTGCACGACGTCGCCCTCGCGGAGAAACCTCGGCACGAGCGGCTCCACCATCAGGTCTTTCGCCGACACGCATTCATCGACGAGCGTGCCGCTCCGAAGGGCGGCATCGTGGGCGAGCCCCTTGAACTGCCAGGTGGTGAGCGTATCGGGAAGCGTGAACTCGATCGTCACGACCCCATCGGAGCCCGACACGAGCGTGGGCAGGAAGAAGGCCGTCTCGGCGAGGTTCGTCCGGGGCGGCGGGGGAGAACCACGGTCCGATTCAGCCGCTGGTTTTCCTTCCCGATCATCGCGATCGGCCGCGTCGAACATGCCGAATGCCGCCGTGGCATCCTTGCTACGGACCGCCTGTCCGAGCGCGGGCGTCAGGTTTTCGGCCGGCGCGGAAGCCGGAACTGCCGCCGCCATCACGGGACCGCCGCGTCGCATCCGCATCATCTGCATGCCGCCACCGCCGCCAAACCCACCCATCGCCCAGCCGCCTCGGCTGGGTGAACCGAAGGGCGGCCGGAGTTCCCGATAGCTGATCTCCACCTCGTCGAAGGCGAGATCCCAGCCGCCGCGGACGCCGTTGAACGTGTTTGCCGAGTTGGTGAAGGCCACGTCGGCCGCTCCCCACTCGCTCCGAAAAAGTCCTTGGAGGCCGGCACCGGGAAACTGGTGCTCGGCGAGCGCGTCGAGCGACTGGTCGTAGAGCAGCGCGAGCATCTCGGCGACGGCCGGCGCCTCGGGGCCTGCGAGCGGGTCGGCCACGGTCGTGATCGTTGCCCGCCAGACCTCCTTGGCCGCGGGCTCGAGCTTGCGCGTGAACCGCTCCCAGGTGATGGCGAGTTTCTTGTTCGTCCACGGCACCTGCACCGTCTTCTGCCGTCGGTGAAGCCGACCGTCGCGAACCAGCCAGGCGGTCACGGTGAATCCGCCGCGATCCTCGTCGGCCACCGCCACGCGCACGGGCCACTGTGTCCGACCCGGCTCAGTCCAGAATCGCTTCAGCACGCGGCCCGCCCGAGAGATCTCCACCAGCGCGCGGCCTCGGTCGTAGCCCGTGCCGAGAATCGCCTGAAACTCTCGGCCCGCCTCCACGGAATCCTTCTCCGCGGCCATCGCAAACGGCAGCTTGACGCGATCACGATCGGCCGCTGGGTCGATCACCGTGAACGTGGACTCGCTCCGCACGTCGGGCGCACCAGCCTTGCCGGGAATCGTGAACACCGCCCGGTAGATGCCGGCGGGCAACGTCGCCTTCACCTCAGCCCTGCCCGTCTTGGCATCGGTCGCCGCCTCGCCGGTCATGACCGCTTCGCCGAGTTGCCACGTGTCGGGATCGGCGGGCTTCGGTGCCGGCGTGGGTGGTCGCTCGCCGGCCGCCGCCGCGGCCTTCGCCTTCCTCGCCGTGCCGAAGGGCCGCGCTGGCGGCGGCGACTGGGGGTCGCCAAGGAGATCACCGCGATCGACGGCGACAGGCTCCACGAGTGCGTGGATCGCGAGCGTGCCCGTGGCGGCCCGGGGCTCGCCGCCGAGCGACCGCGTCACGAGCGTGAGCGTCACCGGCGCCGCCGGTTGGCCGCGGTCGTCCTTCACGCCCGCCGCCACCGCCTGCCAGTCGCTCCGTTCGATCGTCGCCTCCACATCGGCGTAGCCGGCGGCGACGTTCCGCGTGTCGCTCCGCGTCTCGCCGCTCGGGTCGGTGACGTCGGCCACCACCTCGTAGGTGAACACCGGCAGTGCAGCCTTCGGCACGCTGCGGTCGGGGACCGCGGGAAACCGGATCGTGAACGTGCCGTCGGCACCGGTCACCTCCGTGCCCCGGGCGATCTTCCGGCCCTCGTCGCCGAAGGGGAGCCAGGGAAAGCACCAGCGGCACCACATGGGCAGCCGCATCCGCCGCTCGACCCGCCAGGCCACCTTCGCGCCGGCCACCGGAACGCCCGTGTACGTGGTCGCCGTTCCGGAGAGAGCGACGGCCTCGCCTAGCCGCACCGCCTCGACCGGCGGCGCAAGCGCCACCTGGAACTTTGGCCGCTTGTACTCCTCGACCCGTACCGCCACACCGCCAGCAAAGCCCTCCGTCTCGGCAACGAGCATCCACTGCCCCGGCAGCGCGCCGGTCGCGATCGGAAACGAGCCGTGAAAGGAGCCGAAATCATTCGTGGCATGCTCGGCCTTCGCCACTTCGCGGCCGTTGGCGTCGCGAAGCGTGATCGTGGTCGCCCGCTTCGCGAGGGCCCGGTAGTCGCGCTGATCGTGATCGAACGAGCCGACGATCCCCTTGTAGAACACGGTCTGGCCCGGGCGGTGGATGCCACGGTCCGTGACGAGCACGATCGACGTATCGGCCTGCGGCCGCTGGCGCCGCCAGACGCGCACCGCATCGGTGGGCACCACGTGCGTCTTCCCGTCGAGCGTGGCCCTCGCCACGAGCAAGACCTCCCTTTCGGCCTCCGCGGCCAGTTCATAGCGGCCGTCGGCGTCGGTCGTGGCCGACCGCCGCTCGACGAATCCGGTCAGATTCCCCTGCTGCTCGCGCACGAACGTCGTCACCGTGGCCCCCGCGACGGGCTCGCCGGAGGCGATGTCCACCACGTGCCCGGTGAGCGGCTGGCCCTTCGGGACGTTTGGCGAGGCCTGCCCTGCGACGACGGCCAAACGCGTGATCCAGACGAGCGTGGCGTGGACCACGTTGTCCTTGTCGCCAAAGCCGGAATCGTGGCTGGCGATCACCCAATAGGCACCAGGCTCGAGCGACTCGGGCTCGAACACCGTCACAGGCACGTCGTGGTGCCGCGAACGGAAGTCGCCTGTGGGGGGCAGGTCGATCGCGACCGCCTTGATGGCGGGCAGCCCGGGGATCGTGTCCCGATCCGTGTCATCGAACCAGGCGGAACTCGGCCTTCCGGCCTTCAGCCGAGCCGGCCAGTCGGCCTTGGCAAGCTTGAGATGAACCTTCGCGAGGTTGCGGTACGTCACGCGGATCACAGGCCAGGGAGCCGCCCACGCCTCCTCCGTGGCCAGCGCCAACTCCCGCGACTCGATCTCCTTGATCAGGTTTCTGCAGAGCTTTCCACCGGGGCTCTCGGGGTGCCGTTCGACACCCTGCGACGCGATGGCCCGGGCCGCGACGAGATCGTCGTGCCCGCGGGCGATCTCCGCCAGCGCATGCCGCGCGTGCGCCGCGATCTCGTGATCGCCCGCCTGCGACAGAAACGACTCCAGGGCGTCGGCTTTCCGGTCGGCCACGGTGATGTCGCCGGCATCCACCGCCACGCCCGCGGCCCAGAGGATCCGGTCGAGGTCGGCCGCGAGGAAGGCGGTGCGATCCGCGTCGCCGGCGTGAACGTCGAGCAGCGACCGGTAGAGCGCCGCCGCCTGCACGATCGGCGAGTCGGCGTCGGTGACGGCCTGGTCTGCGTCCGGCTTCCACGCCCGAAACTCGTCGGCCGTGCCGAGCGCAGGGCTCGTGGCCGAAAGTTCGAAGGCATCTTCGGGAGCGGTGAGCCCGCGTTCGCCCGACGAGGCAAACTCGATCGCGTCGCGGATCACGACGTCCCACACCGTGGGCCGATAGGCGTCGGGCATCGTGCCCTTCGTGAGGATGGCCGACCAATCGCCGGCCTTGAACGTCTTCAGTTCTTCGCCCTGCTCGACCGCCGTGGCGAACCGACGGCGGATCTCCGCCACGATCGTGGGCAGGTCCCATTCACCGATCCGTGCAAGGTCGGCCGCGTCGGCCCCGCCCGCGGTCCGCTGCTGGAACCGCCAGCGGTTCATCTGAAAGTAGCCCCACGTCCAGTTGGCCTGGATCGCCTCGAGCACGTCTCGCGTCTCGGCGGGAGCCTTCGAGATCGCGGCGGCAAGCCGCACGAGCCTCTCGGGATCGTCGGGGGCGCGATCGCCGGTCTCGGTGAGGATCCGCGTGGCGATCGCCCGAGCCACCTCGGCCCATGCCTTGTCGGCCACGGCTGACTGCTCGACCCCCGCGAGAGCCTCGGCAGCCGACTTCGGCTTCCCCTCGTTCAGAGCCCCTTCGACCCGCTTCCAGGCCTCGGTCCGGGGACCGGTAGGCAGATCGTCGGCGTAGCCTCGAAAACCGCGCATCGTGAATCCTCCGACGACAAGGACGAGGAGAGTGGCAGAGCACACGGCCGAACCGCGGCCGCGGCGACACCGGGCGGGCGAGGGATTCATGCCTCGGTCGATCGGGGTCATGCCGTGGTTCTCCAACAGGGGACGTGGAAGGGGGCTGGGGGTGGTAATCCCGGATTGTATGCCCCGGGCACCGGGATGATTGGCCGATCCGCCAATACCCGAACGGTCGGCAGTCGAACACCGTAAGAAGGGGACGTTCCGAGGCCTCCGCGCCAACGCACCCGACCGTCAACCCCGGCGGAGGGAGACTCTCGCGTCGGGCGTCGCTCGCGACCGAAGACTACCGGCAATCAGAGAATCGTGAGGCAGGGCATGAACCGCACGCGCCAGCACCGCCGCGTCGCCGCCCGCCACAGCCTCGCTGTCGAGCGGTTCGAGAGCCGGCGACTGCTCGCCTTCGGCGTCACGACCTCGACCGCGGCCACCGGTCAGCAGACCTACGTGCTCGACAATGGTGGCGACCTGAAGTGTGCGATCCTGAAGAGCGGCACCACGAGCAGCACGATCCACCTCGGCGACCTCACGTCGATCACGTACAAGAACCAGGAACTCCTGGCTCCCTATGCGACCACCAGCCGCTACTCGCACTACGAGCAGGGGCTGGGCAGCGGCACGATCATCACCACCGCCACCGGCGGCACCACCGGCTCACGGTGGATCCTCGTCACCTGCGACGACACCGCGGCCGGTGGCACGGGAGTCGTGCAGTATTACGCCGTCCGCGAAAACGACACCAACCTCTACCTGTCGTCGTATGTGCCCAACCCGACGTCGGAAGGACGGTTCATCGCGTACCTCAGCCGGTCGGTGTTCAGCACCCCGGAGGCGCCCAGCGACAACGACGGCACGACGGGGGCGATCGAGGGAGGCGACGTCTTCGGCCATGCCGACGGCACAACCTCGTCGAAGTTCTACAACGTCGGCGGCCGGCGACAGATCGAGCACGTTTACCACGGCCTCGCCGGAACGGCGGGATCCACGCCGGTCGGAGCGTGGATGTTCATGGGCAGTCGGGAGCGGTCGTCCGGCGGGCCGTTCTTCAAGGACATCGACTTCCAATCCGGCAGCGCCGTCGAGATCTACAACTGCATCTTCACCGGCCACACGCAGACCGAGGCCTATCGGGCGGGCCTGCACTCCTTCGCGCTCCAGATCAACGGCGGCCAGATGCCGACCGAGCCGAACTACGCATGGATGGAGAACCTCCGCGACCTGCCGACGAACACGCTCCTGATCCAGGGTCTGATACCGGCCAGCCAGCGCGGGGGCGTTGCCGGGGTCGCCACCAACGTCGCCGCCGGTCGCGAGATCACCGTCGGCCTGTCCAACGCCGATGCCCAGTACTGGGACGTGGCCGACGCGGCCGGCAGCTTCTCGATCCCGAACGTGCTGCCCGGCACCTACACCCAGACGCTGTACGACGGCGAACTCGAGGTTGGGAGCCGCACGGTCACGGTCACGGCTGGGACCACCACAACGGCGAACATCGCCAACACGTTCTACCTGCCGTCGAACGCGATCTTCCGCGTCGGCACCTTCGACGGCTCGCCGGTTGGCTTTCTCAATGCCGACAAGATCGAGATCATGCACCCGTCGGACATCCGCATGGATAACTGGGCGGGGCTGCCGAACTTCGTCGTGGGCACCAACACCGACGCCCAGTTTCCGATGGCCCAGTTCATGGGCGTCAACAACAGTCGGCGTTTCACCTTCACGCTCTCCGCCGCCCAGGTGCAGAGCCTCACCTTCCGCGTCGGGATCACGCTCGGCTTCTCGGGCGCCCGCCCCAAGATCACCGTCAACAGCGGCCAGAGCTATGCCTGGACCAGCGGCAACCCGACCGCCAGCGCCGACCTCAACAGCCGGGGCGTCACCCGCGGCACCTGGCGCGGCACCAACCAGCTCTACACGTTCAGCATCCCGTCGACCGCGTTTCGTGCCGGCACCAACACGATCGACATGTCGATGATCAGCGGCAGTTATGTCAGCGGCCAGACCTGGCTGAGCCCCAACGCCGTGTTCGACGCCATCGACCTCGTGCCGACCTCCTCCGCGAATCCGCCGGCCATCAGCACTGTCGCTGTCTCTCCCGCCGCCTCGACCGTGGGCGTAGGCGGCACCAAGGCGTATGCGGCCGTCGCCACCGGATCGACTGGCAATGCGCTCACCGTCAACGTCGACTGGTCGGCAACGCGTGGGACGATCTCGCCCGGCGGCTCCTATATCGCACCTTCCGCAACCGGCAGCGACACGATTTCCGCCGTCGCCAGGATCACGCGGACGCCGGGCTACTCGACCGGCACGGGCAACTCTTCGACCATCGCCACCTCCGTGACGGCCACCGGCAGCACCACCCTTGCGGTCGTGGGGCTCACGCCGATCGTGACGACGGTCGCCGCTGCCTCGCCGAATCCCACCTACACGAAGTCGGCCACGCTCACCGCGCTCGGCTCCGACGATGCCGGCGAAGCCGCGCTCACCTACACCTGGAGCGTGGTCGGCACCCCACCGGGGGCGGTCACCTTCTCCGCGACCAACGGCACCAACGCCGGCAAGTCGACGACCGCCACGTTCGCGTCTGCCGGAACCTACACGCTGCGGGTGACCATCGCCGACGCGACCGCCAGGGTGGTCACCAGCGACACGACGCTCGTGGTCCGTGACGCCGACACGCGACTGCTCGCCGACGAGACGACCGGCTCGACGCTTGCCGATGCGACCGGCAATGGCAACGCCGCCTCGCTCACTGGTTCGACCTCGTTCGTCGCGGGGATGCGAGGCAACGCCGTGAAGTTCACAGGCGGATCCGCCGCCCTGCCCGCGGGCATCGTCAGCGGCCTGAACGATTTCACGGTCGCCGCCTGGGTGAAGCCGGATTCGATCGCCACCTGGCAGCGGATCTTCGACTTCGGCAGTTCGACG
>JAGWWA010000114.1 GCA_018970605.1 Planctomycetota bacterium | reverse complement strand
TACATCACTCCACGCCCACCGGCCGCAGGAAGCGTAACGCCGTAAGGCGTACGGCCCCAGGAAGCGTAACCGCGTGAGCGGTACGGCCGCACCTCGCTCGGCCCCCATCGCTTACGCGATTGGGCTTCCTGATCCGGGCCACGTCACTCCACGCCCACCGGCCGCAGGAAGCGTAACGCCGTAAGGCGTACGGCCGAATCGGGCGGCGCCCAAACGCCGTCGTGCCCCCATCGCTCACGCGATTGGGCTTCCTGATCCGGGCTACATCACTCCACGCCCACCGGCCGCAGGAAGCGTAACGCCGTAAGGCGTACGGCCCCAGGAAGCGTAACCGCGTGAGCGGTACGGCCGCACCTCGCTCGGCCCCCATCGCTTCCGCGATTGGGCTTCCTGATCCGGGCTACATCACTCCACGCCCAGCGTCCGCCACGCGTAGCGGAAGAGGTTTCGCGAATCGGCGTATCGCGACTCGGTGGACGTGCTGCCGAGCACCACCACGATCAACCGCCGGTCGCCCCGGCGGCCGCACGACGCCAGGCAGCAGCCCGCAGGCGTCGTCGTGCCCGTCTTGATGCCCTCGTAGCCCTCGATCCCGAGGAGCTTGTTGGTGTTGTTCCACACCACCTCGCGGCGGTAGCCGTCGACGTTCTCGAGCGTCGCCGTCCGCCGCCGGGTGGCCACGATCTCGCGAAACACCTCGTGCTTCATCGTCTCCCGGGCCAGCACGGCCACCTCGCGGGCGGTCGAGCCGCAGCCCTCGACGGTGAGCCCATGGGGATTGCCATAGGTCGTGCTTCGCAGGCCCAGCGCCGTGGCCCGCGCGTTCATCGCGGCCACGAACCGGGCGAGCGGGTCGCCCTCGCCCGCGAGCTTGCCTCCCACGTGCTCCGCCAGCGCGACCGACGCGTCGTTGCCCGAGGGAAGCATCAGGCCGTAGAGGAGCTCGCCCACGCTCACCCGATCCCCCGGCCGAAGCTGCGCCGTCGAGCCCGTCTCGGTGCCCGCCCGCGCCGACACCTTCACCGTCTCGGCAAGGACGCCCGGATCGGCCGCCGCCCGCTCCAGCACCAGCAGGGCGGTCATCAGCTTCGTGACGCTGGCCTGCTGCCGCTTGACGTCTTCGTCGTGGCCGAAGAGCAGCTCGCCGGAATCGGCGTCCACCACCGCCCAGGCCGCGGCGGTGACGACCGGTGGACCGTCGATCGCATCGGCCGTCGCGACGGGCGGCAGCGGCGGCACCGTCTCAGTGCCGCTGATCACCGGCCCGAGCGCCCGCCATGTGGCCGCATCGACCGTTCCCGTCTCCGGCAGCCCGGCCGACTTCTGAAACGACCGCACGCCGGCCGCCGTCGCCGGACCAAACTCGCCGTCCACCCCGAGTCGCTCCCCCTCCGCTAGCCGCGCATTGAGGCTCCGCTGCAGGTCTTCGACGAGCTTTCCCGACGCGCCCGCGGCGAGAGCCCGCGGCTCGACCGGCCGGCCCTCGGGGCCGGTGTTCTCAAAGGCATCGAGCGCGGCCCGGGCGACCTTCGCGATCAGGTCGTCGGCCGGCCCGTTCGGCGCCTTGCGGTCGCGATTGTCTTTCGTGAGCAGGCAGAAGGCGATGGGGCCGGCTGGCCCGAGGATCACGCCCGCATCGGTCCGCACGCCCGATACCAGCCCGGTCTTGTGGGCCACCTTCACACCCGCCGGCAGGTCGCGGCCCGCCGTGCCCCGATCTTCGCAGGCGAGCAGGTGGTCGAGCATCGCCGCGGAAGCGCCGTCCGCCACCACGCCGTCGCGCTCCAGATCGCGGCCGTGGATCATGCCCATCAGCCGCACGAAGTCCGCCGCCGTGCCGTTACCGAGGCCGAACTCGCGGCTCCGCTCGGGGTCGAGCGACGTCTCCCGCCGGAACACGTAGGAGTTGAGCCGGATGCCGGGCAGGCCGACGCGGTCGAGCACGGCGTTGGTGGCCGGGAGGCCGATGCGACCGATCACGATGTTGGTGGCCGTGTTGTCGGACGTGGCGATCATCATCCGGATCGCATCCCGGAGCGTGAACGTCGCCCCCGGGGAGAGCTTGTCGATCACCGCCGACCCCGGCACCACGTCGTCGGCCGCGAACGACACCTTCTCGTCGAGCGCCACGCGCCCCTCACGGGCGGCCGCGTACGCCGCCACCATCACCGGCACCTTGATCAGGCTCGCCGTCGGCATCGGCCGCTCGGCCGACGATGCGAAGCCCTTGCCCGTGTCGAGATGACGGACGGCCGCCGAGACCACGCCCTCGTGCGCCGCCAGCAGCGGCTGGATCGCGTCGCGGAGTGACTGTTCGACGTCCGCCGCGGGGACGGCCTTCGCCGCGGGCACAGCACCAGCCGCCAGCAGCACCACCGCCATCAGCAGCCGCGGCAGGCCCGTCCTCGCCACGACGATGTCCGCGTCTCCCCACCTCGTCGCCGCCGTCGCGATCATCGCCGCCTCCCATCCGGGATCATGCCAGCGGCAGCGGACCGTCCTGCAGTTCGACGCCCGTGCCCGGCCGGTCAGGATACCGCCGCAGCCCTCCCTCCACCACGACGCCCGACGCGATGTCACTCGCCAGCAGCGCCGCCCCGTCCATGTCCACAAAGTCGAGCTGCGGCACGATCTGGGCGAGGGCGGAGATGCCCACGGTCGATTCGGTCATGCAGCCGCACATCACGTCGAGACCGAGTTCCCGGGCCCGCGCGATCATCCGCCGCGCGGGGGCGAGCCCGCCGCACTTGCAGAGCTTGATGTTGATCCCATGAAACAGGCCGGCGCAGGCCTCGACGTCGCCCTCCACGCCGCAGCTCTCGTCGGCGAACACGGGCAGGGCCGAATGCCGCCGCACCTCCGCCATGCCGGGATCGTCGGCGGCCAGGGGCTGCTCGATGAACTCCACCCCGAGTTCGGCCAGCGGACCGGAAAACTCGATCGCCTGCCGCGTCGTCCATCCGCAGTTGGCATCCACGCGAAAGGGCTTGTCGGTGTGGTTGCGGAGTTCGCGGATGATCTCCAGGTCGCGATCGGTGCCGAGCTTGATCTTGTAGATCGGCCACTCGGGCACCTCGGCGAGCTTCCGCACCATCCGCTCGGGCGTGTCGATGCCGATCGTGTAGTTGGAGGCCGGCCCCACGGCGGGATCGAGGCCCCAGAGCCGGTGCAGCGGCTGGCCCTGCCGCCGGGCCCAGAGGTCGTGCGCCGCCATGTCGAGGGCCGAGCGGGCGAAGGTGTCGGCCCCGAGGGCCGAACCGATCGCGGCGAGCATCCCGTCGAGATCGTCCGCCGATACGGCGCGGAGCAGGGGGGTCACGGCCAACATCCGCCGGCTCAGCGACTCCACCGTGGCGCCGTAGTAGGGATTCGTCGTCGCCTCGCCATAGCCGAAGCAGCCCCCCTCGTGCAGTTGCACGATCACGGTGTCCTGCACGGTGACGGTGCCCCGCGAGATCGTGAACGGATGGCGGAGCGGCAGCGCGAAGTGACGGACGGCGAGGTCGATCATGCGCCCCGCCTTCTCGCCGCCAGGGCCAGCACCGCCTCGACGAGGTCGCCGCTGCCATGCCGGATCGGGTCGGCCACCGGCAGCCCGAGGGCCGCCTTCACCCGCGCCCGCTCGGCGTCGGCCTCGTCGGCCCCGAGCCGGCGGCTGTTCATCGCCACGCCGATCACGCGGCCACCGCCGCGAAACGCCGCCATCCGCTCGTAGGCCTCGATCACGCTCTCGAGCCGCGGCAGCGGGATGTGGGGCAGACCCATGTGGTGCGGCCGGCCAGCCTCATAGACGAGGATCATGCCGTGCGGATCGCAGCCATGGAGCAGGCCGAGCGACACGCCTGAATACTGCGGGTGGGTGATCGTCGCCTGCCCCTCGACCACGAGCAGCTCGTGGTGCTGGTTGGCGAGCACCTGCTTTTCCACCGCGCCGTTGACGAAGTCGGAGATCACGCGATCGATCGGGCAGCCGTCGCCCTCGATCATGATCCCGGTCTGACCGGTGGCGATGAACTTCGCGTCGATCCCGCGGCCGCGGAGGGCACGGGCGAGTTCCACCGACGTCACCATCTTGCCGACGGAAATGTCTTGGCCGATCGTGAGGATCCGCAGGCATTCCTCGCGGAGGGGCGGGCACTTCGCCACGTCCCGCTCGGCGTTGCGGCGGACGTCGCGGATCTCCACGCCCCGGTCGCGGGCCGCCGCCGCAAACTCGGGATCGTCGGCCACGAAGTCGTGGAGCCCCGACACGATCCGCATCCCCCGGCCGATCGCCGCCAGGATCACCGGTCGCCAGGCCGGGGGAATCCGGCCGCCGGGCGGCGCGATGCCGATGAGCAGTTCGTCCGCCGGCCCCGCCTCGTCGAGCGTCGCCACCACGGGAATCGAGCCGCCCACGCCGAACAGGTCGTGCGCCGTGCGGCCCGCCTGCGTCGAATCGAGGATCGCCCCGATCTCGCCGCCGCGATAGCGGAGCAGGCACGACGCCGTCTTGCCGGCAGCGGGCTCGCTGTGCCCCTCGGTGAGCAGGACGATGCGGCGGGAACGATCCGGGGAGGTCATCGGGCACCGGGCGGGAAAGGGGCGAAAACGCCGAATATCCGCTACCCGTCGTGGCAGCGTCAACTCTCGACTGCCCGGGCGCCGAGGTTTACAACCTTGGGCGGCGGCGTTGGCCTGTTTTCGGCAACCGCCGGTTCTTTCGCCCGAACGGGGGACACGACGGGTGATGGTCTCCAGCACCGCCGGCTTCCTCATGACGACCGCCGCCCTCGCTGCCGTGCTCGCGTCGGCTCCCGGCCCAGCGCGGGCCCTGGAGCCCGATCCCGCCGGCTGCCGCCAGCTGGTGCTCGTGGTGGTTGCCGACTGGGGTTCCTCTGGGGGCCGCCTCGCGCGGTTCACCCGCGATGCCGCCACGTGGCAGCGCGTGGGCGACCCCATCGACGTCACCATCGGCCGCAGCGGCTGCGGCTGGGGGCTGGGGCTTCATCCACCGCAGACCGAAGGCCCGACCAAGCGCGAGGGCGACGGCCGCTCGCCCGCCGGCATCTTCACCATCGGCCCCGCGTTCGGCGCCGCTGAGCGGATCGAGACGGGCCTCGCGTATCGGCAGATGTCGGCCCACGACTGGTGCATCGATGTGCCGGCGTCGCCGCACTACAACACGATCGTGGACGACCGCGAGGTGGGAGCCGACGCCGTCCGCGGCTCGACCGAGCCGATGCGCCGCGACCTCCACCTTGGCGATTCCTTCTACGACCTCGGCTTCGTGATCGGCCACAACTGCGGCTGCGAGGCGGGCGCCGGCAGCTGCATCTTCGCCCATCTCTGGAGCCGCCCTGGAGCGGCGACGGCGGGCTGCACCGCGATGGCCGACAGCGACCTCCGCGGCCTGCTCGCCTGGCTGCGGGCCGACGCCGAGCCGCGGTTCGTGCTGCTGCCGGCCGCCGAGCATCGGCGGCTCGTCGCCGCCTGGGATCTTCCACCGCCAGGAGCCGTGCCATGACGGGAGGACAGCGGGTGTTCGTCGGGCTCGTCGCCGGCGCCGCCGCCGGACTGGCGCTCGCCCGCGTCGCGCCCGGCTCGATCGAGGCGGTCGAACTCGTCGCCAAGCCGCTCGGCACGCTCTGGCTGCACGCCCTCCAGATGACGGTCGTGCCTTTCGTGCTCTCGCTGATCATCGTCGGTGTCGCGCAGGCAGCCGACGTCGCGGCCGGCGGCCGAATCGCCCGCCGCACCGTGATGTGGATCGTGGTGCTGGCTTCGGCGTCGGCGGCCTTCACGGCCCTCGTCGCCCCGGCGCTCTTCGCCGCCTGCCCGCGGAACGGCGACCTCGTGGCCGCGATCCAGCCTGATGGCCCCGTCGCCGCCGCCCCGGCGCCGGCGGCGGGCCTCGACCGGATCACGGGCCTGGTTCCCGTCAACGTGGTCGCCGCGGCGGCACAGGGAGCGATCGCCCCGCTGGTGGTGTTCGCGCTCTGCTTCTCCTTCGCGCTCACCAGGCTGCCGCCGGCCCGCCGCGAGCCGGTGATCGCGCTGGCGCACGGCGTCGCCGACGCGATGGTGGTGATCGTCGACTGGGTGCTGCTCGCCGGCCCGCTCGGCGTGTTTGCGCTCATCCTGCCGGTGGCGGCCCGCGCCGGAGCCGGCGTGCTCGGCGCGCTGGGCATCTACGTGGCGGTGCTGATCGCCGTCTACCTGATGATCACCGCCGCGGTCTATGCCGTGGCCTGCCTCGGCGGCGGCGAATCGCTCCGCCGGTTTGCGGCCGCGGTGCTGCCGGCGCAGGCCGTGGCGGCAGGCACGCAGAGTTCGCTGGCGAGCATGCCGGCGATGATGAAGGCGACCGCCTCGCTCGGGTATCCGGCACGGGTCGGCGGCCTCGTGCTGCCGCTGGCGGTGTCACTCTTCCGGATCACGAGCCCGGCCCAATACCTCACCGTGGCGAGCTTCATCGGCTGGGCGCACGGCACGCCCCCCGACCCCTGGTCGCTGGCCTTGGCCGCGGTGCTCGCGGTGGTGATCAGCCTCGGCTCGGTGGGCCTGCCGGGGCAGGCGAGCTTCATGGGCACGACGCTGCCGGTGGTGCAGGCCGCCGGCATGCCGATCGAGCCGCTCGGCCTGCTGCTCGCGGTCGATCTCATCCCCGATGTGTTCGCGACCGTGGGCAACGTCACCGGCGACCTCGCCGTGGCCAGCCGGGTGGCCCGCTCGGAGGAGGCCTCGACCGGCCACGGCTCGCCCAGGCGTCGGGCATGACCGCGACCGACTGACGAGGCGGCGGCGGGGAGTCGCCTTAGCCGTTCGAGCTGCAGCCCGCGCTGGTCAGGGCGTGGCCTTCGCGGCCGCCGCAAACTCCTCGGCGGTCACCTCGCGGATCGTGCCGTCCTGAAACATCACCCAGCCTCCCTCCTTGGCGGCCCGCGTCTCGAAGGCGAGCATCCGCTTCGCGGCATCGGCTCCGTCCTTGAGCCCAGCACCCCAGGCGCAGGTGATGTCGCCCGAGAGCACGAACGGGCCGGCCACGGGATAGAACGGCTCGACGGCGGTGAACTCGGAGAGGCTCTTCGGAAGCGCTGCCTTCCCCGCGGCCGCCTGGCGGAAGAGGTCGCGGAGGTTCGTGAGCCCGTCGGCGGCGGTCGGCCCGGCGAGTTTCTCCGGCGCGGTTTTCTGGGCCGTGCAGCCCGCCCCCACCACCAGCACCGCGGCGGCCACCAAGGCCGACCGCACGATCGAGTGATACACGTTCATCGCGTTGTCTCCTGAGAAGTTCATCGTCACTGCCTGTCCA
>JAGWWA010000113.1 GCA_018970605.1 Planctomycetota bacterium | reverse complement strand
GCTCTCGGGCACGGGCAGCCCCTCGCTCACCAGGCGTGGTGCAGTCAGGAAGCCCAATCGCGTGAGCGATGGGGGCATGTCCGATGTGCCGGGCATGTTCGATGTGCCGCTCAGGGCTGCCCATGCCCGTCGCCGGACGCTCTCTGCGCCCATCCTGGGCTCCGCTCGCTCGATGCTGACGTCGCTCCGCCATCCGTGGCTGCGCTCGTCAGCAACGCCGGCTCTCGGGCACGGGCAGCCCCTCGCTCACCAGGCGTGGTGCAGTCAGGAAGCCCAATCGCGTGAGCGATGGGGGCATGGCCGATGTGCCGGGGGCGTTCGATGTGCCGCTCAGGGCTGCCCATGCCCGTCGCCGGACACTCGCTGCGCCCATCCTGAGCTCCGCTCGCTCGATGCTGACGTCGCTCCGCCATCCATGGCTGCGCTCGTCAGCAACGCCGGCTCTCGGGCACGGGCAGCCCCTCGCTCACCATGAGTCCTGGCCGCGGCAGACTCTGCGGGTCATGGGGGCTGTGCAGGATGCGCCGGCACGAAACGCCGCGAGCACCTCGCGGCATGGGCTTTTTGGGCGGGGCGTGCCGATGATCACTATGCTTGCGCAGAGGGAACGTCCCGAACGGCTGACGGGTGTCATGGCGAGGATCGCGGCGTTGTTGTTCAGTGATTCGACGGCCCCGCGCCGCCCCGAGCTGGTTCTGCCGCGGGTCGCGATCGCGATGCTCCTGCTGTGGCCGGCGTTCGCTCCGCGGGCCGCCGCCGCTGAGCCCGCCGGGTTTCGCCGCCTCGGGCCCGGCGCCCTCACGGTGATCCCGGCCGACAAGACGACCGATGACGCCCTGCAACGGGCCGACGTCGTGGAGATCACGCAGGGAAAGGCCGGCCTGGCATGGACGCCGCAGATGGCGCCGGCCAACGCGACGTTCGTGGAACGGGGGCGTGGCCGCGAGTATCCCCGCGATATCTGGTGTCTCGAGTTCGCCTTCAAGCCGCCGCGGATGCTCGATGTGGATGTGCCCGCCGCCGACTTGAAGATGCAGCGGAAGCAGATCTGGTATCTCGTCTACCGCGTGAAGAACGTCGGGGGGCGGCGGTTGGTGACGGCCCCGGCTGATGGTGTCGCGGAGAAGGTGGTGCGGCAGACGGAAGCGTTCGAGGCCCCGGTCCGCTTTTTGCCCCACTTCGTCCTGGAGAGCCTCGAACCGGTTCAGGATGGCGAGGGACTCTCGTCGTACCGCGGCTACCTCGATCGCCTGGTGCCGTCGGCCATGGAGGCGATTCGGAAGCGGGAGGATCCGAACCGACGATTCCTCGACAGCGTGGAGATGTCGGCGTCGGACATGCAGCCCGGCGAGGAGCGGTGGGGCGTGGCCATCTGGGAGGATATCGATCCCCGGATCGATTTCTTCTCGATTTACGTGCGTGGCCTGACCAATGCCGTGCGCTGGCGGCCGCGGCCCGGGTCGGTGATCCAGCCGAACGACCCGCCCGGCGCGCACATCGAGGAGACGCTCGAAAGCCTGCGGCTCGACTTCTGGCGGCCGGGAGATGACAGGCCTGGCGGCGACACGGAAATGAGGATCGGGTTTGCGGGCATGTTCGAGCGCATGGCCCTCGGCGGTCGCCTGCTCTCCACCGTCGGCTGGCCGCGGTATGCGAAGTCCCAGCCGGTGGCTGGGCTCGACGCCCTCGGGATTTCGTGGACCGACCTGCTCGAGCCCGAGGGGGGCGGGGCGGCCTCGAGCCTGATCCCGCTCGAGGTGCTCCTCAAAAAGGCGGCGGCCGTCGATGCGGCCCGGGATCCGATCGCAATGCTTCGGCTCGTCTTCGGCGATCTCGGCGTGGCGTCGATCGAGGAACTCGTTGCTGCCGCGGCCGGCCCAGTCGATGCCGCCCACCAGGCGCGCCGGCAGACGGCGCTCGCCGCGATCGGCCTGACTCCGGAGGCCGTGGCTCGGGAACCGCTGGCATCGTTGGCCACAATCGTCCGCGCGTTGGAGTCGAAGCCTGACCTCGCCGCGCAGCGGGCCGCCGCCGCCGACATCTTCGGCGCCGCGGGCCGGCGGATCCCCTGGCTGGCCGACGCCGTCGCGAAGGCCCGCGGTCTGGCGACCTTGCGGGCGGTCGACGCCGATCTCACCGCGATCGCTGGCGGCGATGCGCGGGCGGCCTTTGATGCCGTTCGTCCGGCGATCCAGGGCCTCGATGAAGAGGGACGCACAAGGATTCGCGAGAGTTTCCCGGTGGATGACGCCCGCCGCACCAGAATCGCAGGGCCCCAGGACGTTGCCGATCTGGCCCTGGAGGGGCTGTTCGGTCCGCGTGGGCCGCGTCTGTTTGCGACGGCTGTCGCGAAGGAGGAGGGCGTCGATTACGGGTGGGTATTCCGCTACGAAACCGACGCCGCCGGGCTGTGAACCCCGGCCGGCCCTGTTTTTTCGCGAAAATCCCCAGAGACCTGCCCCAGGCCCGCTTTCGCGTGTAAACTCTCGGTCCCGTTCGCGCGGCCCTCCGCGGCAGGCGGACTCGCAACCACTCACCGATCGCCCAGCACGAGGATCAACGTCGATGGCACACAAGAAGGGTCAGGGTTCCAGCCGCAACGGTCGCGATTCCAACGCCCAGCGCCGCGGCGTGAAGAAGTTTGGCGGTGAGGCCGTTCGAGCCGGCAACATTCTCGTGCGCCAGGTGGGCACCAAGTTTCAGGCCGGTCGGAACGTGGGCATGGGCAGCGACTACACGCTGTTCGCGCTCTCCGACGGCGTGGTGTCGTTCGATCGGGAAGGTCGCCGCGTGAACGTGGTGACAGGCGCCTCAGCCTGACCTGCGGTGGCAGGTTCGGTGACGTGCCTCCGGCGTCCGGTGATGTGCTGAGGGTGCCGGTGTGTTCGTTGACCGCGTGCAGATCGAAGTCGCCGCCGGCAACGGCGGCCGTGGCATCTGCAGTTTCCGCCGCGAGAAGTACATCCCCTTGGGCGGCCCGGACGGCGGCGACGGGGGTGACGGCGGCAGCGTGATCATCAAGGCGCAGCCGGGCGTTGACTCGCTCGCCGCCCTCGCCCATCGCAAGCAGTGGCGGGCCGCCCATGGAGAGTCCGGCGGGCCTGCCAACTGCCAGGGCCGAAAGGCGCAGGACCTCGTGCTGCTCGTGCCTCCAGGCACGATCGTGGTGGACGAATCGACGGGGCTCATGCTCAAGGACCTCGCCACCCCGGGCGACTGGATCGTGGCCGCCAAGGGCGGGCCGGGCGGCTGGGGCAACATGCACTTCAAGTCGTCAACCAACCGCGCGCCGCGGCAGACCACGCCGGGCGTGAAGGGGGAAATCCGCCGGCTCCTGCTCGAACTCAAGGTGATCGCCGACGTGGGGCTCGTCGGCAAGCCGAACGCCGGCAAGAGCACGCTGCTTTCGCGGCTCTCGCGGGCCCGGCCGGAGATCGCCGACTACGCCTTTACCACCAAGACGCCGATCCTCGGGCTCGTGGACGTGTCGCGGGACCGGAGTTTCGTGCTCGCCGACCTTCCCGGGTTGATCGAGGGAGCCCATGCCGGCGTGGGCCTCGGACACGAGTTTCTCCGCCATGTGGAGCGGGCGGGCATCATCGTGCACGTCGTCGAGCCGATGCCCATGGACGGCAGCGACCCGCTTGCCAACTACCGGGCGATCCGCGAAGAACTCTCGCTCTACGATGCGTCGCTCGGCGAGCGGCCGGAGATCGTGGTGATGAGCAAGGGCGAACTGCCGGGAGCCGACGAGATCCGCAGCGACTTCGCCCGCGAGATCGGCCGTGAGGTGATCGGCGTCAGCGCCGTGACCGGGCAGGGGCTCGACGCGCTCCTGCGGGCGGTGGTGGCGGAACTTGACCGGCGGAAGGAACCGGCATGACGATCGCGGGCGAGACGGTCGTCGTGGCCGACGTCGGCAACACGCGGATCAAGCTGGCCGTGGTCGGGGCCGACGTCACGGCGACACGGCTGCCCGGAGTAACGCATCGCCAGGATCTGCTCAGCCGAGAGTTTCGACCCGAAAACCTGCGGGAGTGGCTCGACCGCGTGGCGGCCGGGGCGGCGGTCGTGCTCGTGGCCAGCGTGCACGACCGGGCGGCGGTGGGGCTGGAGGCGGCGATCGCCGAGGTGGCGACGACCGGTCCGAGAACGATCCGCCAGCGGCGCGTGACGCGAGAGCACCTGCCGATCGCGGTGGACGTGGACGAGCCGGGACGCGTGGGCATCGACCGGGTGGCGGCCGCCGCCGCCGTGGCCGTGGCCAAGGACGCAGGCCGCCCGGCCGTGGTGGTGGACTGCGGAACGGCCACGACGGTGGATCTGGTGGCGGTCGATGGGCGGTTCCTCGGCGGTGCGATCCTGCCGGGGCCCGGCCTCCTCGCCCGGGCGCTCGCGGAAGGCACGAGCCGCTTGCCGGCCGTGGCCGATCTCGACAGCGGTGCCCTCCCCGCGATGCCGGGACGGAACACGCAGCAGGCGATTGCAGCCGGCATCGGCTTCGGGATGCGGGGAGCGGTGGCGAGGATCGTGGCGGAGGCTGCCGTCGCGGTCGGCGGCGAGCCGCAGCTCTTCCTCACCGGCGGCTCCCGGGGCATCGTCCGCGACGCCCTGCCCGGCGCCACGGAAATCCCCGACCTCGTGCTGCACGGAATCGCCCTCGCTGCCGGAAGGCTACAATCCCCGACATGACTTCCCGCAAGGACTCCGCGACCGACCGCGCCCGCATCCTCGCCCTCGCCGCCGCGCGGGTGGCCGAGGAGACTCGTGGCACGGACGTCCGCATCCTCGACCTTCGCGAGATCACGCCCGTCTTCGACTACTTCGTGATCGCGACGGGAGCGAGCCGCCGGCAGCTCCACGCGATGGCCGACGAGATCGAGGCGGTGCTCAAGAAGGAGCATCATGACCGGAAGCGCGGGGCCGAGGGCTATGAGGAGGGCCGCTGGATCGTCCTCGACTACGGTGACGTGATGGTGCACCTCTTCGATGCCGAAGCCCGTGATTACTGGGACATCGAGCATCTCTGGAGCGACGCCACGCCGGTGTCCGTGCCGTCCGCCGGGGCCGGCTCCCGATGACTGGCACCACTGGTGCAGCTGGCCGGATCAATCTCCGCTCGGCCCTGCGGCAGGCGTTTCGGGTTGCCCTCGAAGGGCTGTCCAGAGACGGCGTTGCGGCGATTCAGGCCGCCGAACTTCCTGGGCTCGTCGAGCAGGTTCGCGAAACAGCCGACGCCACGTTTGGCGACTACTCCGGCACGATGGCGATGGCGCTGGCGAAGAAGGCCGGCAAGAAGCCCCGCGACGTGGCCGTCGAGATCATTCGGCGGCTGGAGGCGGCCCCAGGATACGCCGACCTGTTCGAGCCCCCCGGCGATCCGGTGGGGCCTGGCTTCATCAACGTCCGCGTGAAGGATGAGGCGTTGGCGGCGGCGGTGGCCCGCGCGGTGGCCGATGACCGGCTCGGCGTGGCGGCGGTCGAGCAGCCGCTGACCGTGGTCGTTGACTTCAGCTCGCCGAACGTGGCCAAGCCGATGCACGTGGGGCACATCCGCTCGACGGTGATCGGCGATGCGCTGGCGAGGATCCTGCGGTTTCGCGGCCACCACGTGATCACCGACAACCACCTCGGCGACTGGGGCACACAGTTCGGCATGATCCTCTGGGGATGGAAGCACTGCCGCGACGACGCGGCCTTTGCAGCCGACCCCACCGCGGAACTCGGCCGGCTCTATCGGCTCGTGCGCAAGGTGGCCGATGCGAAGCCCGAGGAACTCGCCGCGGATCCCGTCGCCGCAGCCCTGGCCGCCCAGCATCCCGACGCCGCGCGAGACGTGCTGGCGGAGACCGCCAAGCTCCACGAGGGCGACCCGGAGAATCGGGCCCTCTGGAACCAGTTCATGCCGGTGTGCCGCGGCGAGATCGACCGGATCTACGCGCGGCTGCACGTCACCTTCGACCACACGCTGGGCGAGAGTTTCTTCCAGCCGATGCTGGCGGCGACGGTGGACGACCTGGTGGCGAAAGGCCTCGCCCGGGAGAGCAGGGGGGCGATCGGCGTGTTTCTGCGGGGCGACGACGCACCGCCGCTGCTCATCCGCAAGGCCGACGGGGCGTTTCTCTACGCGACGACCGACCTGGCCACGATCCGCTGGCGGCTGGAGCACTGGACGCCGGATCGGATTCTCTACGTGGTGGATCACCGGCAGAGCGAGCACTTCGAGCAGGTCTTCGAGGCGGCTCGGCGCTGGGGAATCGACGGCATCGAGGGGGTCGATCTCGTGCACGTCGGCTTCGGCACGGTGCTTGGCGAGGACGGCCGGCCGTTCAAGACGCGGGCGGGTGACACGGTGGGACTCGAGGCCCTGCTCGACGAGGGGGTGGAGCGGGCCGCGGCCGTCGTGGGCAGCGGCGACGAGGGCCGGGCCGGCATGAACGATGCCGATCGACGGCACGTGGCCGAGACCGTCGGTATCGGCGCGATCAAATACGCCGACCTCTCGCAGAACCGCACCACCGACTACGTGTTCAGCTTCGACAAGATGCTGCAGCTCACCGGCAACACGGCCGCCTACATGCAGTATGCCGTGGCTCGCGTGGAGGGGATTTTTTCACGGGGTGGCATCGATCGTGACGACGTGCGCCGAGGCGGTGATGGCGTGCTGCTGTCAGACCCGAAGGAGCGGGCGCTCGCCCTGGAGTTGCTCCGCTTCGGCGAGGCCCTCGAGGACGTCGAGGCCGACTCGCGGCCGAACGTCCTCACCGCCTGGCTCTACGATCTGGCCGGCTGCTACTCGACGTTTTACGATTCGCTTTCCGTCCTCAAGGCCGAGGGAGCGGAGCGGGAGAGCCGCCTGGCGCTCTGCGACCTGACCGGACGCATTCTCCGCCGCGGCCTCGACCTCCTCGGCATCGGCACCGTCGAGAAGATGTGATGGCCCGCACGCTCGAAAACATCCGCAACATCGGCATCGTCGCCCACATCGACGCCGGCAAGACCACGCTCACGGAGCGGATGCTCTTCTTCACCAAAACGAGCCATCGGCTGGGCGAAGTCGATCGCGGCACCACCATCACCGACTTTGACCCCGAAGAGCAGGAGCGGGGCATCACGATCTACTCGGCCGCCGTGTCGTTCCAGTGGCGAAACGTCACGGTCAACCTCATCGACACGCCGGGTCACGTCGACTTCACGGCCGAGGTGGAGCGGAGCCTGCGGGTGCTGGATGGGGCGGTGGTGGTGTTTTCCGCCCGCGAGGGCGTCGAGGCCCAGAGCGAGACGGTCTGGCGGCAGGCCGACAAATATGGGGTGCCGCGGCTGGCGCTCGTCAACAAACTCGACCGCGAAGGAGCCGACTTCTTCGGCACGGTCGGCCAGATCGAGAAGCGGCTCGGTGCG
>JAGWWA010000013.1 GCA_018970605.1 Planctomycetota bacterium | reverse complement strand
CGGCGGAGCGGTACGGCCGGGATGGGTCCCTGCTTCTGTGCCGCCTGCTCCACGATGGCCAGCGCGGATGCCGTCGGTCTCAGGCCCCCGTTCGCGGCGGACCCGCGCGGCGGTCCTCCCTCCGGCTGTCTGCCGGCCGTGATCGGCACGACGATCTCGCGGCCACCGCGGAGCACGGTGCAGGCGAGCGGCACGTCGGCCCCGGCTGCTTCCAGCAAGGCGTCGAACTGTTCGGGTAGCACGAGGAGCTGGTCGTCGAGTTGCACGAGCACGTCGTGCTGGGCGATGCCGACCCGGGCGGCGGTCGACCCGGGCACCACGCCCTCCACGACGAGCCCCGCCCCGCGCTTGAGCGCCAGCTGCTGGCGCAGCACGCCCGATGCCCGCGACAGGGTGAGGCCGAGGGTGGCGCACGACGTCGGAGCGGTCGCGGCATTGCCTGCGGGGACGAGGTGCGACCGCGGGGCGTCGGCGCCGACGACGATCTGGCAGGCGAGGCACACCGCGACCATGCCGGCCACCGAGCGAGCGCGTCGAATCCGGGAGAGTGTCTGCCTCATGATTCCGTTCACCGGGTCGCGAACTGGGCCATCTCCGGCCCGTGGTCCGGGGATATGTGACGTTTTTTCGGCTTCTCCGCCAGACGACTCTTCGCCGGGCCCGGCCGCCACCCGCCGCGCGGTGATCTGGGGAGGCGGGGCAGTTCGGGCCGCTCCGGGCCGCGGCGCGACCCTGCGGTACCGGGGTGGCGGAGGTCGTCCCGTCTGCGTGCGCGGTCACCGGCTGATCGACCGGCAGGCTCTGTCCGATAGGAGAGACGCACGCAGGATTCGCGACCCGGAGGATCGGCACCATGAATCGTTCATCCCTTTCGTCACCGGCACAGGCGATCCTCTCCGCGGCCGTGGTCGTCGCGGCGACCGGCTTCGCTGCGGCCGCCGGCACGAGTGGCCGCGCCACGGCTGCCAAGCCGCGGCCTGCCGCCGCTCCCGCGGCGGTGCAGCCGCCGCTCCCCAAGAAGCCGGTGCTGCTCCCGGGGACCGGGTCGCTCGTCAAGAACGTCGTCGACGACTTCGAGGACGAGAAGTGGACCTGGCGATACAACCACCCCAAGAGCTCCGAGGAGCAGGACAAGCGGATGCGCGGGCCGCTCGGCAAGAGCACCAACAACCGCTGGTTCGAAGGCCCGAAGCGGGGCACACCCGACGTGGTCAAGCGGGTCGATCTGCCCGCGCCGGGCCTCGAGGGAAGCGAGCACGGCCTCCTCGTGGCCACCCTCCACGGCGGCATCCCTGGCCGCGTCACCTACACGATGCAGCAGGACGACCTGATCTACAACCTCTCGAAGTTCACCGGTCGGAGCATGTCGGTGGCCGACAGCCCGAGCATCACGGTCCGCGTCTACATGCCGCCCTTCGAGCAGTGGGAGAATCGCACCGGCCCGAGTTTCGGCTTCCGCGCCGGCTGCTTCACCCACGCGATCATCACCGGCGACGACCATCCGGATGAGGGCCGGTTCGGCCTGGAGGAATACTGGCCGGGCATGTTCGTCTGCTTCGAGAGCAGCCACTCCGGCAAGTTCAAGGAGGACGGCGCCTACATCCGCGTCCGCAGCGGCCGCAACGGTGGCGAGATCCGCGGCCCGCGGATCGAGCAACTCGGCTGGTGGACGCTCGGGATGTCGTTCACGCCCGACGGCATGGTGCACTACTTCGCGAGCCCCGGCGTGGATGAACTCACGATGGACGACCACATCACGTCGCAGTACCCGTACGGCTACCGGACGGAGCTGGTGAAGACGTTCTTCTTCAACGTCTGCACGCAGGACGACGGCCGGACCTGGAGCACGCCCTGGGTGATCGACGACCCGAAGGTCTACTTCGTGAAGCGTCCGCAGATGGCGACCTCCAAGGCCACCCGCCGCTGACGCGTCCACGAGTCACACGTGATTCCCGCGCCTCGTGGCGGCACCGCAGCCGGCCGGAGACATGCTCGGCGCCGGCGGGACGTGTGATACGATTCACCGTCGATCCTCACGCTCGAGTGCACGGTACGTGAAAGCCGACCGGCCGTAAGGCCGCGGGCGAACCGAGTTGGACCCAGCCCTCTCCTGGCCGCGCCCCGCGCCTCACGGCGTTGGGCCTGGACGGCCGACTGCTCTCCCTTCCTGAATCCCACTGAGAGGGATGATGGTGCGAGGGGCTGCCCGTGCCCGGGAGCCGGGCTATGGGAGCAAGCGCAGCCAGGATGGCGAAGCGCAGCGGACATGCAGTGAGCGTCGGGCACGATGCCCGACGCGAACGTCCGGCGACGGGCACGGGCAGCCCCTCGCTTCGCGTAAACCTCAGGCTCGCGTGCAACCCGTAGAAGCCACAGGTTGACACCCTTGTGCTCCTGGGGAGCGATGATGCAGTCCCGAGCGTCATGAACGGACGCGTTCGAGCGTCAGGGGCCGACGCGGACGACGTCGCAGACGGGGGTGAGGTCGGCGGCGAGTCCGTCGCGCGGACCGCTCACCGACACGGCATCGGAGCCGCGGCGGGTGAGCACGCACTCGCAGGCCCGGCCCACGTCGGCCCCCCGGCCTTCGAGCCGCACCCGCCAGCCGTCGCCCGTCCGGCTCCACGTGCCCTCGGCGAACCGGCCGGCCGACGTGAACACCCACGAGCGGATCAGCTGGCTGTCTGGATCCCAGCCAATGATCTCGGTCACCTCCCGCTCCGCGGCATCGGACTCGGAGTCGGACAGGAGAGCGGGGATGCCCGGCGCGACCTCGCCGGCTGCGGCCCTGCCCGATACCGCGTGGGTGCGGATCAGGAATCCATGGCCCGCGCTCCAGAAACAACGCGTGCTCGCCGTCATGCCCGGCCGCGGGTCTGCCCAGGTCCCGACGAGCCACGCCAACTGATCGAGCGGCCGGCCGTCGTGGGCCGCCTCGGGGTTGGCCGCTTCGCGGACGCTGTCGAGCTTCCACCGTCCATCCTGCCTGACCACGACCGCCGAGAATCGGCTGCCGGCCCGGGCGCCGTCGCCGAAACGGACCGTCGAGTTCCCGTCGACCACGGCGACGTCGCGACTCACCGGCCGGATCGACTGCACGTCGATGTCGATGGCTGCGCCGGCGTCTTCGTCGAAGAGCGCCGCAAACACCTCCCGCACCGCGGCGCGGCCGACGGTGGCCTCCCCCGTGTCAAGATCGAGGTTCTCGCCCTCCTCGGTCCAGTGCGCGGCGACCGCCACGGTGTCGTGGCGGTTGAAGTCGCGGAGATAGTCGCCGAGCATCGTCTCCACTTCGGCCTGCAGGCCGTCCTGGGCAGTTCCGGCGAGCGGCAACCGCCGCGGCGCAGCGGGCCGCGAGGCGACCCCTCGCGAGGTGTGATACGGCCGCGCCGCATCGATGACCACGGGCACGGGGCCGACGCTTCGTGCCGTCCGCGGACTCAGTTCCGGTTCGACACGCTCGGCGCCGATGCGGGCCTCGTTGGAGCCGGTCGAGCAGCCGGCGACCACGAGGAAGACCGTCCCGATCACCACGCCCGCCAAAGCCCGGTCGATCACGATGCAACCTCCCTGTTCGTGAACCCGACCGTTCCGACACCGTGCGGAAACGGACGGACCTCGTCAGCGTACCCGTTTGACGATGGAGCGGACAGTCACTTCGCGTCGGCCGTCACGCCGGGAAAGTCGTCCGTGCGGAAGGGAGTCAGCGGCAGGCCCGTCGTGGCGTACAGGTTGCAGACCGGGTTGTCGGCCCAGGCGTAGCGGACCGCCACCGGCTCGGCCACGGCATCGCTCCAGACCTCGATCCGGCCATCGTCCCGAATCCTGGCCTGGGCAGGCACAAACTTCCGGTCGGCACCTGCGATCGTGAACCCGATCGGTTCGTTCACGTCGAACGGACGCCAGCCCTTGCCGCCGGTGGCGACGTGGTCGAACGCGAGCACGATCTTCGCACCATCCTTCTCCATGCCCTTGTAGAGCGGGCTCCGGCAGGCGATGCCGGGCCGATGGTACGTCTCGGCGAGGGCCCAACGGGCCAGCCGCTTCGCGACGCCCTGCTTGTTCATCGGATGAATGTCCTTGCCCTCGCCCAGATCGATGATCACCGCCTCGCCGGTGGCCGGCAGGGCCTTCATCGTCATCGTCTGTGCCTCGCGAAGCTCGGCCCAGTCGCTGTCGGCCGGCTCAGCCTTCTCGGCTTTGTAGTCGGCCAGCTGGACCCAGTAGAACGGGAAATCGCCGAGCCCCCACTCCTCGCGCCACGTCCTGATCATGAACGGGAAGAGATCGCGGTACTGGTAGGCGCGGCCGGCGTTTGATTCGCCCTGGTACCAGATCGCCCCCTTGATCCCGTAGCCGATCGAGGGCGCGAGCACGCCCGAGTGGATGTTGCCCGGGCGGGCATTGCCCTTCATCCGTCCGGCGGGATCCTGTTTGGCGTCGGGCTTGCCGGCCGGCTCGGGACTGCCGTCCTTCTTCGCCTGCGCGACGGCCGCCTTCCACGCGGCCAGCTTTCTCTCGAACTCGGCCTTGGCGTTTTCGTAGTTGGCCTCCTCTTTCTCCCAGCGCTCGTGGATCGCCCTGAGGGTCGGGTGGGTCGCGAGCTTGTCCCGCTTCACCCAGGCTTCGGCGGCACTGCCGCCCCAGGCGTTGTCGATCAGGCCCACCGGCACGCCGAGCGTCTGGTGGAGTTGCCGGCCGAAGAAGTAGCCGACCGCGGAGAAGTCGCCCACGGTCTCGGGCGAACAGACCTGCCACGTCCCCTCGAAGTTCCACGCGGGCTCCTGCTGGCCCACCTGCGGCACCGACACGAAGCGGATGTTCGGGAACCGCGCCGCGGCCTTCTCCAGATCGGGGTCGTTGGCCTGGTTCACGGCCCACTGCATGTTGGACTGGCCGGAGCAGACCCAGACCTCGCCGACGAGCACGTCGTTGAACGTCACGCTGTTCTTGCCTTTGACCGCGAGCGTGTGCGGGCCGCCGTACTCCTGAACAGGGTCGAGAAACAGACTCCACGACCCGTCGGCGGCGGCGGTCGCCGACTTCGTCTGACCGGCGAAGGTCACCGTCACCGTCTCGCCTGGGTCGGCCTTGCCCCAGACTTTGTTCCTGATGCCCTGCTGCAGGACCATGTGGTCGCCGAACATGTTGTTGAGCGACACGTCGCCCCGGACGGTGGTGGCGACGGAGAGCAGGAACGCGGCGAGCGTGAGGCGGACGCGGGACATGGGGCAAGTCTCTCCGGAGTGATGGTGGAACAGTTCCTCCCGAACCGGAGGATATCGCCGTGGATAGACTCCGGAAACCCTCGGCGGAATCGTGGCGGTGGCGGATCTCCCGCCGCGGCTGGCCGGTGGCGGATCCGCCCCGACGGCTCCTCGCATGGCGCCTCGGCGCAGGGTATCGTGAGCACCGGTTGCACCGGAGACCAGGAGCTGTGCCATGAAGGACGAGATGCATCGCGAGCACGAGCCAACACCCCAACCAGACGCGCACGGTGACGACGCCCACCGCGGCGAGAAGGCGTCGGCCACGTCCGCGGTGGCGATTCCACTGGTCGCCCTCGGCCTCTTGGCGGCCGCCGTCTGGCTCGGCACGAAGCCCGCCCCGACGCCGGAGCCGGCACCCGTGGCGCCGGGCCAGACCGTGGCCACCGTCTCCGACCCTCTGCCCTCGTGGCGCGAGGGAGCGGCCAAGAAGGCGATCCTCGACTTCGTCTCGGCCGTGACCACCGAATCGGCCCCCACGTTCGTGCCGCCGGCCGAACGGATCGCCGTGTTCGACCACGACGGCACCCTCGTCTGCGAGAAGCCGGTGATGCACGGCATGTTCCTGGTGGACCGTGTGAGGGCGCTGGTGGAGCGGCGGCCGGAGCTGGCCCACGAGGAGCCCTATGCCACGCTCCTGACCGGCGACCTCGAGTTCATCCGCCGGCTGGGCAAAAAGTTCTTCACCGACCTGACGTTCTCGACGCTGGCGGGCGTCCCGGAGGAGAAACTCGAGGCCGAGGCCCGCGATTTCATCCGCACGACCCGTCACCCGGTGTTCGACGTCCCGCTCGGCGACGTCGCCTACCAGCCGATGAAGGAGCTGCTGGCCCTGCTCAAGACCAAGGGCTTCGATGTCTGGATCTGCTCGGGCAGCGGCGTGCATTTCATGCGGCCCGCCGCGGAGCTCTGGTACGGCATCGCCCCCGACCACGTGATCGCCTCCCGCCCGCTCACCGAGCTCCGGGAGGTCGAAGAGCCGTCGCCCGCGAACGAAAAAACACCGAATCGCCGGCTCGACCTGGTCGTGCTTCCGCAGCTCCACGTGCTCAACGACGAGGAACGAAAGCCTGTGAGCATCGGCGAGCAGATCGGCCGCCGGCCGATTCTCGCCGTCGGCAACGTGGGCACGACCGGCGACATCGAAATGCTGCGCTGGTCGCAGTCGAGCGACCGGCCGAGCCTCCAGCTGCTCGTGCTGCACGACGACGCGGAGCGGGAAATGGCCTACGGCGAGCCACTCAACGAGTCGCTTGACGCGGCAAACAAGTACGGCTGGCAGGTGGTGCGGATCGCGGAGGATTGGAACCGCGTGTTCGCCAAGCCCCTGGCCAAGAAACAGCCCGCAACCACTCCCGCAGTGCAGCCGGCCACCGTCGCGACACCTCCTCGGCATGCCGTGGCGGCGGCGACACCCGCGATCACGGCACCGGCCGAGGTGTCGCTGGCTCCGGCGGCGACGCCTTCGGCCGCAGGTCCGTCACCGTCGAAGTGGGAGGATGAAATCGCCGCCTACGAGAAACTCGACCGCGACTCGCCCGTGGAACCGGGCGGCATCGTCCTGCTGGGGTCGTCGAATATCCGGATGTGGAACACCCTCGCCGATGACTTTCCCGGCATGAACGTCGTCAATCGCGGCGTCGGCGGCTGCCGGCTCGTGGAGTTGGCCGAGTTCGCGCCGCGGCTCGTCGCCGCCGCGAAGCCGCGGGTGATCGTGGTCGGGGCCGGCACCAACGACGTCAATGCCGGCACCAGCACCGGCGACATCCGCGCCGCGTTCGAGCGGCTCATCGACTCGCTCCGCCGCGATCATCCGGATGCGACGATCGCGTTTCTCGCCATCTCCCCGACGGTGAAGCGGTGGGAACAGCTCGATCGGCAGGTGGAGGCGAATGCGGCGATCAGGGCCTGCATCGACGCACGCGGCGATGGGAAACTCGTCTACCTCGACGCCAACGCGGCCTTCCTCGGCCCGGACGGCAAGCCCGCGCCGGAGTGCTTTCTCGACGACATGCAGCACCCGAGCACGATCGGCAACGCCCGCCGCGCGGAGTTGATGCGGCCGATGCTCAAGGACCTGCTCGTGGCTCCCTGACAGCCCGTGGCCGCCTGGGTGCGTGGTCACCTCAGGCCCGAAAACGCTCCACCGTGACCGTCGTGTCCGGTCGGGAAACCGGATTTTACCGGTCGTGACGTCACCGACGTCGCTTGCTGCCGTTTGTCCCGGCGATCATGAAACCGTCTGATTTCTGGCATTTTTTCGATTCCGCCCCCCGTTTCCGGAGGGGGACGGACCGGCTTTCCACGAAAAACCGATTTTGTCCGTTCCCATCCCTTGAAAGCCGGATTAGTCAACGTAATCTATCCAACTTATCAGGCGGCCGAAGCGTTCGGTCGTCGGAAGAGAAAGGTCTCTTCGGCCGACCGAAGTTCGGGCGCGTGCGAAAAACCTGCTCGATTTTCCCCTGTTCGTTTCCTTTTTCCTGGAGGTTTGCGTGGTTCGCAAAGTTCTTTCTGGCCTCCTGACCGCCTTCGCCGTCGTCGCCACGTGCACCAGCACGTGGGCCGCCGACTGCGCCTGCGGCAGTGGCAGCGAGGGCGTCGTTGAAAGCGGCGCCGTCGTCAGCGGTGGTGAGTGTGGTGGTTGTGCCGCCTCGTGCGGCACGAAGACGGTGTACCAGAAGCAGTACGTGACCGAGATGAAGACGGTCACGAGCACTGAGTACACCACCGAGACCCGCGAGCGGACCTACACGGTCAACAAGCGCGTCCCGCGGACCGAGACGAAGACCCGCACGGTCACCGTGCAGGTTCCCGAGACTCGGACCAAGACCGTGAACTACACGGTCAACAAGAACGTGACGGAAACCAAGACGGCTGAGTACACCGTCCAGGTTCCGTACACCGAGTCGGTCGAGCAGACCTACACGGTGAACGTGCCGGTGAGCGAGGAGAAGACCTCCACCTACACGGTCATGGTTCCGAAGCAGGAAGAGAAGACCTCGACCTACACGGTTCAGGTTCCCTACACCGAGCAGGTCGAGCAGACCTACACGGTGATGACCTCCGTGCCGGAAGAGAAGACTTCGACCTACACGGTCCAGGTCCCCTACACCGAGTCGGTCGAGCAGACCTACACGGTGCACGTGCCGGTTCAGGAAGAGAAGACCTCGACCTACACGGTCCAGGTCCCCTACACCGAGTCGGTCGAGCAGACCTACACGGTGATGGTGCCGGTTTCGGAAGAGAAGACCTCGACCTACACGGTCATGGTTCCCTACACCGAAGAGAAGGTTTCGACCTACTCGGTGAACGTTCCCTACACCGAGCAGGTCGAGCAGACCTACACGGTGAACGTGCCCTACACCGAAGAGATGACCGGCAGCCGGACCGTGCAGAAGCGCGTCCCGGTCCAGTCGTCGAAGACGGTGCAGGTCCGTGGCGGCCACTGGGCCACGCAGCAGGTCGAGGTCGCCTCGGCCGGCACCGACGCCTGCGGCTGCCCCTGCCCCCCGAAGACGTGCTGCAAGCGTGTCTGGGTTCCGACGTGCGAAACGAAGGAAGTCCCGGTCACGACCTACCAGTGCACGACTGAGGAGGTCCCCTACTCCTACACGGTCACCAAGTGCCGTCAGGAGCAGCGGAGCCGGATGGTGACGGTCAACAAGTGCCGCACCGAGGAGCGCACCCGGACCTACACGGTCACGAAGTGCCGCCCCGAGGAGCGGACCCGCACCTACACCGTCACGAAGATGGTGCCGGAGCAGAAGACCCGTTCGGTGAACGTCACCAAGTACCGCTCGGAAGAGCGGACTCGGAACTACACCGTGACCAAGATGGTTCCGGAGACGAAGACCCGCTCGGTCAACGTCACCAAGTACCGCTCGGAAGAGCGGACCCGGACCTACACGGTCACCAAGTGCGTTCCGGAGACGAAGACCCGCTCGGTCAGCGTCACCAAGTACCGTCCGGAAGAGCGGACCCGCTCCTACACCGTCACCACCATGGTGCCGGAAGAGCGGACCCGCACCTACACCGTCACCAAGATGGTGCCGGAGCAGAAGAGCCGTTCGGTCAACGTCACCAAGTACCGCACCGAGACCAAGACTCGGGAGTACACGGTGACCAAGTGCGTGCCGGAGACGATGACCAAGGAAGTTTCCTACACGGTCATGGTTCCCCAGCAGAAGGAAGAGTCGTACACCGTGACGGTGTATGACTGCGTGCCCGAGACGAAGACGCAGAGCTACACGGTTCGCGTCCCGCACACGGTCACGAAGGAAGTGCCGGTGCAGAAGTGCGTGACGGTCGCCGTCGAGGTGCCCGTCGAGAACGCCTGCGGTGGCTGCGGTGACGCCGGCTCGGCCGGTGGCTGCGGTGCTGCCGGCGGCTGCGGCGGTGACGCCGGTGCCTGCGGCGGTTGTGGCGAGGCTTCGGCCTGCGACAGCTGCGGCGGTGCCTCGGCTGCTGCCTGCGGCGAGTGCGGTGGCCGCCGTCGCGGCTGCGGCTGCCGTCGCTGCAAGTAAGCACTGACTGCATCGGGTTCCACCCGATGCCGATGTGCCCACAGGTTGGTCCAGGGGGGCCGGGCGTGAAAACGCCCGGCCCCCCGCTTTTTCGCCTTCTCGAGTTGCCTGTCAGCCGGGTTTCTGGTCGATTGCGTCTCGCCCCGATCTGGACCAGGCGGGTTCCGGACGACGGCCGCAGGGAGGCAGACAGATGCTCGAGGCCTGCTCGGATGAATCGGCTTGTTCTGAGTCCGCTCGACCCGATGGAGGCGGCGGCTGGATCCACGACGCCCGGCGGGCGATGCAGGCGAGCGGCGTCGATTTCTTCCGCCCCTCCCCGCTGCGGTACTGGACCGACTTCCTCGTCAGCCTCGTCGCCGCCTACACCGCCTCCGGCGTGTACCTGACGTCGCCGCTGGGTTCGTGGCCGCAGTTGGTCGCGTTCCCGATCGCGGTCTTCTGGCTCTACCGGATGGGCTCACTCGTCCACGAGGTCTGCCATCTCGGCGAGCACGAGATGCCGTTGTTCAAGGCGGCCTGGAACGTGCTCGGCGGCGTCATGATCCTGATGCCGAGCCCGTTTTTCACCCGCCACCACCGCGACCACCACAGCCAGCGGTACTACGGCACGCCGCAGGATCCCGAGTATGCCGCCAACATGGTTCAGGGAGGCAATCTCGCCAGCGTGCTCGGCTACGCCCTGAAGATCATGGCGATGCCGATCCTGGTGTTCCTGCGATTCCTGCTCGTGCCGCTCACCTTCATCACCCCCGGCGTTCGCGAATGGACCCTCCGCCGTGCGTCGGCGCTGACCTTCAATCGTCGCTACGAGCGCCGGCTCACCGCCGCCGACCGCCGCGCCATTCTCGCCGCGGAGATCCCCTGCTTCTTCAGGGCCCTCCTCATCCCCCTGCTTGTGATCCTCGGCCTCAACCCCTGGACGCGGATTCCGCTGCTCTACGCCCTGGCTGTCGCCACCGTGGCCCTCAACCACATGCGATTTCTCGCCGACCACCACTGCGAGGGCGACGGCGCCCCCTCGAACATGGAGTCGCACATCGCCGACTCGTGCAACTTCACGACCAACGACCCGCTCACGCTGCTCTTCTTCCCGTTTTCGATCCGCTACCACGCCCTCCACCACCTCTTCCCCTCGCTGCCCTACCACAACCTCAAGCCGGCCCACGAGCACCTGATGGCCGCGCTGCCCGCCGACTCCCCGTACCGCTCGCTCGAACGGCCCGGCTGGTGGAGCGTGGCCCGACGGGCGATCTTCGGAGGCAGTCCGTCGGCATGCTGACGGCCCACCGGCTGCTTGCAAGCTCCACGGGAAGATGGTCTTTTAATTCGATCCTTCGCGGTCCTTCGTTGGCCCGCACGAACAGCCTGGAGAGACGAGTCATGACGGTGTTTTCGACGCGAGGAACGGTGGCCCGGGGATCCTGTCTGGCAGTGGCGATGGTGCTCGTGGCGGCAGGCTCGGCCTGGGCGCAGGCGACGACGGCACCGGTCACCCCGGGCGTGGCCGCTGTCGTGAAGGCGGTGGCGACCGAAGCCGAGGCGACCGTGAAGGCGTTCAACGCCGGCGATGCCGCAGCCCTCGCGGGCATGTTCATCGAGGACGGCGAAGTCGTTGACGAGAACGGCACCGTCACGGAATCGCGGGCCGAGATCGCATCGCTGTTCAAGAGGTTCTTCGAACGGTTTCCGAAGGCGACGCTCGAGATGGAGGTGACCGATGCCCGTGAAATCGGCGACGACGTCGTGATCGAAGAGGGCGTGCGCCGCATCACGACCGACCAGGGAGCCGCGGCGGCCCAGGTGAGGTATGTGGCGGTCCGCACGAAGCAGGGCGACCGCTGGCCGCTCGCCTCCTACCGCGAGTTCTCCGACGACCCGCTGCCGACGCCGACGGAGATGCTCGCCACGCTCGACTGGATCGTGGGCGACTGGGTTGACGAGAGCCCCGACGGCAAGACGCAGATCAGCTACCGCTGGACCGAGGACGGCAACTTCCTGATCGGCGAATACAACCTCTCGGTCGGCGGCCAGCCGGCGTCGAAGAGCGTGCAGCGGATCGGCTGGGATCCCGTCGAGGGCACGCTCCGCTCGTGGACATTTGACTCGGATGGCGGATTCAGCGAAGGCGAGTGGCTGGGCACGGATGACGGCTGGGTCGTGAAGTCGGAGGCGACGTTGCCCGACGGCACGATCGGCTCGGCGACCGTCACGATCCGCCCGTCCGACGCCGACCACTTCGTCGTCGAGAGCACCGATCGGATCGTGGGTGGCGTCGAGGAGGCCGACTTCAAACTCGTGATCGCCCGCAAGCCTCCGCAGCCCGGCAACTGATTCGAACCGACGAGCGGTGGCGCTCGTAGACCCCTGGCCCCTGAGACACCTGGCCCCTGTTCGACCCTCCTCGAGGAGATTTCAGTGATGCGGCTCCCGGCTGCATGTGCGTCGATCGCGATCATCGTCCTGCTCTTCTCCGGCGCCGCCGACGCGCGGCCCGGCGGTGGTGGCGGTCCTGGCGGTGGACGACCCTCGATGGGCCGGGTCGGCGGTGGCGCAGCCCGGCCGTCCATGCCCTCGGCGCGGCCGGCGATGCCGGCAGCCCGCCCGCAGATGGCGGCTCCCCGTCCGCAGATGGCAACCCCTCGTCCACAGATGCCGATGGCGCGGCCCAGCATGCCCACGGCGCGGCCCGCCACGCCGAACATGCAGCAACGTCCTGCCGGAATGCCGGGGGGCGGCATGGGAGGCATGGCCCGGCCCCAGGTGCCAAACTTTCAGCGGCCGAGCGTGGGTTCGATGCAACGGCCGAATCCTGCGCGGCCCTCGTTGCCCAACGCCATGGCACGGCCTCAACCCGCGTTTCCGTCGCCCACCACCGGATCGCGACCGGGGCTCGGTTCAATCCGTCCATCCGGTCCTGCGCCCACTCCTGGCCTGGCAGGGCGTCCTGGCGGCGCCGGTCTCCCCGGGGCGGGCGCTGGTATTGGAGCGACGAGACCTTCGCCGGCTCCAATGCCGGGCCGACCGGGTTTTGGCGCTGGCCAAGGTTCAGGCCCCGGAGCAGGGCCGGGCACGGCGAGTAGGCCCGGTGGCGGATTCGCCACGAAGCCAGCCCCGCTGCCGGGCGGTGGCGGTGGCGGCGGTGGTGGTGGTGGTGGTGGCGGCGGACGACCGGGTGTCAGCACGCTCCCAGGGCAGATTGGCAACCGGCCTGGAGTCCCCACGACAAAGCCTTCGTTTCCGAGCCCGGGCTTGCCTGGCGGAGGTGGCGGCTTGGCCGGTGGCAACAGGCCCGGACGACCTGGCCTTGGCGACGTGAATCGTCCAACGACGCTCCCCGGCACGATCGGTGGCAACCGGCCCGGCATCGGAGGCGGCAATCGCCCCACACCCCTCCCCGGTGACCTCGGAGGCAATCGTCCTGGCCAGGGAGGTGGAAACCGTCCGGGACTGGGTGGTGACAGACCCGGTTTCGGAGGCAACCGCCCCACGACGCTACCTGGCGATCTTGGCAACCGCCCGGGTGGAAACCGTCCCGGCATCGGCGGCAATCGTCCGGGTATGGGCGGTAATCGTCCTGGTATCGGCGGTAACAGGCCCACGCCCCTTCCCGGCGATCTCGGCCACGGCAACGGCGGCCACTGGAACGACGGTCACCGCCCGAATCGGCCCGGCATCGGCGGCCATCGACCTGGCCAGGGCAACAACATCTGGAACAACGGCAACTGGAACAGCGGCAACTTCAACAACAACAACTTCAATAACGTCCACGTCGGCGGTGGCTACGGCGGCTGGGGCTGGAACGGCGGGGGTGGTTGGGGCTATCCCGGATATGGCGGTGGGTATGGCGGCGGATACGGTTGGAACAACGGCTGGCACAACAACGGCTGGGTCAACCCGCACTACGGCAACTGGTACAACGGCGGCTGGGGCAACAACTGGGGCTATAACGGCGGCTGGTGGGCTCCATTCGTGACCGGCGCGGCGACCTGGGGCCTGCTCTCGAGCATCGGCAGCTGGGGGCTCGGCTACAACTCCCTCGGCTACGGGTCCGCCGGCTACGTCAACCCGTACTACGCCGCGATGCCGGCGGCCGTGGTGGCCTCGTCGCCCTACGACTATTCGCAGCCGGTGATCATCAACAACTACATCCCGGCCGATGCCGCGGCACCCGAGACCGATGCGGCCGCCACCCAGCAGCCAACGGGTCAGCCGGCGGCTCAGCCGTCGTCTCCGGCTGATGCCGCGGTCGATGCGGCACTCGGCAAGTTCAAGGCGGGCGACTACTCCGGAGCGCTCGCCGGCTTCGACCAGGCGCTCAAAATCTCACCGAAGGACTCGGTGATCCACGAAGTGCGGGCGCTGTCGCTGTTCGCCCTCGGTCGCTACACGGAGGCGGCCGCGGCGCTCAACGCGGTGCTCGCCACCGCTCCCGGCATGGACTGGACGACGATGAGCAACGTCTACGGCTCGGTGGACGCCTACACCGGCCACCTCCGCACGCTCGAGGAGTTCTGCCGCACGCATCCCGACGATGCTGCAGCCCACTTCGTGCTCGGCTATCACTACCTCGTCGGCGGCCATACCGACATGGCCGCGGCGGCGCTCCGGGTGGTGGTCGCCAAGCAGCCGGGCGACGTGGTCGCCAAACGGTTGCTCGACGCCGTCGCGCCTCCCGCAGAGGAGAAGGCAGCGCCGGCGACGGAGCCCGGTGCCTCTCCTGCAAAGACCGACGCCGAGGCGCCCGCCGAGAACAGCCTTCCCGAGATCGATCTGGTCGGCACGTGGAAGGCGACAAGCGACAGCGACACGGTCGTCTTGACGGTGACGTCCGAATCGGCGTTTACCTGGAAGGCGCAGCCGTCCGGCAAACCCGCGGTGGAACTCAAGGGCACGATCGAGACCTCGGCCGACGCGATCGCGTTGGTGAGCGAGTCCGCGGGCACGATGGTGGCCAAGGTCACGCCGAAGACGGCCGACTCGTTCGAGTTTTCGCTCCCTTCGGCCCCGAAGGACACCAAGCCCCTCGTGTTCACCCGCCAGCCGTAAGACGCGTCACCCGTGATGCTCGCGGGTTTTTCCACGGAACCCCCAAAGCCCGGAGCGGAAGCGACGGAAACGGCTCCGCGGATCGGCACGCGTCGCTCACCGCCGCCACGCATGATCCCCTCGCTCTCGCTCGGGGCTTCCTGGCGGAGTGACACCGCCGCAGGAACGCCTCAGGATCACACGCGTGACGCGTAGAAGACGGCTCGCATGTGATCCTCGTGCGACGCGACGGCCGGCCGACTGCTCCCCTTTCTTGACTCACATCGGAACATGATGGAGCGAGGGGCTGCCCGTGCCCCAGAGCCGGGCTATGGGAGCAAGCGCAGCCAGGATGGCGAAGCGCAGCGGACATGCAGTGAGCGTCGGGCAGGATGCCCGACGCGAACGTCCGGCGATGGGGCATGGGCAGCCCCGAGCGGCGGATCACCAGCGGGCTTCGAGGCCAAGATTGGCGCCGTGGAGAAACACGCCACCGGCGCCGCGGACGCCGGTGCCGCTGGCCTGCGTGTCGGTGAAGTCCCACTGGTTGGGCGCGAGGGCCACGCCGCTGAGCCAGGCGACGTTGTAGCCAAGCCGCAGGCCCCACACCTCGCTGAACCGGTACGCCATCGACATGTTCATGCTCGACAGGAATCCCATGCCCGTGTCGTCGGCCGATCGGCCTGGCCGGTAGTGAGCGCCCGGCGCGAGCGAACTGGTGATCGGGGGTGCTGATTGCGAAAGCCATGCCCCTCCAAGACCGGCCTTCAGCCAGCCCTCGAGCGAGAAGCGGTCCCAGGTGCGGCGGCCCCGGAGCCCCAGTTGGCCGCCGAACAGGTTCGAACTGGTCGCCACCCGGTACGACGTCGACGGCTCGCCCGCGGATGGCGACACCTGCAGGGCGGCCTGCTCTTCAAGACCGGCCCAGAACAGCCCGCCGATCCAGTCGACCTCGGTCTCATGGCGGCACCGCCGCTGCGGCCAGCGTGAGCCAGGCTCACAGCCGCTCGTGAACTCGCTCGCGAGCAGGTTGAGTTCTGCGACGTTGAGCGACGACGACCACGTCGTCCGCACGTTGCTGGCGGCGTTCCAGCCGGGAACGGCGGCGCCGATGTCGCCGGGGATTGCGAGTGACCCGTTCGTGGAGGCACCGGCATCGCCGTACCATCCATAGACACCCCAGTAGCCCATCTCCCATCCTGTGGTGTTGCCACCATGCCGGCCGACGAAGAGCCTCACGCCTGGCGCCGTGGTGGGCACCATGCTCCGGGTCGTGAACACGGTGGCGCCGGGATTCAGGCCGCCAGTGCCATCGATGAGGATGGCCTGGTTGTTGGTCGCGTTGTCCCGGTCGAGAAACAGCACGTCGAACACGACGTACTCTCGGGGAGCGCCGCCGCATCCACATCGGCCGGTGTGCCCGCAGTCGCCGGCAACGCCGGCGGCACGGACCACGCCGTCGAGGGCGGTGTCGTCGGTCATGGCGGGGCCATCGACCACCGCGCCGCCCGGAATGGCACCGAGGACAACCGCCTCGTCGAGCATGCCCTCGTCATCGAACGTGCCGCCGATCACGATCGGCTCGATCACGAACTCCCCGACGGAAGACGCCTGCCCCTGGGTCACAGACCCCGATGCCACGGCCATCACCACGGCTGCGGCGGCAATCAGACGCAGTATCATGTCGCCCCCTTTTCGGCGGTGCGGGCCGGCGTGTTCCAGACCGGAACCAAGCCCCCCACCGGCACGATCCCTTCCCGTGGAGCGATCGGTATTTTCGACGCCAGGCATGAGAATCGTCACGAACGTCATGCGCGGGGCCTGCGATGCGGCAAACTGCGGCGGCCTTACCGTCGCGCCGCCCGAGGAACCCGGACGGTGGCGGCTCCCCGCCCGAAACGCTAGGCTCTCCCGCAGGGTTCCAGCCCGCCTTGCCCCGTTTCACCCTCTTGCCCACGCGAGCCGCCATGGACCAGTTCCGCCGCATTCAGACCGGAAAGAAGGGCGACATTCACCTCGTCCAGTTCAAGGACAAGAAGATCCTCGATGACACCGTCCTCGACGAGATCCGCACGGAGGTCACCCAGCTCATCGGCAAGGCGTCCGGACCCGACGTCCTGCTCGACTTCTCGAACGTCGAGTTCATGTCGAGCGCCATGCTGGGCCTGCTCGGTCAGCTGCATCGCAAGATCTCGAGCGGACACGGCCGGCTGAAGATGTGCGGCATCCGGCCCGAGATCCTCACCGTGTTCAAGATCACGAATCTCGACAAGCTGTTCAGCATCCACAAGGATGCGCCGACGGCCTTGGCCACCTTCACCTGACGGCGGGGGCGGCCGTGGCAGACCAAGCCGACGGGGCACATGCCGGCAGAACCGGCGGCGTCGATGTCGTCATCGCCGAAGACAGCCGCATCCAGGCACGGATGCTCATCCGGCGGCTCGAGGACGCCGGACACACCGTCCGCTGGGGAGAGAACGGCGCTCTGGCGTTGGCCCTGGCGAAGGAACGCCGGCCCGACATCATCGTCTCCGACATCGAGATGCCCGAGATGACGGGTTACGAGTTCTGCAAGGCCGCGAAGTCGGATCCTTCGCTCAAGACGGTGCCCTTCATCCTGCTCTCCACGCTCTCCGACCCGATCGACATCATCCGTGGGCTCGATTCCGGGGCCGACAACTACGTCACCAAACCCTATGAGCCCGACTACCTGCTCGGCAGGATGAACTCACTGCTCGCGTCGCCGCTCGAGTCGGCCGACGATGGATCGGCAGCGATGCTCGAGGTGACACTGCAGGGGCAGAAGTTCCGGGTCAAGGCGGGTCGCCAGCAGGTGCTCAACCTGCTCGTGTCCACGTTCGAGAACGCCGTCGCCAAGAATCAGGAGCTCGTGGTCGCCAACCAGGATCTCTCGGTCGCCCGTGACGGCCTGCAGAAGTCGAACGAGGAACTCTCCACCCTCAACGCCGAGATCTCGCGGATCAACGCCCACATGGTCCGCGATCTCAAGGCGGCCGCGAAGGTGCAGCGATCGCTGCTGCCGGCCGACGACGTCGAGATCCCAGGCACGACGATCGCCTGGCGATACGTTCCCTGCCAGGGCCTCGCCGGTGACTTCCTCAACGTGTTTCCGCTCGATGACGAGCATGTGGGGCTGTTCGTCGTGGACGTGAGCGGCCACGGGGTTCCCTCGTCGCTGATGGCGGTGACGGTGGGCCGCTTCCTCACGCCGAAAGTCTCCGACCAGTCGCTGCTCGTGCGGCAGGGCGCGGATGGCCGGATAGCGGTCGCCCGGCCGGCCGAAGTCGCCACGCAGCTCAACCGGCTCTTTCAGGCCGACGATTTTTCGGGGCTCTACTTCACGCTGCTCTACGGCGTGCTCCACCTGCCCACGGGCCGCTTCGACTACTGTTCGGGCGGCCACCCGGCCCTCGTCCGGCTCCCCGCCGCGGGCGGTGACGTCGAGTTCCACGCCACCGAGAGCTTTCCCATCGCCTTCGTGCCGGACGTCGAATACGAGCAGAAGACGTTGCAACTCGTGCCCGGCGACCGGCTGTTCCTCTACTCCGACGGCGTCCCCGAGGCGATGGACAAGGACAGGAACCCGTACGGCGACGACGCGATGGCGGCCTGCATCGCGGAGTTCCGCGGTGCCCCGGTCGAGGCCGGCGTGAAGGGCTTGCTGGAGGCGGTCGAGAACTGGTGTCAGCCCAACGGCCCGCTCGACGACGTCTCGATCCTCGGCGTCGAGTGGCGGCCGTAGAGCGCCTCACACCGGCCTCGCCAAAGCCAGCCGTGGGACGGCACGAGTTGGCTCGCCACCAGCCGGAGACTGGGGCGTCGGCAGCCCCGAGCGGCGCACCACGCGAAGGCCCCCATCGCTCACGCGATTGGGCTTCCTGACGACATCACTCCGGTGAGCGCCCCCAACGGCGCCCGTCAACGCCGTGGCTTTGGCCGATAGTGGCTGCAGCCACCGTGGACGACGCGGTCCCAGCCGTCGTCGATTCCGATCATCGTCTCGGCGCCGCCGAGATAGAGGGCCCCGTCCGGCCGCAGCACGCGACGGACGCGGCCCACGAGCGCCGAACGCGTGGGCACGTCGAAGTAGAGCATCACGTTGCGAAGAAAAACGACGTCCACCATGGGCATCAACGGCCACGTGCCGTTGAGATTCATCGAGCGAAACTCGACGAGGTGGCGACACTCCTGCACGATGCTGTGCCGGCCCTGAAGCGTCCGGAAGTATTTTTTGAGCAGCGCCGGAGACAGGCCGCGATTGATCTCCAGGTCGCTGTAGACGCCTTCACGGGCCTTCTCCAGGATCGGCTCGGAGAAGTCGGTCGCGATGACCCGGATCCGCCAGGTGGCCACCAGGTCGCGGAAGTGCTCGAGCAGCACCATGGCGATGCTGAACGGCTCCTGGCCGGTCGAGCAGGCGGCCGACCAGAGCGTGAGCTGCCGCTCCGCCGCCCGCCGCTGCACGAGCTCGGCAATCACCTCGCGCAGCGAGTCGAAAGGCTTCCTGTCGCGAAAGAACGACGTCTCGTGCGTCATCATCGCACAGAGAACGTCCTTCTCCAGCGACGGGTCGAGGCCCTGCCGCACCCGGTCGATGAGGGTCTCGAGACTCGGGATCTTCCGCTGCCGGACGATCGGCATCAGTCGGGCGACGACGAGGTATTGCTTCGTCTGGTCGATGCACACGCCCGTCCGTCGGCGCAGCAGTCCGCAGAGATAGTCGAACTGGGGGTCGGCGACCTTCATCGAGGCTTCGCGCGGCGTCAGCCGCCGCGCCTCTTGAGCCGGAGGGCCACCTCGACGCCGACCTGCGAGAGTGGCAAGACCGCATCGGCGAGCCCCGCCCGCACGACTTCGCCGGGCATGCCCCAGACGACGCTCGAAAACTCGTCCTGGGCGATCACGCTCCCCCCGGCGGCCACGATCTCGCGGCTGCCGGCGAGCCCGTCTTTCCCCATGCCGGTGAGCACCACGCCCAGGGTGCCGCCACCCCAGAGGCGAACCGCCGAGCGAAACAACACATCGGCGGCCGGGCGGCAGGAGTTCTCCGGCGGGTCGTCGGTGAGCCGCACCCGAGGCTGCGGCGTATCGCTCACGAGTTCGAGATGCCGACCCCCGGGCGCGAGCAGCACCTCGCCGGGCTTGGCGAGATCGCCGTCAGCCGCCTCGCGGACCGTCAGCCCCCCCGTCTTCGCCAGGCGTTCCGCGAGGTGCGCGGTAAACGCGGCGGGCATGTGCTGGACCACGAGGATCGGCACGCGGGCGTCGGGGACGAACGCGGGCAGCACCTCGGCGAGTGCGGTCGGGCCGCCGGTGGACACCGCGATCACCACGCCGCGAATCCGCTCCTGACGGAGGGGCCGCGGAGCCTCGGAAATCCGGGAGACGGATCGACCGCCGGCGCTGGCCGCCCGCCGGGGGATGAGCGACTTGATCCGGCCGATCACATCGGTGCGGATCCGCTCCGCCACCTCGGCCGCGTCGAGGCCGGCAGGCTTGGCGACGTAGTCGTTGGCACCCGCCAGGAGCGCATCGACCGTGGCCTTCGCGCCGCGCTCGGTGAGGCTCGAAAACATCACGACGGGCAGCTTGCCGAACCGGCGGCGAATCTCACGAAGCGTGGTGATCCCGTCCATCACCGGCATCTCGACGTCGAGCAGCACGAGATCGGGCCGCGCTGAGGGGATCGCCGCCAGGCAGGCCTCACCGTTCACGGCGGTGCCCACGATCTTCAGTTCCGGGTCGGCGGCGAGCGTGGCCGAGAGAATGCCCCGGATGGTTGCGGAGTCGTCGCAGATCAAGACGCCGATCGGATCCCGGCCCCCCGTCTGCGCCGGCTCCGCAACCACGCCGAGATCAACGAGCTTGCGGGCCAGTGCCGCGGCCGTGAAGGGCTTGGCGAGATAGTCATCGATTCCCGCCTGCCGAGCCAGCGCGATCCGCTCCTGCTCGTGCTCCGTGGAGATCATCAGGATCGGGAGCTTTCGGTAGGCCGGCTCGCGGCGGAGCCGCCGGACCAGTTCGATCCCGTCCATCACCGGCATGTGCCAGTTGACGGTGATCAGATCGGGCCGCGCCGACGCCGCCAGTGCGGCCAGTGCCTCCTGGCCGTTGCCGGCCTCCGAACATTCAAACCGCAGATCGGTGAGCGCCCGCGCAACGATGCTCCGACTCGGCTTGGAATCATCGACGACGAGGGCACGCACGGCGGGATCCTCCCTGTCCCGGCCGGCCGCTGGGCCGGTCGCGGTCGGCGATCAGTTCTTCTTGTATTCCTCGACCAGCCGCTGCAGGGCCTGGGCCATCCGCGAGAGTTCCTGCGATGAGACCTGCGTATTCGACGCGCCCTCCGCGGTGCTTTGCGCGGCCTGGGCCACCTGCACGATGTTCTCCGCGATCTCGGACGTGCCAGTGGTCGCCTCGGATATGTTACGGCCGATCTCGCTCGTCGTCACCGACTGCTCCTCCACCGCCGCGGCGATCTTCGTCTGCAGGCTGTCGATCTGCTCGATCACGTCGCCGATCCTGGCGATCGCCTCGACGGCCCGCTGCGTGTCGTCCTGCATCGACTCGATCCGGCCGCCGATCTCCTCGGTGGCCTTGGCCGTGTCGCGGGCGAGTTCCTTGACCTCGCTCGCCACCACCGCAAAACCCTTGCCCGCCTCCCCGGCCCGCGCGGCCTCGATCGTGGCATTGAGCGCCAGGAGGTTGGTCTGCTCGGCGATCGACGTGATCACCTTGATCACCGCGCCGATCTCCTGACTGGAGCGGCCGAGGGCCGCCATCGTGCCCGACGTGGCCGACGCCATCTCCACCGCCTTGCGAGCCGTGGTCGCGGCCTCCTGCGCGTTCTTGGCGATTTCGTGGATGCTCGCCACCAGGTTGTCGATCGAGCCGGCCACCGTCCGGGTGTTGCCGCTCACCTGCTCCGCGGCAGCCGACACCAGGTTGGCCTGGGCGGTGGTCTGCTCCGCGGCGGCGCTCATCTGCTGGCTGACGCTCGTGAGTTCCTCGGAGGAACTCGCCAGGGCGTGGGTGTTGTCGACGATGCCGCCGACGAGCGCGGCCTGCCGCTGGGATTCGCGGGTCAGCCGGCGGGCGATCAAGGTCGAGACACCGAGCACGGCCGCCGAGGTGAGTCCAAACACCGTCAAGCCGAGCTTCAAGAGCCGTGAGACCGGCTGGAAGACCTCGGCGGTGTCGATCTCGGAGATCAGCGCCCAGCGGACGTCTTCCCGGCCGCCGGTGGCGTCGCGGTGGATCGTGATCGGCCGCCACGACACCAGCGACGGCACGCCGCGGTAGTCGGCCGCCTCCGCCGTCCCGGACTTGCCCTCGTCGAGCGCCGCGCGGACTGCGGCGGTGTCCACCTTGAACTCCGGATTGATGATCGTGGTCTTCGCCCCGAGTTCCTTGGTGAATCGGGAATCGCTTCGAAACAGCCGGTCGGGTCCGATCGCATAGGTCTCACCGGACTTTCCCATGCCGGTGGTCTCGCCGATGATCGCGTTGGCCTTGTCGATCGGCACCTGAAAGGCCACGACCCCAACCAGCGTCCGGCCGTCGAAGATGGGCGCCGCCATGAAGCTCGCCGGCTCGTTGCACGAGGGGAGGTACCGCTGGAAAAGCCCGAAGGCGACGGCATCGCGGCGGCCGGCCGCCACCGCCTGCTGGAAGGCGAAGCCCAAACTCGAGGAGGCCATCGGGCCCTCCCGCAGCGTCGTGCCGAAGTCGGTCTCCTTGGACACGTTGTAGACCACCTTGCCCGTCGCCGCGTCGATCAGGAACACGTCGGACACGCCATACTTCTCACAGAGCCCGCGAAAGAACGGATGGTAGGCGGCGTGGGCCGCGGAATACGGCGACCCGTCGGCGGCGGCTTCGAGCAGGAACTTGGAGCCGATCGGATTCGGGTTGGAGCGGATGTAGAGGTACTGCGCGTAGGCCGAGTCGTCGTCGAGCGCCTGGCAGAGCGGCCGGAGATCGACCGACTCGCCCGACCGACGGCGAAACTCCGTGGTGAAGTCTCCGGTGTAGAAGGCCTCGAGGTCGCGGCGGGCGGCGGCGAGTGCCTGGTCGTCGATCCTGTCGTCGTTCCGCAGGGATGCCATGCCGGCGGCAAACTTCTGCAGCGACTCCACGCAGATCCGCCCCTCGGCCAGGACGGAGAGTTCCTGCCGCAGGGTCGAGAAATACCGCTCCACCGCCTTCGCGGTGATCGCATTGACGGTGTCGAGCTGCTTGAAGGCCTGCTCCCGCAGGGCCGCCGACGACGTGCGGTAGTTCATCAGCCCCATGAAGAGCATGGGGATCAGCGACACCCCGAGCAGGGCGAGGAGGAGGGGATTGGTGAGGAACGAACGCCAGCCGCCGACGGCGGCATGATCACGATCTGCCATGGGAAACTCCCTGTCTCTCGGGTGCCTGCGGCCGGAGCCGCGTGAGTGAATGAATCATGCGCTGGGGATCGAGCAGATGCACGAGCCGGTCGGGGGCGGCGAAAACCCCGATCAAGGCGTCGCCACTGGACTCGGTGGTGGGCGTGGCGGCCTGCTCGACACGGTCGGCCGGAATCTCGACCACGTCGAGCATCTCGTCGATCACGAGGCCGTACCAGTCGTCCTGCAGGGCGATCACCAGGTGCGTTGCCCGCTCCGGGGCGACACGGCTGACGCCGAGCTGCGCCGCCGGATCGACGACCGGCACGATCCGGCCCCGCAGGTGCACCAGCCCACGCACGCCCTCCGGCGCGAGCGGCACGCGGGCCAGCCCGCCGCCGCGGAGCACCTCGACGACGCCGTCGGCGGGCAGCGCGAAGCAGGCATCGCCGATGCGGAACGTGCAGCAGTGGTGGATACGCGGGTCGCTCATGTCAGGCCTCGATCGCCACGTGCCGCCGCGCCGCGCGGAGATCGACCACCTCGGTCGCGATGCCGCCCAGCGACAGGATGCCGGAAACGCCCGTCGCAGCCGTCGGCTGCATCGGCGACTCGGCGGCGAGCACGTCGAGGATCGTCGCGACGGCGAGGCCCACGCCGACGTCGCCACCGTCGATGACGACCACATTGAGCGTCTGAGGCGTCGCGCCGGGCGGCCGCCCCAAGACCTCGTCGATGTCGGCGAGCGGCGTGAACCCTTCGCCCCGACGGACGACGGCGCGGTCGGCGACGACCTGCACCTTGTCATGTTGATACTGCTCCAGCCGCACCACGTCGGCCAAGGGCACGGCCACCCGCCGCCCCGCCGGCGTGCCGCAGACGAGGTATCGGTCGGCGATCTCGGCCGACGGCACCAGGGCCGCTTCGGGCTCGCGGGCGACGGGCGGAAGCCGGGCGATGCGCTGCAGCCCGCGGAGATCGAGGATCAGCACCACGCCGCCGTCGCCGAGGACGGTCGCCCCCGAATAGAGCCCGAGACCCGCGAGCAGTCCGCCGATCGGCTTGACCACGATGGTCGAGAGGCTGGCGGCGTCGAGCAGGTCGCGGCAGCGAAACTGGTCGGCGGCCGACTGCATGCCATCGACGACGAGCCCGAACTCGTGATCGTCAACGCGGACGAGGACCACGGTTCCTTCCTCGCGGCAGGCGGTCGTCTCGCGGATGCCGAGGAACTGGTCGAGGAACAGGATCGGCACGAGCCGACCACGAACCCGCATCACGGGAGCGTCGGCCAGGCCTTCGATGCGCGGACCGCTGCGATCGCGGGAAACCGGCACGAGCTCTCCGACCGCCGACTGCGGGATGGCGAACCGCTCGCTGCCGCACCGGACCACGAGCGCCGGCATGATCGCGAGCGTCAGCGGCACGTGCACGCGGACGGTGGTGCCCATGCCGGGCACGCTCTGGATGTCGATCGTGCCGCCGATCGCCTCGATGTTGGTACGGACGACGTCCATGCCGACTCCGCGGCCCGAGACGCTCGTCACCTGGGCGGCAGTCGAGAACCCGGGCTCGAAGATGAACTGCAGAACCCGCTCCGGCGACAGCGCCGCCGCCTCGGCGGCCGACACGAGGCCGCGGGCGATCGCCTTCTCCCGCACCTTCTCGAAGGCGATACCGCCACCGTCGTCGGACACCTCGATCGTGACGCGGCCGCTCTCATTGAAGGCCCGCAGCGACAAGCGGCCTGCCCGCGGCTTGCCGGTGGCGGCACGCACGTCGGGTGGCTCGATGCCGTGATCGACGGCGTTGCGGATCAGGTGCGTCAGCGGGTCGCGGATGCTCTCGATCAGCGAGCGGTCGAGTTCGGTGTCGGCGCCGTCGATGACCAGCTGCACCTCTTTGCCGCACGACACCGCGAGGTCGCGGACGGTCCGGGGAAACCGGTTGAAGACATGCTCGACGGGCTGCAGCCGGGTCTTGACGGCGGTCTCCTGCAGGGCGTTGGTGACCGCGTTGATCCGCTGGGAGCAGGCCTGCACAGCCGGATCGTCGCTGTCGACGCTCCGCAGTTGGTTGCGGGCCAGCACCAGTTCGCCCACCAGGTCGAGGATCGAGGCGAGTAGTTCCACATCGACGCGGACGGTCGTCTCCGTGGCGGAGACGGTCGCCGGCGGAGATGCCGCAGGCGAGTTAGGAGCGGCGCTGCCAGGCACTGCGACCGCCGCGGCAGCGGGCTGGATCGGAGCCGGTGGTGCTACAGGGGGCGGTGTCACCTGAGGAGGCGAAGACTCCACCGGCTCAGCGTGGGCAACCGTGAGCGGCTCCGGCGCCGGCGGCTCCACGGCAGCTGGCTCGGATGACGATGGCTCGGGAGGAACGGCCGGGGTCGATGGTGCCGTGGCGACTTCCACGGCCGCCTGCGACTGCTCCGCGACCGCCGCCAGCGTCCGCGAGAGTTCGCGGTAGTCGTGGTCGCCCTCGTTGCCCGCGGTTTCGATCGACTGGAGGATCGTGCGGACGGCATCGACCATCGAATAGAGCGTGCCCGCCACGCGATCATCCAGCCGCAGTTTGCCGTCGCGAAGCTTGCCGAGCAGGTGCTCGCCGCTGTGGGCGAGGGCTCCGAGCTTGGAAAAGCCGAAGAAGCCGCTGTTGCCCTTGATCGTGTGAACCGTGCGAAACACGCTCGCGAGCCGCTGCGGGTCGGCCGGATCGGCCTCCAGCGCGAGCAGGTCCTTGTCGAGTTGGTCGAGGTTCTCACTCGACTCGACCAGAAACTCCTCGATGAACTCGCGGTTGTCGGACATCGAACTCGGGATGAGGCGAGACGGGCTCTGCTCCGCTCGAACAGGCGACCCTGCGGAACAGGAAAGAGAAGCGGCCTGGCCAAACTTTGCCGGCAGACCGATCCGCTCAAGCATACACCCGGTTTCCCGGCGCCGGCCCGGAGGTGGCGGGGCCGGCAATGGCCTGCCGCTGCCCGCAGCAGCGGCACAACCGGCAGGTTCGCGCCCTTCACCACCGCGTGGAAGCCGACTCGTGCACACTCGAACAAGCCTGCTGGCCGCCCGGTTTCGTCGGGGCTCCCCGCGTAGGGAACGGTTGCCGACCTGCACCTGGATGCCGCGACGGGACGTCGGCAGCCCCGAGCGGCATTCCACGCGGAGGCCCCCATCGCTTACGCGATTGGGCTTCCTGATGACATCACTGCAGGGAGCTCGGGGCTGCCGATGCCCCGCGAGCCGGCGCATGCCGCCAAGCGCAGCCAGGATGGCGAAGCGCCGGCGGCATCCGAGTGAGCCGAGGCCATGAGGGCCGAGGCGAACGTCCGGCGACGGGGCACGGCAGCCCTGAGCGGCGCACCACCCGAAGGCCCCCATCGCTTACGCGATTGGGCTTCCGGATGACATCACTGCGGGGAGCTCGGGGCTGCCGATGCCCCGGAGCCGGGCTCGGCGGCCAGCGCAGCCAGGATGGCGAAGCGCAGCCGGCGTGCAGTGAGCGCAGGGCAGGATGCCCGCAGCGAACGTCCGGCGACGGGGTACGGCAGCCCCGAGCGGCATTCCACGCGGAGGCCCCCATCGCTTACGCGATTGGGCTTCCTGATGAGATCACTGCGGGGACCTCGGGGCTGCCGATGCCCCGCGAGCCGGCGGCATCCGAGTGAGCCGAGGCCATGAGGGCCGAGGCGAACGTCCGGCGACGGGGCACGGCAGCCCCGAGCGGCGCACCACGCGAAGGCCCTCATGGCGTACACCGTTGGGCTTCCGGCCGGTGCGAACGTCCGGCGACGGACGTGGGTAGCCCCGAGCAGGAGTCTCAGACCGCCGCCGGCTCCTTCGCCGCCTCGACCAGGGGCCAGAGGGCGTCGATGTCGCCCTTGAAAATATCACCGATGAGAATGTCGGTGATCAGCGGCTTGGCGTGGCCGTGATCGCGGACGAGTTTGCCGAAGTTCAGGCCGTCGTAGAAGCCGCAGACGAGTTGTCGCATCCGCTCGAGACCGGCGACGTAGCCCGGGCCCCACGAGCCCAGGGCCGCCTCCGACACATCACCCCGCTCCAGGCCCGCGACGATCGCATCGGCGGCCAGCGCCCCGCTCTTGAGCGCGAGGAGAATGCCCGAGGAGTAGAGCGGGTCGAGAAACCCGAAGGCATCGCCCACGAGCACCCATCCGTCGCCCGCCACCTTCGAGGAGCGGTAGGAGTATTCCTTCGCCGCCCGGTGGGGCGCCACCCGCTCGGCCCCGGCGATCCTGGGTTGCAGGCCGGGGCACCTCGCCATCTCCTCGGTGAAGATCGCCTCGAGATCCTTGGTGTCGCGGTTCTTGAAGAGGTGATCGAATGGCGCGACCACGCCGATGCTGGTGATGTCGTTCTGAAGCGGGATGTACCAGAACCAGCCGATCTTGCCGGCGGTCTGCATGACGAGCGTCGCCCCGGCATCGCGGCCCTGTTCGCGGGCCGCCCCTTTGAAGTAGCTCCAGATCGCCGCTTTCTTGAGCACCGGATCCCACTGCCTCAAGCCCAGTCGATCGAGAATCAGGCCGCTCTGCCCGGCCGCATCGACCACGACACGGCAGCGGACCTCCTCCTCGAAACCGGCCTCATCGACCGTCCGCACGCCGACCGCCCGACCGCCCTCGAAGAGCACTTCGAGCACCCGTACGCCCTCGCGGGCATCGACACCATGCCGCCGGGCGTTGTCGAGCATCAGCTGGTCGAACTCCTGGCGTGTGACCTGCCAGGTTTGCGAACTCTCGTGCGGCTTGTAATCGGCAAAGTAAAACGGCTCGGAAAGCCGCCCCTGCTCCGAGACAAACTGCACGCTGTGCTTCTCGACGAACGGACCCCCGCGAAGCTGCGGCAGGATGCCGAGCCGGTCGAGTACCCAGAACGTCTCCGGAATCAGCGACTCGCCGACGTGGTAGCGGGGGAAACGCTCCCGCTCGTAGAGCCGCACCGACCGGCCCTGCTGGGCGACGAGCGTCGCCGTCGTCGTGCCGGCTGGTCCGCCGCCGATGACCACGACTTCGGGGTGGGATGCTCGGATCATGCTGACCCAACTCCGCGGGGCTGCCGTGAACGCCCCGGGGCATGAATACGCGCATGCACAGGGGCATGAAACAGTAGCCGGCTGGCCGCTCAGCGGCCAGCCGGCCCTTGGAATCAAGACTCGAACTGCCGCAGGGCCTCGATCGCGGCGACCGCCCGGTCGAGCCCGCCGAGCCGGCCGACCGCCTTCTTGGCGGCGACGAGGTCCTCGACCGAGATCTTGGTCTTCGACTTGCCTGTCTTGTTTGCCTTGTTCGCCACGGCGACGGCCGCAGCCAAACTGCCGGCCTTCCGCCGCTTGCGGGGCTTGAAGCCCATGCGCTTGAGCACCATGCTCACCTGCGGCGACGACACCGTCACGCCATGCTTCTTCAGGGTGGCGATAATGGTGACCGGACGCGGCTTCTCACCGCTGGCCTTCATCGCCGTGGCGACCTTGCGGATCTCTGCCGACTTGTTGATGTCGGCGGCGGGCTTCTTGTCGGCAGGCTTCTTCGGATCGGCCATAGGTACTCCAGGAATCGTGGAATCGTGGAATCGTGAAATCGTGCACGGGGGGAAATTCAACGGGTGTTACAAAGGTGACAACCGGAGTGTTTGCAATTGGATAACTTACTGAGCCGCCGCGATCAACCACCCTGTCGTTCCGCCCACGGCCGTGGTACTCGACACGGGCCATCGTCGCCGAGCCGCCTGCGAGAAGCAGCGACTGGAATAGCCATGCGACTCAATCCTGAAGCGAGTCAATCCTGAAGATTGAAGAGCCGCTTGAGCGCGTCGAGCAGCCCGTGAGGCGGCCCGGAGTGACTCTCGCTGCGGAGCGAGGCGAGCGGCGGGTGGAGCATCTTCGCCGCATACCGGTCGAACGCCTGGCGGATCTCCTCGCGATCCGCTTCCGCGAGATGGGGCAGCCGCCGAAAGAGTCGGTCCAGTTCCGCCTCGCCTGTTTCCGTCCAGCCCGCCCGCAGCTGCTCGATCACCGGTGCCGTGGTGCGATGGTGCATGTCGCCCATGAAGCGGCGGGCCTCCTCATCGACGATCGCCAGCGCCCTGGGCATCTCCCGCTGCCGGCTCTTGCGGTTCGCCTCGCACGCCGCGGCCAGGTCGTCGATGCAGTAGAGCCAAACACCCGGCCGCTCGCCGATTCGGGGATCGAAGTCTCGTGGCACCGCGAGGTCGAGCACCACCAGCGGCCTCCCCTCGCGCAGCGGTTCCACACGAACAAAGAGCTCGAGCGGCACGACGTGATTGCTCGCCCCGGTCGTGCTCACCACGAGGTCGGCGGCGACGAGTTCCCGGTCCAGACGCTCGAACGCCGCCGGCCGGGCATCGACGCGGGCGGCCAGATCGTCGGCCCGGGCCGCCGTCCGGTTCACGATCACCACGTCCCGAGTGCCGGCCTCGCGGAGATACCTCAGCGTCTCCGCCGCCATCTTGCCCGCGCCCACCAGCAACACCCGCTTGTCGTCAAACCGCTCGAAGACGCCGCTGGCAAAGTCGGCCACCGCCACGCTCGGGATCGAGACCCGCTCCCGGCCGAGCGCCGTCTCCGAAGCGACTCGTTTAGCGGTTCGCAGAGCCGCCTGGAACAGCCCGGCCGTGAGCGGCCCCGACGTCTGGCTGTCCTGCGCGATCGCCCAGGCCTGCTTGACCTGCGCGAGGATCTGCGGCTCGCCGAGCACCATGCTGTCGAGGCCCGCCGCCACGCCGAACAGGTGCCGCACGACCGCATCGTCGTGCTCGCGGGCGAGCAGCGGCCCGAGCGCCGCAGCGTCGATCCCCCTGCATTCGGCGAGGAACGACACGAGCTGCTCGGGCGGCGGCGCCGCGGCGGCGTTTTCGCCCGCAGCGTAAAACTCGACACGATTGCAGGTGGAGAGGAGCACGCCCTCGCGACCGGGAAAGCGGTCGCGAAACCGCGCCAGCGCCTCGGCGGCCTGCTCCGCTGAGAAGGCGAGCCGCTCCCGCAGCGCCAGCGGCACCGTGCGATGCGTGCCTCCAACCAGGGCAAGCGTCATGGCGACTCCCCGGCCGCAGCCTGCAGCGTCGCCGGCCTGCCATGCTGCGTCTCGCCGAGCACGCCCCAGGCGATGCTGGCCACGAGCACGACCAGACTCACCAGCGCCAGCTGGGCAGTTGTCCGGCCGCCGTCCGGCCTTCGCCGCGCAGCCGCGGCGATCCGTGCGGCGATCACCAGCCAGACGACCACGACGGCCATCCGCAGCACCACCGGATCGGTCCAGGGGACGGTCTCCAGCAGGCCGCGCCGGCGGTTGACCGCGTTGAGCACGATGCCCGAGGCGAAGCCGGCCGCTGCGGCCCAGGCCGCGATCATCGGCGTGCGGGCCGTGATGCTGGCCAACCGCTCGAGACTCGGCATGCGGAAGCCGCGAACCGGCGCCTCCTTGCGGGCGAGGCGGCCGGCCTGGATGAGCCACATCAGGCCGGCGATGGCCCCGAGCACCACGCTCACGCTGCACACCAGGAGCAGCCCGCCGTGGATCCGCCCCCAGAAGAGCGACGCCGAATCGTGAAGAAACGGCACGCGGCTGGCGAGCGTCGCGGCACCGACGAGACCGAGCACGATGGGGAGCAGGAACAGGCCCACCGGCGTCCGAGGATTGGCGATCGTGAGCCAGAGATAGCCGGCCGCCAGCAGCCAGGCCGCCAGCAGATACCAGTCAAAGGGGCTCGAGAGTGGCGCCGCGCCGCCATCCACGGCACGCCAGACGAGGAACAGCGTGTGGGCGAAGAGCCCCGCCGCCGCGAAGGCCACCATCGCCGCCCCGCGAACGCCGGAGCGGAAGGCAAGCCGCGACGCCTCGCACGCGAGCGCCACGGCGTAGCTCGCCGCAAAGCAGACGATGGAGATGCCGGAAAGAAATGCGGCCATGCGACGCCCGGACGGATCGTGAATTGCTGTAGTGTAGTTGCGAAACCCGTCCTGCGGATGGCCCGGGTCGGGCATATACTCGCCCCGATGCCTGCCGCTTCCATCTTGTCGCCGCCGTCCGCCGCCCCGCTGCTGCTGCGGGCCTGCCGCCTGGAACCGGTGGAACGGACGCCAGTCTGGCTCATGCGGCAGGCGGGCCGCTACCTCCCGGAATACCGGGCCATCCGCGACAAGGTCGGGTTTCTCGAACTCTGCAAGACGCCGCGGCTCGCCGCCGAGGTCATGATCGCGACCGTCGCGCGGCTCGGTGTCGATGCGGCGATCATCTTCAGCGATCTCCTCCCGATCCTCGAGCCGATGGGGCTCGACCTCGAGTTCGCCCACGGCGAAGGTCCGGTGATCCACAACCCCGTGCGTTCGCCCGACGACGTGGGCCGCGTGCGGGAGCTCGACGACATCGACCGCCTCGGCTTCGTGATGGATACCGTGAGGGCGACGCGGGCCGGCCTCGACACCTCGATTCCCGTGATCGGGTTCGCCGGCGCCCCCTTCACGCTTGCCGGCTATTGCATCGAGGGAGGCACGAGCAAGGCCTGGCTGCTCACCAAGCAGTTCATGTACCGGCACGAGTCGGCGTGGCACGATCTGATGGACAGGCTCGCCCGCGGGGTGAGCCGCTACCTCGTGGCGCAGATCGACGCCGGCGCCGAGGTGGTGCAGTTGTTCGACAGCTGGGTCGGCTGCCTCGGCCCCGACGACTACCGCCGCTACGTGCTCCCGCACAGCCGCACGGCGTTGGCGGCGGCGGCGAAGCGGGTGCCGACGATCCACTTCGCGACCGGCAACCCCGCCCTGCTGCCGCTGTTGCGCGACGCCGGCGGTTCGGTGATCGGGATCGACTGGCGGATCGACCTCGACGCGGGCTGGGCCGCCGTCGGCCACGATCGTGCGGTGCAGGGCAACCTCGAGCCGATCGTCCTGCTCACCGATCGCGACACCGTTCGCCGCCGAACGCGGGAAGTGCTCGCCCGCGCCGCGGGCCGGCCGGGCCACATCTTCAACCTTGGCCACGGCATCCTGCCGAACACGCCGGTCGAGAACGTGCTGGAACTCGTGGCCACGGTGAAGGGGGGCTGATCGCGCCGTCCGCGGTGCCCACGACGCCCGCCCTCGCCAAACGCGGCTTCGGCGGGGTACAACAACGTGCTGCGCCCGCGGGGCCCCGCGTGGGTCCGGTTCGCCGCAGCGTGTCTTTCGACCCTCCGAACCGGCAGCATGAAGACCCTCGAGCAGCGTCTCTTTCACCTCTTCCCCTCGGCCGACGTCGCCAAGGCCCGCACGATCACCCCCGCCTCCGTCGCCTGCCCGAGAGTGGGGCAGGTGCGGGCCACCGTCGTCGGGGACGACGGCGATGAACACGAGGTGCAGCTGGAGCTGTCGGCCCATCGCCGCGGCGGCATGACCCTCGAGACCCGCTGCACCACCACCGCCGGCCGCGCCGGCCTTCCCTGCGCCGTGCTCGCCGCCGTGCTGCTCGAGGTCGATCGCCGCCGCCTGCTCTCGGGCATCCACGACCAGACGCCGGTCACGCTCGACATCGTGGCCGACGACGTTCCGGAGATCGAAGCGGCCGATGACGAAGCGACCGACGACGCGGACGACGGCGATCAGGGCGCTGATGCCGCCGCCGCGGCCGTGCCGACGTGGACGCCCCCGCCGGCGATCCGCCGCGGTGGCCAACGGCTCCCGGCCTGGGCGACGGAACTCGAAGAGCGGCGGCGGCTCGTCGAACCGGCCGTCCGCGCCCACGGCCTCTCGATCCCGGACCAGCGACGTGCCGGTGGGGCGCTCGTCTTCCTCCTCGACCTCGGGGCATCGTCGGAGGCACGGGCCGCGGTTCTGGTGCCGGCCCGCATGCAGCTCGACGTCGCCGGCAACGCCACCGGCCGACCACGACCGGTCGTCCTCGGCCCCGAAGAGGTCGAGCTCGATCAGCTCGACCCCCAGGAACGGCTGATCGTCGAGCAGCTCGTCGGGGCGACGGTTGCAGGCGGCCACGGGCTGCCTGACCCGGTCGAGCGGAGGTCGATCGTTCGGATCGTGGTCAGCCCGCGGTCGGCGGCCACCCATCTCGCGATGCTCTGCGAAACCGGGCGGCTCGTGGTGCAGCCGGAACCCCGCCGAGACCCCGAGCGGGTCGTGCCGATGACGTGGGACGGCGGCCAGCCGTGGGAGTTCGCCTTCGTGCTCGAGCCCGATGACGACGACCTCAGGCCGGCGAAGGGCCGGAACGACGGCGATGACGACGCCCTGCCGCGGCCGGCGAAGGCCACCCTGCGCGGCATGCTCGTCCGGGGAAGCCAGCGCAAGAACCTCAGCGAGCCGAAGGCGGTCCTCCGGGCCGGGCTCGTGGTCTTTGCCGATCGCATCGCGCGGCTCAAGGCCATCGACGACGGCGACACTGGCGGAATCTCGTCGGGCTGGCTCGAACAGTTCGAACGCCGGGGCCCGATCGAGGTGGCCGGAGCTCAGGTCGACGGCCTGATCGAGCGGCTCGCGCTCCTCGCCGATGTGCCGCGGCTCGTCCTGCCCGCCTGGACCGGCTGGCGAATCGAATCGGGCGCGCCCCGCCCCAAGCTCGTGCTCGACGACTCGCCCGCCGTGTCGCTCGACGCAGAGCCGGGAGAGCGGCGACGGGCACAGCCCCGCGTGCATCTCGCCGGCCGGATCTGGTTCGACTACGCGGGCCTTTCGATCGCCGCCGACGATCCGGCGGGGGGCGCCGCCGACGCCACGCACCGCGTCTTCGTCCGTCGCGACCGGGCCGCAGAGCGCGAGGCACTCGCGCTCTTGCCGCGGCACGGCGCCACCGCGGCCCGCGGCCAGTCACTCGATGGCTCGCCCGCCGCCCACCACGTCGAAATCCCGCGCAACAGGCTCGACACCTCGGTGTCGCAGCTCGCCGCCACCGGCTGGCTCGTCGAGGTCGCAGGCCGCCGCTACCGGCCCGCCGGCAGCGTCGCCTGGAACGTCACCAGCGGCATCGACTGGTTCGAACTCTCCGCGGCCATCGACTTCGGCGGCGTGACGGCCGATCTGCCGGCCCTGCTCGAGGCGATCGCTCGCGGCAGCCGGTCGGTCGAACTGCCCGACGGCTCGATCGGGATCCTGCCCGACACGTTCGCGCAGGAACTCGCGCCCATGGCGGCGCTCGCGCAGAAGCACGACGGCAAGCTCCGCTACGGCCGCATCCAGATGGCGCTGCTCGACGCGCTGCTCGCCGGCCAGCCGAGGTCCACGGTGGACGAGGCATTCGACCGCCTCCGCGAGCAGCTCGCCGCCGGTGAACGACCCGAGGCGGAGCCCGAACCGGAGGGCTTCCAGGGCACGCTCCGTCACTACCAGCGGGAAGGGCTCGGCTGGCTGGTGTTTCTCGAGTCCCTCGGACTGGGCGGCTGCCTCGCCGACGACATGGGTCTCGGCAAGACGATCCAGGTGCTGGCGCTGCTCGCCCGCCGCCAGGCCGCGGTCCGCGCCGCCGGCATTCCGCACCGCCCGACGCTCGTGATCGTGCCCCGCAGCCTCGTCTTCAACTGGATGGACGAGGCTCGCCGCTTCGCGCCTGGCCTGCGCGTCGCCAACCACACCGGCACGACACGGGCCGACGAGACGGGCACGCTCGCCGACTGGGACATCGTGATCACGACCTACGGCACCCTCCGCCGCGACATCGTGGCGCACCGTGAGACCGAGTTCGACTACGTGATCCTCGACGAGGCCCAGTCGATCAAGAACGCGGCCAGCCAGGCGGCGAAGGCCTGCCGGCTGCTGCGAGCCCGCCATCGCCTGGCCCTCACCGGCACGCCGGTCGAGAACCACATCGGCGAACTCTGGAGCATCTTCGAGTTCCTCAACCCCGGACAGCTCGGCAGCGCCGCCCGACTGAGAAAGTTTCTCGCCGACGGACGAGGCAGCGCGGAGGTCGTGGCCCGCGCCGTCCGCCCCTACCTGCTGCGGCGGACGAAGGCGCAGGTGCTCTCCGATCTCCCGGAGAAGACCGAGCAGACGCTGTTCGTCGAACTCGGCGAGACCCAGCGGAAGGCCTACGACGAACTCCGCGAGCACTTCCGGGCCGAACTCGCCGGGCGGATCGGCCGGATGGGCATCGGCCGCTCGCGGATCGCCGTGCTCGAGGCGCTCCTGCGGCTCCGGCAGACCGCCTGCCATCAGGGGCTGGTCGATCACTCCCGCGTGGACGAGTCGTGTGCCAAGCTCGACACGCTGCTCGAGCAGCTCGAAGAGGTGCTCGACGAGGGGCACAAGGTGCTCGTGTTCAGCCAGTTCACCAGCTTCCTGTCGATCCTCCGCCGGCGGCTCGACGAGAAGAAGACCGTCTACGAATACCTCGACGGACGCACGACCGACCGGCAGGCCCGCGTCGTCCGCTTCCAGGAGGATCCGGACTGCCGGCTGTTCCTGGTGAGCCTCAAGGCCGGCGGCCAGGGCCTCAACCTCACCGCAGCCGACTACATCTACATCCTCGACCCCTGGTGGAACCCGGCCGTGGAGGCGCAGGCCGTGGACCGCGCCCACCGCATCGGCCAGACCCGCCGCGTGTTCGCCTACCGGCTGATCGCCCGCGACACGGTGGAGGAGAAGATCCTCGCCCTCCAGGACCGCAAGCGGGAACTCGCCGAGTCGATCGTGGCGGCCGACGAGAGCATGATCTCGAGCCTCACGCCCGAGGACGTCGAACTGCTGCTCTCGTAGGCGGCCCTCGCGCTCGTCGCCGGCCCTCACGAAATCCTCACGATCCGATCCGAGGATGTCGGCGACTATGATCACCACCGACAGCCACCCGACGCGCTCGGCCGAGGCGATGCACATGCCCACCAGGAACCGTGGTCCGCAGGAGCCGCACAAGCCGCGGGTCCTCGTCGTCGACGACGAGGACGACCTGCTCGAACTCGTCCGCTACAACCTCGCCAAGGACGGCTACGACGTGGAGTGCGTCGGCAGCGGCGAGCAGGCGCTGCGGTCCGCCCGCACCAGTCCTCCCACCCTCATCGTCCTCGACCTGATGCTGCCGGCGGTGGACGGTCTCGAGGTCTGCCGGCGGCTCAAGGCCGACCCCAAGACCCGTGACATCCTGATCGTGATGCTCACCGCGAAAGGCGAGGAGGCCGACATGGTGGCCGGACTCGAACGCGGCGCCGACGACTACATCTCCAAGCCCTTCAGCCCCCGCGTGCTCTCGGCGCGGGTGAGGGCGTTGCTTCGTCGCGATGAAGCGCGGCGGCTGGAGGATCAGGAGACCACGATCGACGTGCACGAGCTGTCGATTCACCCCGGCCGCCACGAGGCCACGCTCGCCGGCCGGTTGCTCGACCTCACGTACACCGAGTTCGCCCTGCTCACGTTCCTCGCCCGACGGCCCGGCTGGGCCTTCAGCCGGGCGCAGATCGTCGATGCCGTGAAGGGGGCCGATTATCCGGTCACCGAGCGGTCGGTCGACGTGCAGGTCGCCGGCCTGCGGCGAAAACTCGGCGACTGTGGCCATTACGTCGAAACCGTCCGCGGCGTCGGCTACCGGCTCCGCAAGTGACCGCCGGCCATCCATGGCGGCCGCTTTCCCGACACGCTGGCGCGTGACACACTGATGGGCGGCTGCATCGGCCGCATGCCGCCCTGACAGACGGCGACGTTCCGGCGGGCCACGACACCATCCACGCCGCGCGACGCCCGACCATGCCCCGCAACCGCTTTGTCTGGCACGTCTTCGCCGGCTGTTCTGCGATCGTCGCCGCCACCGCCGCAGCGGCCTGTTGGATCGCGAGCATCCAGTTCGCCGGGCTGGCGGACGCGGCTCTTCGCGACCGGCTCGCCGACGCCGGTCGCGGACTCGCCGCGGCGACGGTGGATGCTGCCGGCCTGATCGACCGGCCCGCCTTCGAGTCCGCGGCCCGCGGACTGCGGGACACGAGTCGCATCGACTGCCGCCTGCTCGACGCGACGGCCGGCGACCCGGGCGACGACGATCCGACCGTGGCGGCGGCCCGCGCCGGCGGCGTCGTGAGTCGCAGCCGCTACGACAGCCGGTCGGGCCGCCGGTCGGTTGAGGTGGCCCTGCCGGTCCGCTCCAGCCCGCCGGGCGTGATCCTCGTCACCGCCGATGCGGCCGACTCGGACCGGCAACTCGCGGAGTGGCAGCGAACCCTGCTGCTCGGCTGCCTGGCCGTGACGGCGGCGGCGGCGGCCATCTCCTATGCCCTCGCCCGGCAGCTCGCCCGGCCCGTCGACGGCCTCCGGGCTGCATCCGCGAGGCTGGCCTCGGGTGACGTCCGCGCCGACCCCCCTGCGACCGACGTGGCCGAGTTCGCCGACATCGCGGCGGCCCTCGTCAGGCTCCGCGAGCAGCTGGTGGAACGTGGGCTCACGATCGGCCGACAGGACACCCAGCAGGAGGCCGTGCTCGGCAGCATGATCGAGGGCGTGCTGGCGATCGACGGCCGCCGACGCATCCTCGGCATCAACCGCGCCGCGGCCGAACTCCTCGACGTCGAGGCCGAGCAGGCCGCCGGGCGGCCGATTCAAGACGTGATCCGCAATCCCGACCTGCGACGATTCGCGCTCACCGCCATCGACTGCCGTGATCCGGTCGAGGACGACCTCCTGCTCCGCGGCATCCGGGACCGCACGATCCGCCTCCGCGGCACCGCCCTCCGCGACGCATCGGGGGACGGCGGCGCGGTGATCGTGCTCAACGACGTGACCGAGGTCCAGCGGCTCGAAAACATCCGTCGCGACTTCGTGGCCAACGTGTCGCACGAGCTCAAGACCCCGGTGGCGTCGATCAAGGGCTTCGTCGAGACGCTGCTCGACGGAGCGCTGGACGCCCCCGACGACGCCCGGCGGTTTCTGGGCATCGTGGCACGTCAGGCCGACCGGCTCGCGGCGATCATCGAAGACCTCCTCGCATTGTCGCGGATCGAGCAGAGCGAGACGAGTGGGAAGCTGCCGCTGGAGCCGCAGCAGATCGCGGGAATCCTCGTCACGGCCGCCGACGACTGCCGACCCCGGGCCGCGGAGCGTTCGATCCGCCTGGAGGTGGACTGCCCGCCGGACCTGATGGTGGCGGTCAACGGCCCGCTGCTCGAACAGGCGGTCATCAACCTCGTGGACAACGCGATCAAGTACAGCGAGCCCGGCAAGACCGTCTGGCTGTCGGCCTCCGCCGATGCCACCGGCCCCGCCATCCA
>JAGWWA010000112.1 GCA_018970605.1 Planctomycetota bacterium | reverse complement strand
GGCATCCGCGGCCCGCCGCCGCTCGTCGTTGCCGGTCGCCCGGGACCCGGCCACGACCGCCTCGAGAAAGGCGGCGGGCGGCCGGCGGCTCTCGCCGAGTCCCGCCACGACGCCGGCTGCCACCGGCGGCCAGAGCGGATCGCCCGGTGTCCACTCGCGGGCGAGCAGGGCGGCGGCGATCTCGGCCACGGCGGGCGAACGCTCCAGCCGCGCGATCCGGGCGAGGGGCTCGATGCCGGCGACATCCTCCAGCCGAAGGAGCACGTGCATCCGCCGGATCCGTTCGGTGACATCGAGCTTCGGAAACCGCTCGAGGATCGCGATCACATCGGGTGGGTCGGAGGCCAGCGTCAGCGGCAGCCGATCGATGAGCCATCGTGCCCGCAGCGCGCGTTCGAGATCGTCGGGCGACTCCGCGGCCCGGAGGAGCTCGTCGGCGGCCGCAGGACCGAGCGCCGCGAGCTGCTCCGTCGCCTGTTCTCGGACCGCGGGCCGCGCGTCGCCGAGCCGGTCGACGAGCGCCGCGACGTCGGCGTCGACCGCGGCGTGCCCCTGCGTCCCGAGCGCTGCCGCCCAGGCCACGGTGAAGGTGGCCAGCGGCGACTGTTTCTGGGCACGAGGCCAGAACATGACGAACCTGCTGAGAGGAACTCGGCACGACGCATGCAGCCTACGCGCCGCGCAACGGCTGGGGCAAGCAGCAGCGAGGATGACACCCTGCCCCTTCAGACGGGAACGAACTCAGCGAGGGGCTGCCCGTGCCCCGGAGCCGGCGTATGCCGTCAAGCGCAGCCAGGATGGCGAAGCGCAGGCGGCATCCGAGTGAGCGGATGCCACGAGGGCATCCGCGAACGTCCGGCGACGGGGTACGGGCAGCCCCGAGCCGGTGCGGATGCTCGGTGACGCAAACACGGTCCACATCAGTCGCAGTCGCTCACTGCCGGTCGGCCCCGGTGTCGAGCACCGCCATGAAGGCCTTCTGCGGGATGTCGACACTGCCGATGCTCTTCATCCGCTTCTTGCCTTCCTTCTGCTTCGCCCAGAGCTTCTTCTTCCGCGAGATGTCGCCGCCGTAGCACTTGGCCGTCACGTTCTTCCGCATCGCGGAGATCGTCTCGCGGGCGATCACCTTCGTGCCGATCGCAGCCTGGAGGGCGATCTCGAACATGTGGCGGTCGATCTCACCGCGGAGCTTCTTGACGATCGCGCGACCGCGGCGGTCGGCGTCGCGGCGGTCGCAGATGATCGAGAGCGCGTCGACCTTCTTGCCACCCACGAGGATGTCGAGCCGCACGAGATCGGCCGGGAAATACCCGACGAGCTCGTAGTCCATCGTGCCGTAGCCGCGGGTCACGCTCTTGAGCTTGTCGTGGAGGTCGTAGATCACCTCGCCGAGAGGCAGGTCGAAGGTGAGCATCGCCCGGGTCGGCGACAGGTATTCGGTCTTGAGGTAGGTGCCGCGGCGGTCGGTGCAGAGCTGCATGACCGGGCCGATCTGCTCCACCGGGACGAGGAAGTTGGTCCGCACGATCGGCTGGAGGAACTCGTCGATCTGCCCGGTGTCGGGAACATCCTGCGGGTTGGTGATGTCGATCGTCTCGCCGGTCGTCTTCTTGATCTTGTAGGTGACGTTGGGAGCGGTCTGCACGAGGTCGAGATCGTGTTCCTTCTCCAGCCGCTGCTGGATGATCTCCATGTGCAGCAGGCCGAGAAAGCCGCAGCGAAAGCCGAAGCCGAGGGCCTCGCTGCTCTCGGGCGCGTATTCGAACGAGGGGTCGTTGATCGCCAGCTTTTCCAGCGCATCGCGGAGTTCCTCGAAGTTTTCCCCTTCGCTCGGATAGAGGCCGCAGTACACCATCCGCTGCGGCGGCTTGTAGCCCGGCATGGCTGCGGCGGCGTGGTCGCCCGGAATCGTCACCGTGTCGCCGATGTGCACCTGCTTCACGTCCTTGATGTTGCACACCAGGTAGCCCACCTGGCCCGCCGAGAGCGTCTCGCAGGCCCGCCGCTGCGGGACGAACTGGCCAAGTTCCAGCACCTCGTGGGTGACGCCGGTCTCGAGGAACCGGATCTTCTGCCCCTTCGTGATCGTCCCGTCGATGAGCCGCACGTAGGTGATCGCGCCGCGGTAGCTGTCGTAGTGGCTGTCGAAGATCATCGCCCGCAGCGTCGCGTCGGGATCACCCTTGGGGGGCGGGATCCGTTCGATGATCGCGGCCAGGAGGTCTTCGATCCCGATGCCGGTCTTGGCGCTGGCCTTGATCACCTCGGAGGGTTCGATCGCGAGGCTCTGCTCCATCTCGTGAAGCACCTCGTCCACCCGGGCGTGCACGAGATCGACCTTGTTGATCACCGGCACGATCGTCAGATCCAGGTTGATCGCCGCGTAGGCATTGGCCACCGTCTGGGCCTCGACCCCCTGGAAGGCGTCGACGAGCAGGAGAGCACCCTCGCAGCACGCCAGGCTCCGCGAAACCTCGTAGTGGAAGTCGACGTGCCCCGGCGTGTCGATCAGGTTGAGTTCGTACCGCTCGCCCTTGTGACGGTATTCCATCCGCACCGCGCGAGCCTTGATCGTGATGCCCCGCTGCCGCTCGAGCTCCATGTCGTCGAGCATCTGCTCCTTGAGCTGACGCTTCTCCACCGTGCCGGTTGACTCCAGCAATCGGTCGGCCAGCGTGCTCTTGCCGTGGTCGATGTGGGCGATGATCGAAAAATTGCGGATGTGCTTGCAGTCCATGGCGGGATTGTACCGTGCGTGGACCGATTTTCCCGGCCGCGAGGCCGCGGGCTCCTGAGGTGCGCACGTTCGGGGCTGCCCACACCCCGTCGCCGGACGTTCGCTGCGGGCATCCTGCCCTGCGCTCACTCGATGCTGCTCTCGCTTCGCCATCCTCGCTTCGCTCGACCAGCAACGCCGGCTCCCGGGCATGGGCAGCCCCTCGCTTACTCCTTGCAGGCGCTGAAACCTGTCACCACGAGCCAGCCGTCAACCGTGCGTCCGCCGGTGATCGAGGCGGGCGAGGCCGGCGGCACCGATCGAGCCCGCGTCGCCGCCGAGGCTGGCGTAGCGGATGGCCGTTCGCGCGGCGAGCACCGGGAACGTGCGGCGATGGACCTCGTCCTTCACCCGCTCGAGAAACATCCGGCCTACCGGATTCGCCTCGCGGCCGAAGGTCATCGCGCCGCCGATCACCACCGTCTCGGGGTCGATCGCGTGCATGAGCGTGACGATGCCGATGCCCAGCCAACGGGCGACCTCCGTGAGCACGTCGGTGGCAAGGACGTCGCCACGCTCCGCCTCACGGGCCACCAGGATCGGCGTGAGTTCCTCGCCGCCGGCGACCGCGGCAGCGAGCGAACCCGTCGCCCCGGCGGCGATCCGCTCCCGGGTCATCGCCTTCAGCGACGTGGCGCTCGTGTAGGCCTCGAGGTGGCCAGGTTGCCCGCACGGGCACATCCGGGCCGTTGCCGCCGGATCGACGAGGATGTGGCCGCACTCCGAGCCGTGGCTGTGCGCCCCCTCGACGTTGACATCACCGATGATGATCCCGCCGCCGACGCCCGTGCCGAGCGTCAGCAGCACGAGCGACGAGGCGCCCTTGGCCGAGCCGACCCAATACTCGCCGTAGCCGGCGGCGTTGGCGTCGTTGGCAAACGTCACCTCGCGGCCAGAGTGCGCCGCCACGCGGTCGCGCAGGGGAAAATCATCCCAGCCAGGCAGGTTGCCCGCCCGCACGATCGTGCCCTTGGTGATGTCGAGGGGCCCGGGCGAGCCGAGGCCCACACGGGCGATGTCGGACGTGGCGATGCCCGCGAGCGAGGCGAGCGTGTGCACGGAACGACCCAAGCGGGCCGCGGCATCCTCGGGGCCGCGGGACACGTGCGTGGGCTCCGTGTGGAATGCGACCAATCGGCCCGCGTCATCAACGAGGGCGGCCTTGATGTTGGTGCCGCCGAGATCGACGCCGGCGTACAGGGGCCGCGTCGCCTCGGCGAGCGGCAGGAGGACGCGGTCGTCGGCCATCATTCGGGCAGCCGCGCCGTCTCCACGAGCGGCGTCGGGCTCGTGCACGCCTTCATGAACTCGACCAGCGCGACCTTCTCCTCGGCCGTGAGGTTCAGCGGCTTGATCTTGTCGCTCAAGGCGGGATTCGGATGCCCGCCCTTGTCGTACCAGTCCACCACCTCCTCGAGCGTGGCCACCGAGCCATCGTGCATGTAGGGGGCGGTCAGCGCCGCGTTGCGGACCGTGGGCGTCTTGAAGGCCCCCCGGTCGGCTTCCTCCTTCGTGACCACGAACCGGCCGAGATCGGGTTCCGCCTTGTCCATGCCGATGCCGAGGTTGTGGTACTTCTCATCGGCAAGGTTGGCACCGACGTGACAGGCCGTGCAGTTGGCCTTGCCGAAGAAGAGATCCCGCCCCACCTTGGCCGAGTCACTCAGGGGATGAGCCGCGACCGCCTCCTTGGCGGCCTTGTACTTCGCGGCGAGTTCCTCGTCGTCGGCGATGTCTTCCTCGTCCATGGTGGTGAAGGGCAGCAGCTGCTCGTAGTAGTCGTATGGCGACGGTGCCGTGACGATCGTCCGCTCGAAGGCGGCGATCGCCTGGCCCACGCGGTCGATTGTCAGCTCGCCGAAGACCGCATCGAACTGCTTCTTGTAGACCGGATTCTCGGAGAGCCGCTTGACGACGCCCTCGTGCGTGAAACCCATCTCGATCGGGTTCTGGATCGGGCCCACCGCCTGCGCCTCGAGAGAATCAACGCGGCCATCCCAGAACTGCTTGCCCGACAGGATTCGGTTGAACGACACCGGCGAGTTGCGGCCACCGGCCTGCCCGCGGATGCCGATGCCCGTCTTCGTGTGAGCCGTGTAGGCCATCGACGGGTCGTGGCAGCTGGCGCAGGAGACGGTCGAGTCGGCGGAGAGCCGCGTGTCGAAGTAGAGCTGGCGGCCGAGTTCGATCTTGGCGCGGGTGAGAGGATTCTCCGCGAGCCCGGTGATCTGCCCGGCCCCCTGCGAGAGGCCGAGCGGCAGTTCCGGCTCGAGGAGCCGGAAGTTTTTGTGGTCGGAAAGCCACTCGTCGATCTGGGCCAGTGTGATCGGGCCCGTGCCTGGCACCCCGGCGGTGAGCGCGGGATCGCCAAGCCGCACCTTCTCGGGCGGCTGCTGCGACTTCGGATCAGCAGCGGGCTCCGCCAGCGGCGGCTTCCCGGTCGAGGAGATCTCGGGAGTTGCCACCCGCTGCGCCGCCTCGGCAATCGCCGAGTCGGCCGCTGCCGCGCGGGCATCGACATCCTGCCGCGAGGCGTCGATCGCCTGGGCCGTGTCCACAGCCGGCGACGTGGCCGGCGTTCCACCGGCGGCGGGTGCCATCTCGATCGTCTCGATCTCGACCACATCCTCGCGGGCGATCGGACCACCGGCCGGCGCACAGCCGACTGCGAGCCCAAGGCTGCCGAGAACCACCACGACGGCAGACGTGCGACACCAATCACTCCCGAAAGCCAGCCTTGCCACGTCACGTTCTCCGATGAAGACCCACCAACTCATCGACCCGGCCAATCGTTCCGCCACGACGGCACCGCCGGTGGGACATTGTAAGCATGAACCAGAGGCCGGCCACGCCCCGACGGGCTGCCGATCAGGCCCGCCGGAAGAGATCCGGCACGGCCAGCCATTCGAGATCGCCGGGGTGACCGAGACCGTCGGCAAACGCGATCGCCGCCACCGCACCCTTCTCCATCCGAATCGCCGCCGAACCATCGCCGATGGACGCCGCCACGAGCCGGCCGACGCACGGAGCATGGCCGACCCAGGCGACCGTTGCGGCATCCTGAGCCACGGTCCATTCGACGATGCGATGCCAGTCGGACCCCGGTGCGAGGGCCTCGACCACCACCACGGGCGGCCGGCCGGGTAGGCCGTCGGAGAGGATCTCGGCGGTCTGGCGGGTCCGCACCAGGGGGCTCGTGGCGATCACATCCACCTCCATGCCGGCGCGGGCCAGTCGCTTCACGAGCCGCGCGAACCGCCGGCTGCCCTTGCGGGTGAGACGCCGCGAGAAGTCATCGCCGTCGGGTGAGACATCCTCGGCGATTGCGTGGCGGATGATGAAGAGGCGGGTCGTAAGCGCGGCCATAATGAAGCGATTGTGGCGGCCGCAGCCGCGGCAAACAAGCGGACGGGTCAGGCTGGCCGCGCGTCTCCGTCACGACAGGGCGGGAGGCCGCGCCGCGATCTGCTGCCAGCCCGCATCCCCTCGCTTCCGCTCGGGGCTTCCTGACGGAGGGTCGCACAAAAAGCCCCGAGCGCCAGCGAGGGGATCACGACCTGCGGCCAAAACAGTTTCGCGATTCGCAACCATCAATCCCCTCGCTCCCGCCGCCACCTCCTGACGGAGGGTCGCACAAAAAGCCCCGAGCGCCAGCGAGGGGATCACCACCTGCGGCCAAAACAGCCTCGTGATCCACAACCATCAATCCCCTCGCTCCCGCTCGGGGCTTCCTGGATGTCCGTGTCAGGCTTTCCGCCAGAGATCGTCCCAGCCGAGGCCCGCTGCCTGCACGGAAGCCTCGGCGTCCCGACGCCAGCGCACCGCATCGACCGGATACCCAGCGGTGGGCTCGAGCCCCGCGCACCGGCCGCCCCACCAGGCGTTGAAGGCCGCCATGGCGAGTTCGCGGACGTACTTCGCCGTCATGCTCGCCATGGCCACAGGCAGCCGCGACTCCCCGCGCACCGAAAACTCGATCCGGCAGCAAGCCGAGGGAAGCCGGTAGGCCGACCAGTCCGGCGTCTCCGAGATCACTTGCACGAGCGGCGAGGCAAACGCCCGTGACACGAGCGGCGCGTAACGGCGACGGCCGCCGTGCCTGTCGCACCACACGACCGACTCGCCGGCCGCAGCGTTCACAAAGGGCGCGGCGAGGTCGAGCGTGGCCCGCGAGAGGATGTCGCTCTTGTTGAGGCCGGTGTCGAGCAGCGCGTTGAACTCGCGAGGCTGCACGAGCCGGCAACGGACCGCAACGAGCCGCAGGCCGCTTGCGACGAGCGTGCCATTGGCCTTTTCGGCAGCGGCGGCGGCGTCATCGTGGCTGATCTCGCGTGGCAGCCGCAGTCGTTCCGCGGACTCCGCCCACTCGGCCGGCTCACCATCACACGCGGCGACCGCCGCCAGCAGGCCGGACCAGCGATCGGGCACGCCGCCACCGCAGGCCGCGACCCCCGCCACCGCGCCGCGCTCAAGCGCTGCGAATCCGGCCCCGCCCCGAAAGATGCGCTTCGAGTCGCCCCACAGGCCGTCGATGCCGTCCGCCGCCCTCGCAAACGCGCCCTCCACGCCGTCGGCATCGGTCGCTGCTTCCCACGCGGTGGCGGCGATCACGAGCGGGCCGAGGTTCGGCCCGTAGCCGGCCTCGTCGGTGCCGACCACGAGCGTCATGGGGCTCCCCCTCCCACCGGCCACTGCCGGCAGTATTCGTAGACCGCGATCGACGCCGACGTGGCGGCATTGAGGCTGTGCGGCAGGCCCGCCATCGGGATCTCGGCGAC
>JAGWWA010000111.1 GCA_018970605.1 Planctomycetota bacterium | reverse complement strand
ATCAACCACTGGGACATGGGCCCCGGCGTCCGCTCGCGGACATACAACGCGCTCCTCGAGGACGACTGCTCACCGAAGCCGGCCTATGAGGCACTTCACGACCTGATCCACCGCCGATTCGCCACGCGGATCGACGGTGAGACCGACGCCGAAGGGCGGGTGGCCTTTCGGGGCTTTCAGGGTCGCTATGAGCTGACGGTCGAGGCAGCCGCCGGGCGGGAGACGGCCACGTTCGACCTCACCCCGGACGGCGGCACCACGCGGATCGTCGTACGGCGCTGATGAGGAAGTGGTACCGCCTCATACAACGCACACGAAAACCCTGCGCGTCGTCACGGCACCACAGCCGGCCGGAGCCATGCTCGGCGCCGGCGGGACGTGTGAGTTCTCTTCCCCAACGGTACCGAGCAAGTCGTGCGTGGCACACGTCTCACCGGCTTCTACGCGTGCCTCCGGCCGACGGTTCCTCCTCGTGGAATCACATGTAATGGACGATGGTGCGAGGGACGATGGTGCGAGGGACGATGGTGCGAGGGACGATGGTGCGAGGGACGATGGTGCGAGGGGCGATGGTGCGAGGGGCTGCCCGTGCCCGGGAGCCGGCGTTGCTGACGAGCGGAGCCATGGATGGCGGAGCGAAGTCAGCATCGAGCGAGCGCAGGGCAGGATGCCCGTAGCGAGCGTCCGGCGACGGGCATGGGCAGCCCCGAGTAGCGTGGCGGAGCCGACAGGCCCCCATCGCTCACGCGATTGGGCTTCCTGAATCCCGGCAAGGCCCCCATCGCTTACGCGATTGGGCTTCCTGAATCCCGGCAGTGCCCCCATCGCTTACGCGATTGGGCTTCCTGGGGACGCGCCGACGCCGCATATACTTGGGGCTTCAGCGTGCCCGCACTTCGTGGTGTCGTAGGGTGGCAGCATGGGGCGGAACAAACGTGGATTCGCGGCGTTCATGCTGGCGGTCGCGATTGCGGCGCCGGCGACCGCGGCGCCGAGTGTCCGCACGCTGCCCAACGAGTCGATGAACATCGACACGGCCGGCGTCGTGGTGACGTCCGGCGCCGGCTCATGGCGGATCACCGCCCCCATGAGGGACGACAACGGCAACGCGAGCCTGGGAACGAGCTTTCGGCGGTGGTGGCACTTCGCGATCGACGGGCTCGACGCCGCCGCCGGCTCGACCCTCGCCATGTCGATCACCAAGGCCGGGTACACCGATGCGATCACTCCGGTGTGGAGCCTCGACGGCGGCCTGACCTACCAGCGGGTGCCGGCGGTGGTGCCGACCTACGCCTCGCAGACCCAGTCGTTCACGATCACGACGCCGCCGGGAGTGAGTTCGATCCGGCTCGCCAAGTATTTTCCCTACACGCTCGGGATGTACGACCGCTTCCGCGCGTCGCTCGCGGGCAACCCGTTCGTGAAGGAGGAGACCATTGGCCGGTCGGGGCAGGGCCGCGGCATCGTCATGCACACCCTGACGGACCCTTCGGTGCCCGATGCGGGAAAGCAGCGGGTGTGGGTGCATGCGGCGGTCCACCCTTCGGAGACGCCGGCGTCGTTTTCCGCGGAGGGCCTCGTCGGCTGGCTCGCCGGCGGGAGCGACGAGGCACGCACGCTGCTGGGCCACACCATCTTCAACGTGGTGACCATGGCCAATCCCGACGGCGTGGCCCTGGGCAACTACCGCACGACCTCCACGAGCGTGAACCTCGAGACGCAGTGGGCCTCGCCCTACACCTCGACGGTCCCGGAGATCGTGGCGCTCCGCGGGAAGATCGAGGAGTTCATGGGAACGGCCGCGGCTCCCGGCGCGAATCCGATCAGCATGCTGCTCAACCTGCACGCCTCGCACAACGAAGACTACCCGTTTCATTTCGTGCACCAGGCGGGGTATCCGACGGCCGGCGTAACCGCGGAGGTGAGGGCCCTTGAGGATCGCTGGGTCGCCGCCTTCAAGGGCCGCAGTGCGTTCGGGGCGCTGCGAACCACCGACCCGCAGTCCACGCTCTCCGGGCGGTCCTATGTGGAGTCGATGATGAATGACCGCTACTCGATCCAGCCCACCTGGGACTCCGTCATGGCGATCACCTTCGAGGGCGGCTACCAGCTGGGGCCGGTGGCCGGCGTCCCCAACACGCCCGACGACTATCGGCGTCTGGGTGCCGACATGGGGCTGGCAATCGCCGACTACTACCGGGTCGATCTGGCCCCGATCGAACTGTTCGCGGCGGCCGGCGGGACGCTGTCGCAGGCGGCCGTCGGGCGTTCGCTCATCGTCGGCACCCTTCCCGTGCGAAAGACGGGCGCCGGCACGATGGTGTTGGACGCGGCCAACACGGTGAGCGGTTCCACGTCGATTCTCCAGGGCACACTGCACCTCACCCATGCCGGGGCGCTCGCGGCCAGCACGATCTCGCCCCTGGCCGGCGGAACCCTCACCCTCGCTCCGCGACTGCAGGCGACCATCGGCGGCCTCAAGCCCACAGCCGGCGGACTCGTGGACGTCGGCACCGGCATGATCACCGTCGCAGGCGGGCTGTCGCAGTCGGGCCTCCTGGCGGCGCTCAGGGCTGGCCGGGGGGATGGTGCGTGGACGGGGGCATCGGGGATCACCTCGAGCGCCGCGGCGTCGGCGCTCAAGCAAGGCAGCGCGCGGGCGGTTGGGTGGCTCGACGGCGGCAACGGCTCCGTGTCATTCGCCTACGCGGCCCCGGGCGATACGAACCTCGACCGGGTCATCGACATCCTCGACATCGCCAACATTCTGAGCAGTGGAAAGTTCAATGCCGGCGTGGCTGCCACGTGGTCGGATGGCGACTTCAACTACGACGGGGTGCTGGACGTGCTCGACATCGCGGACGTCATGTCCACCGATCTCGTGAACGCGGGCTCGTATGATGCGGCGGGAAGCATCGCCGCCGTGCCGGAACCGGACGTGACGGCGGTCGTGGTCGGCGGGCTCGTCGCGGCCTTCGCGGTGGCCAATCGCTCTCGTCGGACGTTCGTCTCGTCGTCAGGAAGCCCAATCGCGTAAGCGATGGGGGCCTGTCCGCCGCGCCGCTCGGGGCTGCCCATGCCCTCTCGTCGGACGTTCGTCTCGTTGTCAGGAAGCCCAATCGCGTAAGCGATGGGGGCCTGTCCGCTGCGCCGCTCGGGGCTGCCCATGCCCTCTCGTCGGACGTTCGTCTCGGCCCTCCAGGCCTCGACTCTCTGCATGTCCGCTGCGCTTCGCCATCCTGGCTTCGCTTGCTCCCATAGCCCGCTCGAGGGCACGGGCAGCCCCGAGCTACCGTGAGATGCCGAGCTGCCGTGAGATGCCGAGCTGCTGTGAGATGCCGAGCTACCGTGAGGTGCCGAGTTGCCGCGGGATGCTTGTCCAGAGTGGCCCTTCAGATGATGCCAAGCGCCTTGGCTGTCTCGCGGAGACGGTCGAGCGCGAGGCTGAACCGCGGGTCGTCGCCGGTACCGGGCGGCGGCAGCCAACGGAGGGCGGTGTAGAGCGTGGCGGCGGCCCAGCGTGTGGGAAACGCCGCCGGCCGCGGCGTTCGGCGGGCCTCCCAGTAGGCCTCGATGCAGCGGGCCACCGTCTCCTCCGGCCAGCCGAAGAGCAATGCGGCGATGTCGATCTCGCCGGGGCCGATGGCCGCCGACTCCCAGTCCACGGGGTAGATCTCGCCGTTTCGCCAGAGCACGTTCTGGGGGCTCATCTCGCCGTGGATGATCGTCGTCGGCGCGGCGGAGAGGTCGCCGGTCATCTCGCGGAAGGCCGCGCAGGCTCGGCCAAGCCAGGTGGTACTTCGGCCGGCGGCGAACCGTTCGGCCCTGTCGGCCCAGGCCAGGTAGTAGTCGCGATCGTAGCGGACGAGAAAGCCGAGGGCTGGCTCGGTCCGCCGGGGCTCGGCGAGGTGGTGGAAGCAACCGCACCATTCGGCCGCGGCCAGGATTCCCGACACCTCCGGTGCCTCGCCCACGCGCAAGGAGTCGTCGAGATGTTCGATGACGAGTGCCGTGAGGCCCGTCGGGCCGACGCGGATCGTGCCGAGTGTGCGGAGATGGCGAAGCGGCAGCGTGGCGAGGAGCGCGTCGTAGACGCGGCCGCAGTAGGCGATGCCGTGGCGGCACGACGGCGCCGACTCGAGTCCGCCGCGGTCGTACTTCACGAGGTAGTTGTGGTGGTCGCCCGCCGGATCGCGGATCGTCACCACCTCGCTTTGCGACGAACTCGTGTAGGCGTTCGGCCGCCGGCCGACCACGACGGCATTGTCGGCGCCGGTCGTCAACGCAAACAGCGGCCTCAGCGCGGCGGCGAGTGCCTCGTCGGTCGGCAAGGCGGCCGGGGTGGAAGGGGTCATGGCTCGCCCTCCAACCGCCAGCCGTCGGTCGCGGCCAGCCACGATCCCAAGGGCGCGCGGGCCGCGGCGAGGTGGTGCATGCCGTGGGCGTTCCAGCCGCGGCCCGCCGGCCGAAGAAGCGACGGCCCGGCGAGCGGTCGCTCGGCGTAGTCGGTGGACGCGAGCCGGGTGATCTCCACGCCGCGGACGTCGGTGCCGTAGGCGGGCAGGCAGTTTTGCGCGAGTCGCACGAGCCGGCCGTCGGCGGCGATCACCGGCCCGGCCGGGCGGGCGTGCATCGCGTCGCCGCGAACGACCGGGCTTGCCGGATGCTCCCGCCAGGGGCCCGTGAGCCGGTCGGCCCCGAACAGCCGCAGCGTGTCGTTGCGGTCGCCGCTCGTCTCGGTGAACAGCCACCAGCGGCCGTCGTGCCGGAAGGGCGTGGGGTCGGCGAAGGGCTCGCCCGCGAGCAGATCGGCGACGTGCTCCCAGTCGTGCGGAAAACGCCGCGCCCGGTAGAGCCGCACCGCCTCGACCTGCGTTGTTTCCGGCGTCATCCAGACATCGCCATCGGCCTCGAAGACGAAGGGGTATGAAAGATGGAAGGGCTCCGCCAGCACGATCTGCTCGTATCGCCACCGCATGCCGTCGTCGCTCATGGCCAGTCCGATGGCGCCCTTCCGGGCCAGCCAGTCTTCCACCTCGAAGAGCATCTGCCAGCGGCCGTCGCGGTGGAGCAGGAACGGATCGGCCACCGAAGCGGCCGCCACGTCGGTCACGTGGGCGGCGGTGAGCACGGGCTCCTCATCCGGCGTCGGGGCGAGCGACCAGGGAGATGCGCCGGTGCGGATGCCGATGCTCCAGACTGGCTCCACCGGTGGCGTGCGGACGTAGACGTGGTGGACGTCGGGCCGCCGTGGATCCTCCTCGACGACAAGCCGCGCGTATTCGAGATCGTTGAACTCCGCCATGGCCGCGGCGCGGGCGGCGGCGTCGAGGCCGGCGAGCGACACGCACCCCGCGTGACGGAAGTCGCCGTCGTCGTCCTCGGCCTCGAGCCATCGTGGCCGCGTGGCCTCGTCGAGCGGGGCGGCCGCGGCCCAGAGCGAGCGGAGGTCAGCCGGTCTCTCGGGAATCGAAAAATGCCTACCAGTCCTCACGGCGATGCTTTCCGGGGAGATGGGGCGATTCCCAGTCGGTGTGGTCCTTGTCGTCGTCGTCCAGGCCCTGCGAGAAGGCCACGGCCCGCTCGTACACCGCGACCACCTTCTCGATGTAGCGATCCATCGCGAACGTCTCGCGGACGCGGCGGATGCCGGCGTCGCCCATCCGATGGCGGAGGTCGGCGTCGCCGAGCAGCCGTTCGAGGCAGGCCGTGGCCGCTGAGACGTCTTCGTACGGAATGAGAAAGCCCGTCTCGCCGTCGGCCACCGCTTCGGAGCCGCCTCCTGAGGTGCTGGCGATCACGGGGCAGCCGCAGGCCTGAGCCTCGATGTAGACCGCGCCGAAGCCCTCGTATTCGGCCGGCGCCACGAAGGCGTGGGCCCGACGGTAGAAGTCGGGGAGGTGGTCGAGATCGACGAACCCGAGCAGGTCGAGGTTGTCGAGGGCGCCCGCTTCGGTGAACCGCTCGCGGATCATGTTGGGCACGTGGAGCCCCTCGCCGATGAAGATGGCGTGGATGTCGGGAAACCTCGGGCGGAGGGCGAGCACCGCCTCGGCCATCACCAGCGGCCCCTTGTTCTTCACCATCTTGCCGACGAACAGCACCGTGGGCCGCTCGGCGCGGATGCCGGGCGCCGGCGCGGGCGAGAACATGCCCACATCGACGCCGCAGTGGACGACGTCGATGCGCTCCCGCGCGATGCCGTAGGTGCGGGCCACGACCTCCGCCACGCCGCTGCCGCTGGCCATGATCGCATCGGCGTGCCGCAGCGAGAAACCCTCCATGAAGGTGCCGAGTTCGCGGAGCCGGCTGCCGGGCTGCGGCCACTGCATCGTCTCGATGAACATCGCCATCGGCCCGTGCACCTGCACCACCACGGCGGCCCAGTTCCACCGCGTGCGGTCGATCTGATAGCCGAAGCCCTCGCCGCCGAACTCGGGGAAGTCGAGGACGTCGAATCGGTGCCGGTCCATGAGTTCGTCGAGCGTCTGCACCACGAGCCACGTCCAGCCGAGCATCCACAGCGGCTTGCCATAGACCGGAAAGTCGTGCCCCGGTGGCTGGATGCGGTGCACGGTCACGCCGTCGTGAACCTCCGTGCGGATCCCTTGCTGCTCCCGGGCCGAGCAGGCCAGCACGTGCACCTCGTGGCCGAGTCGCGCCAGTGCCCGGGCTTTCACCCAGGTCTGTGTGCCCACGCCGCCCCACGCGGTCTCCGGGGGATATTCCTGCGAGATCAGGCAGATCCTCATCCCCCGAGGATACCCGCTGCCCGCCGGGGCGGCACTCCGGGCCGGGCGGCTCGTGGCCGTGGGAGCCGCGTGGTAGGTTCGCCGCGAGGCAACGATACCCATGCCCGAACCATCGACATCCTTTTCGATCGACCGCCCCTCGCGGGCCGCGCTGAAGCGCGGGCTCGGCGAGGTGCTCGCCGCCGAGATTGCGACGCACGGCCCGCTGCGGATCGTGCATCGCCGGGAGAACCCGCGGGTGAGCAGCTACGTGGCCGACATCGTGCAGGTGCGGTTTGCCGACGGCCACCGCGAGCAGCTGCTCTGCAAGTTCGCCCACGGCCGCGAGCTCACGCCGCCGACGCCGCACTACGGCCTCGGCCACGAGGCCCGCGTCTATGCCGACGTGCTCGGGCCCTGTCCCCTCGACTCGCCCCGCGTGTACGGCGGTTTCATCGACGTCGAGACGGGCGAGCATGTGCTCGTGATGCGGTTCTATCCCGACGCCGTGCCGGTCGGCAAATCGACCGATCCTGCCGCGGTTGACACGCTCATTCGCTGGCTGGCCTCGTTTCACGCCTGGGCTGAGCCGCGGCTGAATGATTCACGCTGGGGCTTCCTGCACCGCTACGATGCCGACCTCTACGACATGTGGCTCGCGCGGACGTGTGAGCATGCGGCTCCATTCGCTGTCGAATGCCCGTGGCTCGGGAGGGTGGCGGACGCGTATCGCGAGCGGATCCCGCTGCTCGTGGCGGCGCCGCCCACCGTGATCCACGGCGAGTTCACCACCCGGAACGCGCTCTGGAGCGACGGCCGGATCCTCCCGATCGACTGGGAGACGGCGGCCATCGGTCCGGCGGAGATCGATCTGGCGGTGTTCACCTACGACTGGCACCCCGAGAACATCGTGGAGATGGAGGGGACGTACGTGGAGGCCCGCTGGGGCGGATCACCGCCCGACGGATACCGGGAGCGAATGCTCGCGGCCCGGCTCTACGCAGCCTTCCACTGGCT
>JAGWWA010000110.1 GCA_018970605.1 Planctomycetota bacterium | reverse complement strand
ATGGTGGTCAAGGCGCTCGAATCGGACGATGCGGCCCTGCGGCTTCCCGCCGCCTTCGCCCTCGGCCGCATGAAGGCTGCGGCCGGCGACGAGAGCCTGAAGAAGGTTGCCGCCGGCACCGATCCGTTTCTGGGGAGCGTGGCGGCCTGGGCGCTCGCCCGCATTCATCCCGATGACGCGTCGCTGGTGGACGCCGCCGTCACCCGGCTTCGCAAGGGACTCACCGATCCAGATCCCGAGGCCCGCGCCGCCTGCGTGAACGGGCTCTCCGATCTTGCGGGCTCGCTCGGTGGCGACGTGCGCGAGCAGGTCGCGGCTGAGTTCGTGAGCCTGTTGGCCGATCCAGATCTCGACACCGGCCGGGCGGCGGGTGCTGCGCTTATCCGCCTCGGCGGGGCGGCCGTGCCCGCGTTGCGGACGAAACTTGCCGACCCGGCGATCCGACTCAACGTGATGGAGATCCTGTCGGCAATTGGCCCTGCCGCCAAGCCGGCCCTGGCCGAGTTCATCACAGCACTCGGCGATGCGGATCCGCAGTGCCGGGGCGATGCCGCGGTGGCCATCGCCGCCATCGGCGCCGATGCGGCCGACGCGGTTCCGCACCTGCAGAAGATGGTTACAGATCCATCGGCGGTTGACGGCCTGCGGTATGCCGCCGCCTACGCCCTCGGCAAGATCGGTCCGGCGGCGGCTGCCGCGGCGCCGGTGCTTCGCGAACTCGCCTCGTCGGACGACGAACTGCTGGCCACGGTGGCCACGTGGGCGGGCCTGAAGATCAAGCCGGACGACGGCTCGCAGTTCGAGGCCGCGATCCCGATGCTGCGGCGGGCGCTCCGCGGCGATCGGGAGATGGTGCGGTTGGAGGCTGCCGTGGCGCTCGGCGACATCGGCCCGTCCGCTGCGTCGGCGATCCCGATCCTGGAGCTTGTCTCCGAGGAAGACTCGGTGAAGCAGGTTCGTGAGGCAGCCGCTGCGGCACTCGCGAAGATCCGGGCGAAGTGACCCAGGGCGCACGAATCGCGTGAGCGATGGGGCATACGCTGGCTCCGCTGCGCCGCTCGGGACTGCCCATGCCCTCTCGCTGGACGTTCGCCTCGGCCCTCCCGGCCTCGGCTCACTGCGTGTCCGCTGCGCTTCGCCATCCTGGCTTCGCTTGCTCCCACAGCCCGCTCGAGGGCACGGGCAGCCCCGAGCTTCGAACTCAGGAAGCCCAATCGCGTAAGCGATGGGGGCATGCTGGCCCCGCTGCGCCGCTCGGGACTGCCCATGCCCATCGCCGGACGCTCGCTACGGCCTTCCGGGCCTTCGCTCGCTCGATGCTGACTTCGCTCCGCCATCCATGGCTTCGCTCGTCATCAACGCCGGCTCCCGGGCACGGGCAGCCCCGAGCTTTGAACTCAGGAAGCCCAATCGCGTAAGCGATGGGGGCATGCTGGCGAGACGCGACGGTCCAGCGAGAGCGCGTGGGCGACGACGACGTGGAGTGCCGATCAGCCGGCTCGGGAGAGTACGGCCTTCGCGGCCATCTCGTCGATCTTCGATTTCGGCAGCACGGTCCAGGCCGAGGCCGATTCGATGAAGACCGTGGTCTGCGGCCCGGTGACGCGCTGCAGGAAGAACCAGCACCGTGAGAGGTGTCGCTCGTCGTTGGCGGCCGAGATCACCACGAGGTCGAAGACCCCGAGGTGGTTACAGACGCGGGCGAGCGCCGAGTCGATGTTGCCCGGCACCAGCTGCACACGGGCCTTGCCATGGAGCCGCTGGTGGGCCTGCTTGAGCGACACGCCCGGTGGGTCGGTCGGGGCACGGCTCTCGAAGCGGTCGAGGCCCACGTAGGTCAGGTCGGCCGCAGGAGTGGCCGAGGTCGCCACCTCCAGCAGCCGCTCCGTCCGAGCGAGCGTTCCCACGCCGAGTTCGAGGATTCGCCGGGGCGGAGCCTTCAGGGCGTGCCGGTAGATGGGCCGTTCCCCCGCCGGCTTCGAGAGCCGGGTGAGCCACAGCGAACGGATCATGCCCAGCCGGCCCATGACAGCCCCCGAGTTCGGCGACACCGAGGACCCCCCGGCCCTCCTCGGGTGGGATCGGCGTCCACGGGGGGCACGCTGGAAGGACGGCGGGACGCCCGTCAGACCTTGCCGAACCGCCACGCGAGTGAAAACCGGCGCCTCCGTATCTCCCTCCGTTCGTCTGGTAAAGTACGAGGCCCGGTGACGACGTTTTCCTCCGCCTTCATCCCGCCATGCCCACCACCGCACGCACGCTGCTCGACAAGATCTGGGACGACCACGTGGTCTGCTCGCCTGCTGGCGAGCTGCCGCTGCTCTACATCGACCGCCACCTCGTCCATGAGGTGACCAGCCCGCAGGCCTTCGAAGGCCTGCGGATCGCCGGCCGCAAGGTCCGCCGCCCCGAGGCGACGTTCGCGACGCCGGATCACAACGTGCCGACGAGCGACCGCCGCCTCCCGATCGCCGATCCCATCTCGAAGCAGCAGATCGACACCCTGCGGGCCAACTGCCGCGAGTTTGGCGTGCGGCTCTTCGATCTGGACGACGTCGATCAGGGGATCGTGCACGTGATCGGACCGGAACTCGGCATCACCCAGCCGGGCATGACGATCGTCTGCGGTGACAGCCATACCGCCACGCACGGCGCCCTCGGGTCGCTGGCCTTCGGCATCGGCACGAGCGAGGTGGAGCATGTCCTCGCGACGCAGACGCTCCGCCAGGCGAAGCCGAAGTCGCTCGAGGTCCGCGTCGAGGGGCTGCTGCCAGCGGGCGTGACGGCCAAGGACATCGTGCTCTACCTGATCGGCCGGCTCTCCACCGAAGGGGGCGTCGGGCACGTCATCGAGTACACAGGCGAATGCATCCGCAGTCTTGGCATGGAGCAGCGGATGACGGTCTGCAACATGTCGATCGAGGCCGGGGCGAGGGCCGGAATGATCGCTCCCGACGCGGTCACCTTCGACTACCTCCGCGGTCGTGACCTCGCGCCCAAGGGGGCCGCCTTCGACGCCGCCGTGGCCCGCTGGGAGAAACTGCCGAGCGATCCGGGGGCTTCGTATGACCGGGTGGAGATCTTCAAGGCGGCCGACGTCGTGCCGCAGGTCACCTGGGGCACGAACCCGGCGCAGGTCACCGGCGTCGACGCCACGGTTCCCGATCCCGGCAGGTTTGCCGATCCGAACGACCGCTCGAGCGCGGAACGCGCGCTCGAGTACATGGGGCTCACCGGTGGCACGCGAATCGTCGACATCCCGCTCGACCGCGTCTTCATCGGCTCCTGCACCAACAGCCGGATCGAGGACCTGCGGGCGGCGGCGAGCGTCGTCCGCGGCTATCGCGTGGCTTCGACGGTGCGGGCGATGGTCGTGCCGGGCAGCGGTCGCGTGAAGCGTCAGGCCGAGGCCGAGGGGCTCGATCGCGTGTTTCGGGAAGCGGGATTCGATTGGCGGGAGGCGGGCTGCAGCATGTGCCTGGGCATGAATCCCGACACGCTCGCCCCGCAGGAGCGGTGCGCCTCGACGAGCAACCGCAACTTCGAGGGCCGGCAGGGGAAGGGGGGCCGCACCCACCTCGTATCGCCGGCGATGGCCGCAGCGGCGGCCGTCAGCGGCCACTTCGTCGACGTCCGCACCTGGCAGTACAAGTAGGAGTCCGAGTGCCATGCAGCCTTTCACCACGCACACCGGCGTCGTCGCGGCCCTCGACCGGGCCAACGTCGACACCGACCAGATCATTCCCAAGCAGTTTCTCAAGCGGATCGAGCGGACCGGCTTCGGCCAGTTCCTGTTCTTCGACTGGCGGTTTCTGCCCGACGGCGGGCCGAATCCGGAGTTCGAACTCAACAAGCCCGCGGCGACCGGGGCGAGCGTGCTGCTCGCCCGGCGGAACTTCGGCTGCGGTTCCAGCCGCGAGCACGCGCCGTGGGCGCTGGCCGACTACGGCTTTCGCGCGGTGATCGCCCCGACGTTCGCCGACATCTTCTTCAACAACTGCTTCCAGAACGGGATGGTGCCGATCCGTCTCGACGAGGCCGACGTGGAGGAACTCTTCAAACGGGCGACCGCCGCGGCGGCAGCCGGGGGGCAGTACCGACTCACGGTCGATCTGAAGGCCTGCACGGTCGCCGACGATGCCGGCTTCTCGAGATCGTTCACGGTGGATCCGTTCCGTCGCCAGTGCCTGCTCGAGGGGCTCGACGACATCGGTCTCTCACTCCGCCATACCGATGAAATCGCGGCCTGGGAGGCGGCGCACGGCCTTCCTGCCGTGTCGGGCTGACGGCGATGGGACGCGGCGGCCTGGCGGTCTGGCTCGTGGCGGCTGCGTGTTCCACGGTCGGAGCCGGCCCCGTGATCGTGACGCCGCTCGAGATCGAGGCGGGAGGCATCTCGGGCCTCGCGACGTCGCCGAACGGGCAGACCGTCTTCGGGATCGACGAGTCGCGACGCAGCGTCGTCGCCATCGAGCCGTTCGTCGGGGGCCGCCGTCGCGATGTCGTGGCGCCCGCGGCGGAGGGCCGGCCACAGCCGGTGTCGCTGACCGCGTTGCCCGGCGACATCATCGCGGTGGTCTGCAGGAGCGGCGATGACTGGTCGCTCCAGACGTATCGGGCGCGGCCGGGTGAACCGGCCGATCCGGCCCAGCCCTTGCAGGAGGTCCCGCTTGGACGCGGTGACGGCCCCGAGACGGTCGCGATGGCCGCGAGCCGAATCCGCAGCTGGTTTGCGGTGACCGGCCTGCCGCCGCCGCACCCTCCGGTGATGCGCATGGCCTTTGCAGGCCCGGGGGTTCGACGGCGGCCGGACGAGCCACGGGCAGGCGGAGCCGCCAGCCGCCCCGTCGCCGTGGCGGTCGGCCCCGCAGACGAACTCGTCACGATCGAGGCTGTGGTGCACGAGGGAACGGCCAGCCTTGTCTCCGCGGGGCATGGCGGCCGCGAACTGCTCCGACTCGACACCGGGCTGGCCGACGTCCGGGGCGTGGCCTTCGCCCGCGATGGCTCGTCGCTCTGGGTGATCACCGGCGCGGTGGCCGGCCCCGTTCCGCAACCCGCCGGCCTCTGGCGGCTCGATGCGGTGTTTCGGGATGACAGGCAGGCGGTGAGGCCGACATGCGTGGCCCCACTCGACGATCCGCAGGCGCTGGCCGCGGTTTCGGATCGCAGCCTGGTGGTCGTCCATGGCCCGCCGCCGCGTACGATCAGTCGCATCGAGGTGACCGCCGACAACGCGGTCGATCCACAGAAAGACCTGCGTGAGGAGGGAGAACAATGAGTGGTTCGAGGCGAGAGAAGATCGAGGCGATGCTGAAGGACGATCCGCAGGATGTGTTTCTGCGGTACAGCCTGGCCCTGGAACTGGAGTCGGGTGGCGAATGGGAGGCGGGCCTCGAGATCCTCGAGCAACTCGCGCGGGAATCGCCCCCCTACGTGCCGGCTTTTCACATGGCCGGGCAGCACCTCGTCAGGCATGGGCGGATCGACGACGCCCGTCGGGCGCTCCGCGAGGGCATCGACGTGGCGCGGGAGGCCGGTGAGGCACACGCCGCCGCCGAGATGGCCGAACTCCTCACGAGCCTGGGCTCCGCCGGCGAGGGCTGAACAGCCGCGTGCTGTTGGTGTGCGCTGCTCAGGGCTGCCCATGCCCTCTCGCTGGACGTTCGTCTTGCCAGGAAGCCCAATCGCGTAAGCGATGGGGGCCTTCGCATGGTGCGCCGCTCAGGGCTGCCCATGCCCTCTCGCTGGACGTTCGCGGCGGGCATCCTGCCCGCCGCTCACTGCATGTCCGCGGCGCTTCGCCCTCCGGGCTGCGCTTGCTCCCATAGCCCGCTCGAGGGCATGGGCAGCCCTGAGCTGGTCCGACTCCCCGTGTCGTGGAAGCCAAGCGGTTGCGCGCAGCTGCCACGGGACACCCGTGATTCTCCCGCATCCATTCGTTCAAGCCCAACGCCGTGAGGCGTGGGGTGACCCGCCACCAACCGCCGCGTCTTCGAGCGCGACGATCACGTGTGAGCCGCCTCAGATCGCCGGGCTCGGTTCGGCCGCCTCGGAGCCGCGGGTGATCGTGAAACCCAGATCCTCGATCATCCGGTAATCGGCCTCCGGCAACTGGCCCTTGGTGGTCAGGTAGTCGCCCACGAACATCGAGTTGGCGGCATAGAGGCCGAGGGCCTGGAGGCTGCCGAGGTGGAGTTCGCGGCCGCCGGCGATCCGGATCTCCGCCGTCGGGTTCACCAGTCGCATCATCGCCAGGCCGCGAAGGCAGTCGCGGGGCGTGAGCCGATTGACGTGCTCCAGCGGCGTGCCGTCGATCGAGTTGAGGAAGTTGAGCGGGATCGACTCGACCTCGAGCGCCCGCAGTTCGAACGCCATGTCGATCAGGTCGTCGTGCCGCTCCCCCATCCCCATGATGCCACCGCTGCAGAGTTGCAGCCCTGCCGACCGGCAGGCGGCGAGGGTGGCTACACGATCGGCGTAGGTGTGCGTGGTGCAGACCTCGCCGTAGTATCGCTCGCCGGTGTTGAGATTGTGGTTGACCTTGTCAACGCCCGCGGCGGCGAGCTGTCTGGCCTGTTCGGGTGTGAGGAGTCCGAGGCAGGCGCAGATGTTGAGGCCGTATTCCTGTTTGATGCGCGGCGTGATCTCGCAGACGAAGTCGATCTCCCGCTGGGTCGGGCCGCGGGCCGAGATCACGATGCAGAAGGTCTTCGACTGCCGCTCCGACGCGAGTTTGGCCGCCTCCATCAGCTTGGGGGCGGAGAGGAGGTTGTAGCGCGGGATCTCGGCGTCCGAGACCTTCGACTGGGAGCAGTAGCTGCAGTCCTCGGGGCAGAGGCCGCTCTTGGCGTTCATGAGGAAGAAGAGCTGCACGGTGGTGCCGAAATGCCGGTGTCGAACCCGGTAGGCCGCGGCGAGCAGGTCGAGCAGTTCGACATCGCTTGATTCGAGGATCGCCCGGGCGTCGTCACGGTCGATCGAGCCGCCGGCGAGCACGCGGTCGGCGAGGGCGTGCCAGCGGCCGGGAGTGGTGTCGCGGGAGGCTTCGGCGAGGGACATGCGGCGCGTTCCTTCGGATGCGGGGAGGCCGCCGCGGACGCACGCCGCGGCGTGCGAGAATGTACGCGATTCCGCCCGCACGTGGGAAATGCCCCGGCGGGTGGTGCGTGCTTTCGGCAGCCTTTCACTGGCCGTGCCGATGCCGTGGATCGCCCGTCAGGAAGCCCCGAGCGCGAGCGAGGGGAAGGGCGTCTATTGATGGGGAGCGGCCGGTGGTTGAAGCGACCGTGGATCCCCTCGTTGCCGCTCGGGGCTTTGTGGAGCTGGGAGGTTGTCGCCGCTGGAATCAGCCGCCGGCGTAGAACATCGCCCGCGAACTCACGGACTTCTGGCGGCGGCGGAGCCGCGGGGAGGCGATCATTCGCGACTCGATCGCGTCGGCGACCAGTCGCGGGTCGAGGTCGGCGTCCGCCGCGGCGAGGTCGTCGAAGGCCTCGTCGAAGTCGAGCACCTCGGCGATCGGCCAGACCGGAGTCGCGCGAACCGTGCAGGTCTCGTCGGCGACCTGCGTCGAGAGCAGGATCGTCGTGCGGGAAGACTGCGGGGCGGGGCGGGCGGTCGTGGCGTTCATGGCGGTGCTCCTTGGAAGGGCGGCGACGCGTCGCGTCGTCGGTGATTCCTGCTGCATACGGCGTGCCAATACCGGGGGTTCGCCGGGATTCCGAGACCGGAGCCCTCCAGCCCTCATGGCTTCCCCAGCTTCACGCCCGGTCGCGGCGTTTGGCGAAACCGTGCCGGCCAGGAAGGCTGGCGCGTGGGATGAGGCCTGTAACTTTTTCAGGC